>CALANM010000001.1 GCA_937926065.1 uncultured Microbacterium sp.
ACCTGAGATCAAGGGGGTCACGCATGGGGCGCGGCCGTCAGAAGGCGAAGCACACGAAGGTCGCCCGGGAGCTGAAGTACTTCAGCCCGGAGACGAACTACGGTGCGCTGCAAGAGGAACTCGGCGGGAACCCCCGCCTCGAAGAAGACCTCGAGAAGTGGTCCGAGTACATCACGGACGACGAGGACGAGCTCGACGACGACGAGCAGGAGTCGAAGACCGCCTGAGCGGTCTCGCACTCATTCACAGGCGACCCCGTCGCCATCCCGATCGAGGCCGTACACGTCGGGTCCGATGACACTGATCGGCCCTGACACGTAAGCCGGCCCATTCCCGCTGCCGCCGGCGCAGTCGACATCCGAGGCGATCGGCACGCACGGCGAGTAGCTCGAGTGGCACCCGCCGCTGGGCGCCGCCGGACGCGGGGCGGGCGGTGGCGGCGCCATCGTCCCGACCGTCGTGACCTCCGTCACCGGCGGGACGGTGACCTCGTCGCGGATCACACGCCGTCCGGTCTCGACGCCGTCGCGATAGTCGACCCGATAGGTGATCGTCCGCTCCCCCGCGACGCCGGGCGTCGTGACCGAGGAGGTCCCCTGGGGCAGGCTCGCATCCTCGACGGTGGCCGATTCGAACGGGATGGGCTCGGTGACGACGACCTCTTCGGAGGTCACGACGGCCCGCGGAGTCGACGCCGGCGAAGCGGTCGGGCGCGCGTCGACGAAGTCGCGACGGTCGGCGCTCACGACGGGGTCGGTCGCACCCGACACTCCGCCGCCGATCAGGAGCACGACGACGCCGAGCGCGAGGGCGGCGCCGGATGCCGCGCGGCCGGGAAGCAAGAGCCAGCGGATGCCGCGCCGCGCGACACCGACCACGCCGACGATCACCGCCGCGAGCCCGACGGTCGAGAGGAAGCCGCCGAACCCGCTCCCGGCGCTGACCAAGAGCGCGAGGAGCAGCACGCCTCCCGCGAAGATGAGGATCGGCAACCCGCGCCGACGGGACGGGCTGGGGGTGGGACGCGTCGGCCCCCACTCCGCGCCGCTCCACCAACGCTGGCCGGGATGACCCTCGGGGTCGGGGTACCACCCGGCGGGCGACTTCGGTGCGCTCATTCTCGGCCTCCTGATCCACGGCCTTCGTGGCGCGAGTCTGGCACCGGGCGAGAAGGGGCGACAGTCCCCGCGGCGGGGGACAAAAGGGCGAGGAGTCCTCGCCCGACGAGGAATCGAAAGCTGCCCGAGCGGTCTCGCTGACCCTCCGGCAGGCTGAAGTCATAAGAGAGCCTCGCGAAATTATGAGTTTCATCCTAAACTCATAATTCGGGAGGTGGGGCGTATGACATGGCCAGCCGTCGACTACGAACGTCTCGAGTGGTCGCCTCTCGGCACTCTCTCGGCGTACGCGGACGCCGCCGAGTTCTCCCGCCCTCGCGTCTACGAGGCGGCGGTCCCATCTCGCATCGCCACACTCACACCCGAACCCTCGGTCGAAGTCGCCGCCCTCGCGGCCGAAGCGACTGTCGAACTCAGCCGATTCGACGCGGAGCTGGGCGACAGGGTAGCTGCGTTCGCACCCGTGCTGCTGAGATCGGAGGCGGCGGCATCGAGTCAGATCGAGAACCTCACCGCCTCGGCGCGGCAGATCCTCGCTGCGGAACTCGGCGCACGCGCCTCGTCGAATGCTGCCCAGATTGCCGCGAACACGAGGGCGATGGCCGCCGCGATCACGCTCGCCGACGAGCTCGGGCCCGACGCGATCCGCGAGATGCACCGCGTCCTGCTCGAGGGTCAACCGCGCCATAGCCCCGGGGAATGGCGTGTCGAGCCGGTCTGGATCGGAACACGAAGCGACTCACCCGTTGGCGCGACCTACGTCGCCCCGCGCGCAGAGCTCGTGCCGTCCTTGATCGGCGACCTCCTCGTGTTCGCCGGTCGCACCGATATCGCTCCGCTGACGTCGGTCGCCCTCGTCCATGCGCAGTTCGAGAGCATCCACCCGTTCACGGATGGCAACGGCCGCGTCGGCCGAGCTCTCGCGCAAGCGATGCTGCGGCGACGGGGGGTGACCCGCAACGTCGCCGTGCCCGTCAGCGCCGGACTCCTCGCCGACGTCGACGGATACCATGCCGCACTCACCGCCTATCGCCTCGGCGACATCGACCCGATCATCCGCGACGTCGCGTCGGCCGCCATCCGCGGGGTCGCCAACGCCCGCCACTTGGTCGCCGACATCGACCGCATCCGCGACAGTTGGGGCTTACGCCTCACCGCACGGAAGCAGTCGGGGGCTTGGCGTCTGTTGGACGTCTTGACGCGGCGACCAGTGATCGACGCGCGGACCGCCGCGTCAGAGCTCTCGGTACAGCAGCCCAACGTGTATCCGCCGCTGCGACGACTGGTCGACGACGGGATCCTGCAATCGAAGAACGAGCACCAGTTCGGTCCGGTGTGGCGCGCGCCCGAGATTCTCGACGCGATCGACGCGTTCGCAGAACGCGCCGGCCGACGCGGAAGACTGGGTTGAAGCCGGATCGGGTTCAGCCTGCGTAGTCGCCGACGAGGCGCACGGCTCCGCCGTCGACACCCTTGGCGCCGTGCGTGAACCCGTCGAGGTCGCGCGCGCCGACGGTGACGCGGCCGACGACCCACGCCGGCAGGCCCGCCGCGGTGAGGGCGTGTGTGATCGCGGAGGCGGCATCCTGCGCGACCACGGCGAGGAAGCCGACCCCGAGGTTCCAGGTGCCCTCGGTGCTTTCCAGGTCGAGCCCGCCCCAGTCGGCGAGGATGCGGAACACCGGCTGCGGACTCCACGTCGACCGGTCGACCTCGACCCAGGAGCCGGTCGGCAGCACGCGCGCGAGATTCGCCGCGATGCCGCCGCCCGTGACGTGCGACAGGGCGTGCACGGCATCCGGCACCTCGTCGAGCACGCGCAGGAGCGGCGAGGTGTAG
>CALANM010000002.1 GCA_937926065.1 uncultured Microbacterium sp.
TAGGTGGCCTCTGCGGCACGAAACGCCTCCTCCTCGTTCGAGAAGGGCGTGGGGATGCTGTCGGGCGCCTCGACGCCGCTCGGCTCGCCGGCGGGCGCACAGGCCGTGAGAACGGCCATCGCGAGGGCGAGCCCCGTGGTCGTCAGCGCGTGCCGTCGAGCCCGCCGTTCGTGCGGGGATCTGTTCATCACGGCGACCACCGTAGCCAAATGCGGGCTCCCGCCCGCTACGCTGTCCACAGGCACCATGTCTTTGCGCGGAGGACGGCCCCGGCACCGACGCCGGGGCCGTCCGCGCCGCGTGTCAGCTGAGCTCGGCCTGCTCCAGGAGGTCGGTGACAAGCGCCGCGATCGCCGACCGCTCAGACCGCATGAGCGTCACGTGACCGAACAGGTCATGGCCCTTGAGCGTCTCGATGACGCTCGCGATCCCGTCGTGGCGTCCCACGCGCAGGTTGTCGCGCTGGCCGACGTCGTGGGTGAGCACGACGCGTGAGTTCTGCCCCATGCGGCTCAGCACGGTGAGGAGAACGTTGCGCTCGAGTGACTGCGCCTCGTCGACGATCACGAATGCGTCGTGGAGCGAACGGCCGCGGATGTGCGTGAGCGGGAGCACCTCCAGCATCCCGCGTGCCACGACCTCTTCGAGCACGTTGCCGGAGACGACGGACCCGAGCGTGTCGAACACGGCCTGGCCCCAGGGGTTCATCTTCTCGGACTGGTCGCCGGGGAGGTAGCCGAGCTCCTGCCCGCCGACGGCGAACAGCGGTCGGAACACGATGATCTTCTTCTGCTGCTGACGCTCGAGCACGGCTTCGAGCCCCGCGCACAGCGCGAGCGCCGACTTCCCGGTGCCCGCGCGGCCTCCGAGCGAGACGATGCCGACGTCGGGATCGAGGAGCAGGTCGATCGCGATACGCTGCTCGGCGGAGCGGCCGTGGAGCCCGAAGACATCTCGGTCGCCGCGGACGAGCCGGTACTGGCCGTCGCCCGTGACGCGTCCGAGGGCGGAGCCGCGCTCCGAGTGGATCACGAGCCCCGTGTTGACCGGGAGGCCGCGCACGTCATCGCTGATCGCCACCTCAGACTCGTACAGGTCGCTCACGTCGTCGCCGGACACGTCGATCGAGGCGATTCCGGTCCATCCGGAGTCGACGGCCTGCTCGGCGAGGTACTCCTCGGCGTACAGGCCGAGAGAGGCGGCCTTGACGCGCATCGGCAGGTCCTTCGACACGACGGTGACGTGATGGCCCTCCTGCGCGAGGTGCATCGCGACCGACAGGATGCGGGTGTCGTTGTCCCCGAGCCGCATGCCCGCGGGAAGGATCGACGGGTCGGTGTTGGTGAGCTCGACGCGCAGCGTGCCGCCGTCGCCCACGGTCACGGGGAAGTCGAGGCGGCCGTGCTCGACGCGCAGTTCATCGAGGTGCCGCAGCGCCTGGCGCGCGAAATAGCCGATCTCAGGATCGTTCCGCTTCCCCTCGAGCTCGGTTATGACCACGACCGGCACGACGACCGAATGCTCGGCGAAGCGGAAGAACGCCCGCGGATCGCTCAGCAGTACGGAGGTGTCCAGCACATACGTCCGCAGGTCCTGCTCTGCGGCGGTGTTTCGGCTCGTGCGGCGCTGCTGCTCTGGTGCTCGTGTGGTCACAACCCACTCCCCGCCCCGGGTGGTGGATCACCCGGTTCTCGCGAGTCGACCAGAGGGCCACGAGTCAGTGGATGGCCGACTCGAACGGGCGCCTTGCCCGATGGCTAGAACCTACGTCTGCGCGCAGGCGAGAAGAGCCTTCGACACGCCGCAGAAGATGACGGACGGACTAATTCTCGACGGGGGCGATCACTGCAGACGGCACCCGGTGACTCGACACGTCGGCCAGGGCGTCGCCGAACAGCTGGATCGTGTCCGCTCCCGTGCCCGCGTGGGCGCTGACGCGCACGACGCCGAGGCGCGCCGTCGCCGTGACGCCGTGGTTGGCCAGTGCTGCCGCGAGCGCTCCGGCATCCTGCGGGTCGGGCGTGATCGACACGATTCCCGCATGGGCGCCGCGGGGCGTGAGGACGGGCACGCCGTAGCGGTCGGCGAGGTCCATGAGGCTCTGGGCTCGCTCGCGCACGGCTTCGGCGATCACGGCGACGCCCACGTCGCGGATCTCGCGCACTGCCGTGGCCAGCCGCGCCGCCGCCAGAGCGTCGGTCGGGGCGATCGTGTACGCGCCGGCATCCGCTCTCGGCGCGGGAACGCCCGCCGCCGTCACGTCGCCGTCCATGCCGAAGAAGCCCGACAGCACCGGTTCGATGCGCTCTCGAGCCCTGGCGTTGAAGCGCGCGTAGCCGGTGCCACGGCCCGCCCGGAGCCACTTGTAGCCGTTGCCGCACACGACATCGGCCACGCCGTAGTCGGCATCGACGACCCCGAAGCCCTGAATCGCGTCGACGATGAGGAGGCGGTCGCCGATGACGTCACGGATGCCGGAGAGGTCGGCGACATACCCTGTGCGGAAATCGACCAGGCTGACGGCGACGGCCGTGATGTCATCGGTGAGCGCTTCGCGCACGGCCTCGGGCGTGACGAAGCCGTCGGCGGTCTCGAGGTCACGCACCCGCAGTCGGCCGAGCGCGTCCTGCGCGCGGCGGGCGGAGACCGTCAGCGAGGGGAATTCCGTCGGCGACATGAGCACCTCGCCGGACAGGCCGAAGAAGGCATGCACGAGGCCGTTGCTGGTCGACGGCTGCAGCGTCACCTCGTCGGTCGCGGCGTCCAGCAGCTCGGCGAGCACGGTGCGCGCCTCGTCTCCGCGGGCGGCCACGAGGTCGATGCCGGAGCGCCGGCCCGACGCGAGAAGCTCGGCATCGGCTCCGGACTCGGCCTGCACCGCTGGGGACAGCGGTCCGAATGCGGCCCAGTCGAGGTATCCGGGTTCCTCGTTGAAGGTCTCGAGGTACGGGTCCAGCTCGGTCACCCCTCCAGTCTCGCATGCCGGGAGGGGCGTGAACGATGCCGTGGTCAGCCCCCGAACCGGCGGTCGCGCGTCGCGTAGTCGCGGATCGCTCGGAGGAAGTCGACCTCGCGCAGGTCTGGGCCGAGCGCCTCCACGAAGTAGAACTCGGAGTGGGCCGACTGCCACAGCAGGAAGTCGCTCAGTCGCTGCTCGCCCGATGTGCGTATGACGAGATCGGGATCGGCCTGACCGCCCGTGTAGAGGTGCTCGCCGATCTGCTCCGGCGTGAAGCTTGCCGCGAGGTCGTCCAGCGAGCCCCCGCTCTCCTGGTGCTTCGCGATGATGGAGCGCACGGCATCCACGATCTCGCCGCGACCGCCGTACGCGACAGCGAGGTTCACATGCAGTCCTGTATTGCCGGCCGTCCGCTCCTCCGCGGTCCGGAGGGCACGGGCCAGCTCGGGCGTCAGCAGCTCGGCGCGCCCGACGTGCTTCACGCGCCAGCCCGGCTCACGCGAGATCGCGTCGGCGAGCTCGGCGATGATCTCGATCAGGTCGGCGACCTCTGCCTGATCCCGCTTGGTGATGTTGTCGGTCGACAGCAGGTACAGCGACACGACGCGGATGCCGAGGTCATCGCACCAGCGCAGGAACTCCCGCATCTTCGCCGCGCCCGCCCGGTGCCCCTCGGCGACGGTGCGATATCCGGCCTGGCGCGCCCAGCGGCGATTGCCGTCGATCATCATCGCGACGTGGTGCGGCACCGTCTCGGGCGTGAGGCGACGCTTGAGGCGGGAACTGTACAGACGGTAGAGCAGTCCGCGCCCTTCACCCGTCCTGTTGGCCGTCACGCCGACTACGCTACCGCGCGAGGCCGTTCGGCACCGGCACCGTCGCGTTCCTTCCGGCCCGTATGTTCGGGTGAGCATACGGTCCGGCGTAGGCTCTGCACATGACCCGTAACGGCGACGGCGCAGAACTCCCCCAGCTCCCGCTGCTCGATGCCGCCGCGGCGAGCTCGCAGGTCGAGCTCAAGCCGTCGTGGCGCGGCTGGATCCATGCGGGAACCTTCCCCGTGGCGATCGTCGCGGGCGTCGTCCTCATCGTGTTCGCCGAGGGGGCTCCGGCCAAGTGGGCCAGTGCCGTCTTCATGGCGACGTCGCTGCTGCTGTTCGGGAACTCGGCGCTCTATCACCGGTTCGACTGGGGCCCGCGCACCAAAGCGGTGCTCAAGCGCATCGACCATGCGAACATCCTGCTGCTGATCGCCGGCACGTACACGCCGATCGCCACCCTCGCGCTCCCCCCGGGCAAGGGCACGCTGCTTCTCGTGCTCGTGTGGTCGGGCGCACTGCTCGGCATCCTGTTCCGCGTGTTCTGGATCCATGCGCCGCGCTGGCTGTACGTCGCTCTCTACCTGCTGCTGGGCTGGGCGGCCGTCATGTACCTGTTCGACCTGCTGCAGGCAAGCGCGGCGATGATGGTGCTCGTGATCGTCGGCGGCCTGCTGTACACGGCCGGCGCCATCATCTACGGGTTCAAGAAGCCGAACCCGTGGCCCGGGCACTTCGGCTTCCACGAGATCTTCCATGTGTGCACCGTCCTGGCGTTCCTCTGCCACTGGACGGCATGCCTGCTGATCGCGCTCGACCCGCTCAGTCCTTCATTGGGTCTTCCGGGCTGACGTCGCCCTCGCCCGCGGTCGGCTCGTGCGGTCCGCCGGAGGTCTCGGCTGCTTCGGCGGCGGCCTGCTCGGCGTCGAGCTCCTCGGCGATCTCGGCGCGGTAGCCGGCGCGGCGGATGCGTCGGAGCATGTCGATCAGGAGGAAGACGAGCGCGATGGCGATGACGGCCGTGCCGACGAACCCGATCACTCCCGGCGTGACGTTGTCGGGGTCGACCGTCGATGTCGGCGTGGGAGTGGGTGCTGTGGCGAGCCACGTGAGCGCGTGCATCTGTCCTCGTTCCGCGCGAAAAGCGCTTAGCCTGGAATTCCAGCCTAGAACGTCCCGAAAGCCGACATGACCCCTCCCGAGTCGACCGTCATCCGCACGGACATCGATGCGATGCTCGCGGACCGATACGGCCGCACGAGCTCTCCGCGGCGCCTGCTCGGGTGGATCACGCTGGGCGTCGCGGCGGCCGCCGTCCTCGGCTACATCACGTGGGCCACGATCGCGCAGAACATCGACTCCGTCGACTACGACACCGTCCGGTACACGACGGTCGACGAGCACAGCGTCTCAGTGACGTTCCAGGTGGTGACGCAGCACGAGTCGCCCCTCGCGTGCGTCATCGAGGCGCAGGATGAGGACCACGGCGTCGTGGGGTGGCGCGTCGTCGAGTACGCGGCCGACCCTGCGCACACGCGCACCTTCACCGAGACGGTGCCGACGACGGCGCTCGCTACGACGGGTTTGGTCACCTCCTGCTGGATCCCGTAGGCTATGACGAACATCCATGCGCCCTGGCAGCTTGCCGGGGCGTTCGGTTTACAGCCGAAAGGCGGAGGCGCCGGCCTTCCGGAGCACCGCATACATCCAAGGAGATGACGTGTCCAGCGACAGCACCGTGACGTTCCTCACGCAGGAGGCCTACGACCGCCTCGCCGCCGAGCTCGAGCACCTCACGACGACGGGCCGCGAGGAGATCGCCAAGCGCATCGAAGCCGCCCGCGAAGAGGGCGACCTCAAGGAGAACGGCGGGTACCACGCCGCGAAAGACGAGCAGGGCAAGCAGGAGGCGCGCATCCGCACGCTCCAGCAGCTGCTGAAGGAGGCGAAGGTCGGCGAGGCTCCGGAGTCCGACGGCACCGTCCAGCCCGGCACCGTCGTGACGGCGGTCGTCGCCGGCGGCGAAGAGGTGTTCCTCCTCGGCAACCGCGAGATCGCGGCGAACTCCGAGCTCGACGTCTACAGCGAGGCCTCGCCCCTCGGCGCCGCCATCATCGGGCTGCACGAGGGCGACAAGACCTCGTACACCGCGCCGAACGGCCGGGAGATCTCGGTCGAGATCGTGAAGGTCGAGACCTACGCGGGTCAGTGACCGCCAACTCCACGACGAAGGGGCCGGTGACCAGCGGGGTCATCGGCCCCTTTCACGTGTCCGCGCCGCGTCAGTCGGGCATGACGCGCGGCTCGAAGCCGGCGCCCTCGAGCACTTCGATGACCTGAGCGCGGTGCTCCTCGCCTCGCGTCTCGACGCTCAGCTGCAGGATGACGTCGCTGATCTGCAGGCCCTGCCCGTGACGCGTGTGCAGCACCTCGATGACGTTCGCCCCCGCGATCGCGAGCAGCTCGGAGACCCGCGCGAGCTGGCCGGGGCGGTCGGGCAGCGGGATCTGCAGGCTCATGTAGCGGCCGGATGCCGCGAGACCGTGGGCGACGACGCGCTGCAACAGCAGCGGATCGATGTTGCCCCCGGACAGGATCGACACCGTCGGGCCGGTCGGCGTGACCTTGCCGGCGAGGATCGCTGCGACGCCGACCGCGCCTGCCGGCTCGACGACCTGCTTGGCGCGCTCGAGGAGCACGAGAAGGGCTCGGGCGATGTCGTCGTCGGAGACCGTCACGACCTCATCGACGAGATCTCTGATGATGTCGAACGGCACGTCGCCGGGGCGTGCGACGGCGATCCCGTCGGCGATCGTCGGCGTCGTCTCGACCGTGAGCGGCTCCCCCGCCGTCAGCGACGACGGGTAGGCGGCCGCGTTCTCAGCCTGCACGCCGATGACGCGCACGGTGCGCCCGTCGGCCGCGGCACGCGCCTTGATCGCACCCGCGACGCCGGCGATGAGTCCGCCGCCGCCGATGCCTACGAGCACCGTCTCGACATCCGGGACCTCGTCGTACAGTTCGAGGCCGAGGGTGCCCTGGCCGATCACGATGTCACGATGATCGAACGGGTGGATCAAGACGGCGCCGGTGCGCTCGGCGAACTCCGCCGCGAGACGCAACGGCGTCTCGACCGTGTCGCCCTCGAGCACGACGTCGGCGCCGTAGCCCTTCGTGGCGAGGAGCTTCGGCACCGGAACTCCCAGCGGCATGAAGATCGTGGCCGGGATGCCGAGCTTCTGCGCGGCGCGAGCGACGCCCTGCGCGTGGTTGCCCGCCGAGGCGGCGACGACGCCGCGAGCCCGCTCCTCCGCCGTCAGCCGCGACATCCTGTAGGCGGCGCCGCGGATCTTGAAGGAGCCCGTGCGCTGCATGTTCTCGAGCTTGAGGTACACGGGTGTGCCGAGGACTTCGCTCAGGTGCTCGGACAGGTCGACGGGTGTCCGCAGAGCGACGTCGCTCAGGGCGGCGGCGGCGTCTTCGAATTCCGCCAGGGTGGGGTGGGTCACGCGGTGGTCCTCCTCGTGCGCGGCACGGTGCTCCAGATCAGATCGGCAGGGTCCGGCCTGCCACCGTTCTCCCATTGCCGTCGCGACAGGTAGATCGCGACGACGTTGACGAAAGCTGCGAGCGGAACCGCGAAGAGGGCTCCGGGGATGCCGGCGATCATCGCGCCGCCGGCGACCACCAGCACGACGGCCAGGGGGTGGACCTTGACCGCGGCGCCCATCATGAGCGGCTGCAGCACGTGGCCCTCGAGCTGCTGCACGCCGAGCACGACGATGAGCATCCACAGCGCGATCCACGGACCGTTGTAGACGAGGGCGAGGAACACCGCCAGAGCACCCGTGAGGACCGCGCCCACGATAGGCACGAATGAGCCGAGGAACACGAGGACGGCGACGGGGATCGCGAGCGGCACGCCGAGGAGGAAAGCACCGAGGCCGATGCCGACCGCATCGATGGTCGCGACGAACAGCTGCGTCCGGGCGTAGGTGACGACCGTCATCCAGCCGGCGCGTCCGGCGCCGTCGACCGCGGTTCGCGCCTTCGACGGGAACAGGCGCACGGTCCAGCGCCAGATGCCCGCGCCGTCGGCCAGGACGCACAGGAGGATGAAGAGGGCGAGCAGCGTGCCGGTGGCCACGTGACCGACGGTCGAGCCGATCGCGAGGGCGCCCGAGAGGAGCAGCGACGCCTGCTCCTGCAGGAGCGACCAGACCTGCTCGAGGAGGTCGTCGATCTGCTGCGCCGTGAGGTGCAGCGGCCCGTGGATGAGGTACTGCCGGAACTCCTCCACCGATTCGACGGTGCGGGCCTGCACAGACTGCCACTGGCGTGTGATCTGCCAGATCGCGAGGTACAGGAGGCCCGTGACGATCGCGAGGGCGCCGACGACGCTGACGACGAGCGCGAGCCAGTGCGGGAACCGATGACGCAGCATCCACGTGAAGGCCGGCCATACCAGGGCCGCCACGAGCAGGGCGACCAAGAGCGGGATGACCAGCAGCTTCAGCTGAATCACGAGCCAGACGAGCACGGCGACGGCGGCCGCGATCACGACGAATCGCCAGGCGTATGCCGTCGCGAGGCGGAAGCCGCGCGGGATCGACTCGGCGATGTCGGTCGAGACGGTCCGGGCGCGCAGCGCGTCGAGGAAGGATCCGCGAGGCTTCGGATCGGGACCGGTCATCCCGTCAGTCTACGACCGCGCATATGCGTCATCAGGCACAGGACTTCGGACCGCTCCGGCATGACCGAGAGCGGTCAGAACCGGCCGCCCATCTCCTGCAGCCGCGCGATGCGATCGGGGATCGGCGGATGGGTCGCGAACAGGCGGGCGACAGCACCGGGGCGCAGCGGATCGCTGATCCACAGATGCGCCATCGACGTGTGGGCCTTCGCGAGCGGCCGGCCGTACTGCGCGATCTTGCCGAGGGCGGATGCCAGGCCGTCGGGGTCGCGCGTGGTCAGTGCGCTCGTGGCATCCGCGAGGTATTCACGCTGACGTGAGATCGCCGCCTGTACGACGCCTGCCAGCAGCGGCGCGATGATCGCCGCGACGATCCCGAACAGCAGGAAGACGAGCTGAGCCTGGTTGTTGCCACGGCCACGGCCGCCGAAGAACGCGACGCGCAGCATCATGTCGGCGAGGACTCCCACGGCGACGACGAGCCCGAAGACCACGAGCGAGACGCGGATGTCGTAGTTGCGGATGTGCCCCAGCTCATGCCCCAGCACGCCTTCGAGCTCACGGTCGGTGAGCAGCTCGAACAGCCCTGTCGTGACCGTGATGGCGGCCTCGTCGGGGGTTCGCCCCGTGGCGAACGCGTTGGGCGCGGGATCGTCGACGACGTACAGCCGGGGCATCGCCGTTCCGGTCGTGATGCAGAGGTTCTCGACGATCCGGTAGTAGCGCGGCGCTTCCTCGCGCGTCACCGGCAGGGCGCCGGCGAGGGCGAGCGCTTCCCGGTCGGCGAAGAAGTACTGCACGGTCGCGTAGCCGCCCGCGAAGACGAGCACGAAGGCCGTGATCCACCAGTTGTTCCCGGCGAGCCAGCCGGCGAGCAGCCCGAGAGCACCCAGCACGAGCACGAAGCCGATGAGGATCAGCCACGTGTTGCGCTTGTTCCGTGCGATCGCCGAGTACATGCGTCACCTCCCCCAGTGACAGTGCGCCACGGCGACGTCAGAACTGGATGCGGGGCGGCTCGGCGATCGCGGCGCCGTCGACGACCTCGAAGAACTCCCGCTCCGTGAACCCCAGGTTGCGAGCGAACAGGTTGTTCGGGAACACCTTGATCTTGGTGTTCAGCTCTCGGACGCCCCCGTTGTAGAACCGGCGCGAGGCCTGGATCTTGTCTTCGGTGTCGACGACCGACTGCTGGAGCTGGAGGAAGTTCTGGCTGGCCTGCAGCTGCGGGTACGCCTCCGCGACGGCGAACAGCGACTTCAGCGCCTGCTGCATGTGTCCTTCGGCGACCCCTGCATCGGCCGGCGTCGTCGCCGTGAGCGTCTCTGCTCGCGCGCGGGTGACGTTCTCGAAGACCGCCTTCTCGTGAGCGGCGTAGCCCTTCACCGCCTCGATCAGGTTCGGCAGCAGGTCGGCGCGGCGCTTCAGCTGCACCGTGATGTCGCTCCAGGCCTCATCGACCCGCACGTTCAGGGCGACGAGCGAGTTGTACGTCGCCCACAGGTAGATCCCGAGGATCACAGCGAGCCCGACGACGATCAGGACGGGGATCAGGATTTCCATGGGACTCCCATCAGTTGTCTGCATATCTTATCGGCGCGTCGGCGCGCCACACGGACGCTGTGCAAGCACTCCCAGTACTTACTCACCCAGCACGCGGTCGAGGTAGTCGTTGCGGAACCGCCGCTGCGGATCGAGGCGATCACGGACCGCCGCGAAGTCGTCGAACCGGGGGTAGCGCTCACGCAGCGCCGTGGCGTCCAGCGTGTGCATCTTGCCCCAGTGCGGCCGGCCGCCGTGGGCCACCATGACCTCCTCCACCGCCGCGAAGTACTCACGGGGGTCGGCGCGCCAGTAGCGGTGCACGGCGATGTATCCGCTCGCCCTGCCGTGGGCCGTCGAGAGCCACAGGTCGTCTGCCGCCGCCACGCGCACCTCGACGGGGAACTCTATGCGCCAGCCATGGTCGTCGATGACGCGCTGCAGTCCGCGGAAGGCGTCCGGCAGGCGCTCCACCGGCACGGCGTACTCCATCTCGCGGAACCGCACGCCCCGTGTCGTGGCGAACACGCGGTGCGACCGGTCGGTGAATGTCCGGTCGCCCCACACGCGCGCCGACAGACGGTTGATGGCGGGCACGGATGCCGGTGCCAGGCGTCCGGCGCTGCACACCGCCTGGTGGACCCCGTTGCCGATGAGCACGTCGTCGACCCACCGCTTGAGCGGCGTCGGGCGCGACAGCGGCGCGTCAGCCGGAAGCCGCGTGTTCGTCTTGGTGAGCGCGACGTCCGTGTGCGGGAACCAGTAGAACTCGAAGTGGTCGGCCTGCGACGCGCGCTCCGCCAGGTGCTCGACGACGTCGTCGAGCGGCTCCGGCCTCTCGACGGCGCTGAGCACGAACGCCGGAACGCACTGAACCGTGACGTCGACGAGGATGCCGAGGGCGCCGAGCCCCAGTGCGACGGCCGGGAGGAGCTCCGCGTTCTGGTCTTCGTCGACGGTGAGCAGCTCGCCGTCTCCGAGCACGAGCGTCGCGCCCACGATCTGCGTCGCGATGCCGCCGAAGCGCGCCCCCGTGCCGTGCGTCCCCGTTGAGATCGCGCCGGCGATGGACTGACGGTCGATGTCGCCGAGGTTCTGCATGGCGAGCCCGTAGGGCGTGAGCAGGGCAGGTATCTGGTGGAGGCGCGTGCCCGCGAGGAGGCGGACCCGCGACCGGTCACGGTCGACCGACACGACACCGGACAGGTCGCCCAGCTCGAGCAGGACCCCAGGCGCGACCGCGATGCCCGTGAAGCTGTGGCCCGCGCCGACGGCCTTCACGGTCAGTCCCTGCTGGGCCGCCGCGCGCACCGACCGCTGCACGGCGGCCACCGTCGGCGGATACTCGACTCTCTTCGGGCGCACCCGCTCGGTGCGCGCCCAGTTCTGCCAGACGCCGCCGGGACGTGTCACAGGAAGCTCTTCCCTTCACCTCGGTATGTCGAGACCTCTCCGACGAGCGTGTCGCCGCTCGTGAGCACATAGCGGTCGACGCGCTCCGCGAGCTCGCCGCTCTTCGCATGCCGGAACCACACGCGATCGCCGATCGTCAGCGAGCGCGCCGCGTCGCCCTGGAGAGGCGTCTGCACTTCACCGGCGCCCTCGCGGCCAAGCGTGCGCAGCCCTGCCGGCCACGCCGGGAGGGGCTGACGGGAGGCGACGGGCGGCCCTGAGGCGATCCAGCCGCCGCCGAGCACCGTGACGATGTCGGGGGTCGGCTTGCGCACGACGTCGAGGGCGAATGCGGCGGCCGGCGCCGGTGTGAAGGTGCGGTAGCCGTCGAACAGGTGGCCGGCCAGCAGGCCGCTCCCCGCCGTCGTCTC
>CALANM010000003.1 GCA_937926065.1 uncultured Microbacterium sp.
CGACCGGTGCCGAGCGCGCCTTCGCCGACGAGGTGCTGCAGGCCGTCGCGGGCGTGACCGGCCATACCGTGCCGCTGTACGCCCGCATCGACACGGTCGACTCCGCGGAACACGGGCTGGTGCTGCTGGAGGCGGAGCTCATCGAGCCGGCGCTCAACCTCCACGCCGCCTCCCACGCGACCGACATCGTCGCCGACGCGATCGTCCGCCTGCTCGGCTGATCCGTCTGGCCGGCCGAGCCGTCGCGCGGGTCAGTCGAGGAACGCCGCCGGGTCGAACTCCTCGATCGGGATGATGCGCACGCGCGGCAGTCGCGTATCGAACACCTGCGCATCGTATTCGAGGTCGAAGAACTCCACGCCCTCGATCGAGGCGAATTCGGCGCTGCGGAACTCCTGGAACCCGATGACCCCGAGGCGGCGCGTGCCGTCGGCGAGGTCGGCGACCTCCTCGACGAAGTCACGGTCGTGACTGACGAGCATCACGTCGGCGTCACGCTCTGCGAGCGCTTCGAGCGTGCGCTGAATGGCGATGTCGACGACCTTGGCATCCGACGGCCCCGACAGCGGGACCGGCCGGTAGCCGAGGGCCAGGAGGGCCTGCACGAACGACATCGGCAGATGCTCGCTGGCGTTGAGGAAGAAGAGGCCGCGCGCGGTCTGGTTCCAGCGGTCGGCGACGAACGTCAGCAGGCGGTCCCAGCGGGGACGCTCGTCCGGCTGCGGTCGTCGCCCGAGGATCGATCCGCCGAGCGTCGCGTCGATGTTCTCACCGTCGACGAGCACCCAGGTCTTGCGTTCGGCCAATCGGGTCTCCCTCGCTCACGGCCCTCGCAGCGGAGCCGACTGCTCCGACGCTAGCAGTGCCCCGGAATGCTGTGGACGGTTCAGTCGCGGTCGCCGATCTCGCGGCCCAGGCGCTGCGAGGCCCACACGGGCAGCAGTGAGAAGAGGATGACGACGGTCGCGACGACATTGACCATGCTCGCCTCGTTGGGGCGGGCCATCTGGTTCATCATCCACAGCGGCAGCGTGTCGACACCGGGCGGTGCCGTGAAGATCGTGACGACGACCTCGTCGAAAGACAGCGCGAACGCGAGGATGCCACCTGCGATGAACGCCGACCGGAACTGCGGGAAGGTGATGAGGCGGAAGGTCTGCCACGGCGTCGCACCCAGGTCGCGCGAGGCCTCTTCCACGTTCGGGTTGAGGCGGCGCAGGCGGGCGAACACGTTGTTGAAGACCATGACGATGCAGAAGGTCGCGTGGGCGATGATCATGCCCGCGTAGCCGACGTGGATCCCGATGGGCTCCAGCAGCTGGTTGTACGTGTTGTTGAGGGCGACACCCGTGACGACACCCGGCAGGGCGATCGGCAGGACGACCAGCAGGTTGACGCTCTGCTTGCCGAAGAACGAGTACCGCTGCAGCGCGAAGGCGACGAGCGTGCCGAGGATGAGAGCGACCACCATGGCGCCCAGGCCCACCAGCACGGAGTTCCAGAGGGCCAGACGGATGGGCTCGCTGACGAACGCCTTCCCCCACCACTCCAGCGAGAAGCCGCGGACGGGCCAGCTTGCGATGCGCGCCTCGTTGAACGAGTTGAGCATCACGAGGAACAGCGGAACGTACATGAAGATCAGGACGATGGCGACGATGACGCCGAGGCCGATCTTCGCGCCGCGGGAGAGTCTCAGCATGGCGTTACATCCTCTCCAGCGCGCCGGTGCGCTGCACGCTGAGCAGGTAGATGACGACGAACGCGATCGGCACGACCGCGAAGGCGGCGGCGATCGGCGGGTTCAGGTTGATGTTGGACGCGATGATGCTTCCGATCATCTGCGTCGAGCCGCCCACGAACTTCGCCGCGATGTAGTCGCCGAGGCTCAGGGAGAAGGTGAAGATCGAGCCGGCGATGATGGCGGGCTTGATGAGCGGCAGGACGACGGTGCGGATCGTGCGCCACGCGCCGGCGCCGAGGTCGGCGGAGGCATCGAAGAGGTTGTTGGGCAGCTGGCGGATCGCCGTGTAGACGGGGACGGCCATGTAGGGCAGCCACAGGTAGGTGAGGGTCAGGACGACGGTCGTGATGCTGAAGCCGGGGCCCGTGATCCCCAGCGGACCGAGTGCCCAGTTGAAGAAGCCCTCGTCGGTGAAGGTGACGCGCATCGCGAGGATCTTCACGAGGTAGCCCGCCCACAGCGGCAGGGTGATGGCGACGGCCAGCAGAGCGCGGAGCCAGGGCTTGGCGATCTTCGCCATGAAGATGCCGAGCGGCACCGAGATGAGAATGCTCAACGCTGTGACGGCGAGCGCGATCGCGAGGGTGCGGAACGCCGTCGAGAGGTACGCCGGGTTGACGAGCAGCTGCTCGAAGTTCCTGAGGGTGAATCCCGGCTTCACCTTGGAGGTGAACGGGTCGGTGGTCCAGAAGGCGGTCACCAGCAGCATGACCAGGGAGAAAATGTAGATCCCCACCAGCCACAGCAGCGGTGCTGCCAACAGGCCCGCCAATTGAGCGCGGCGCTTCATGCGCGTTCCCTTCAGTCGTTCGAGGAGCAGGTGGCGGACGGCATCCGTCGGATGCGGATGCCGTCCGCCGGGTGGATCATCAGCCCTTGACGGTCAGCCAGGCGTCAGTCCACTGCTGGAAGTTGGTGCAGGTGACGTCCTTGCGGCCGTCGATGCACTGCTCGATCGGGGTGGTCCAGAACCACACCTTCTCGAAGTACTCCTCGTTGGTGGCGTTGTAGTAGTCACAGTGAGCAGCGGCCTCGTCGCTCGTCTCGCAGAACGCGGCGTTGGCCGGGGCCATACCGAAGTTCATCGCGATCGCACCGTTGACCTCGGGCGAGCTCGTGTAGTCCATCCACGCGTAGGCGCAGTTGGGGGCGTCGGCCTTCGACGACAGCATCCAGGCGTCCGACCAGCCGGTCGAGCCCTCTTCGGGCAGCACGCTCTTGAACTTGTCGTCTTCGGTCAGCTTGCGCAGGACCTCCCACGAGGTGCCGAGCACCGTGTTGCCACCGACGAACGACGTGATCTGCGCGGCCGGGTCTGCCCAGTACTCCGACACGATGCCGTTCTGCTGCTTGAGCAGCTCGATGGCCGCGTCCAGCTGCTCCTGGTCGAGCGCGTAGGGGTTCTTGATGCCGAGCTCAGGCTTGTGCGCCATGAGGTAGACAGCCGCGTCAGCGATGTAGATCGGCGCGTCGTACGCGATGACCTTGCCGGCGTAGGGGCTGTCAGCCTCCCATGCGACGTCCCAGCTGGTGGGCTCCTCGGTGACGACATCGCTGTTGTACTGGAGGATGTTGGCGCCGCGGCCGATCGGGATGCCGTAGCTCTTGCCGTTGATGGTGTCGTACAGCTGACCCTTCATGCCCTCGACGATGTCGTCGCCGAAGTTCTCGATGAGGTCGAGGTTGAGGGGCTGGACGTCGCCGCCCGCGATGAGACGGAGGCTCGCGTCACCCGAGGCCGACACGAGGTCGTAGTCGCCGGTGCGCATGAGCTGGACCATCTCGTCGCTCGTGCCGGCGACGCGGCGGTTGACGACGCAGCCGGTCTCCTCGGTGAACTTGTCGGACCAGGCGGGCTCGACGAAGCCACTCCAGGCGACGATGTCGACCGAGCCTTCGAAGTCGCCGAGCTCTTCGTGCATGGGCACGTCGGGCACGTCGATCTGGAGGCCGCCGGTGGCCTCGTCGCTGCTGGAACAGCCAGACAGCACCAGCGCGGCCGCGGCAAGTGCGGCGGCGCCGGCGAAGATCCTGCTCTTCATGTGTCGCTCCTCTATCTCTTGGGTGTGTGCGGGATGGGTAAGGGTGGTGCGTCTTCGGGGGGAGGCGTGTCACGCGGCCGCGATGGCGGCATCCGCGCTGTCGGGGAGGACAGCGGCGTGGTCGACGGTCCAGGCCACGCGCACGCGGTCGCCGCGCTCGACGCGCACATCGGCTGCGGGGTGATGGGTGTTCTGGGTCTCGGCGATGAGCCGCACACCGTCTTCGGCGTCGATGAGCACGCGCGTCGTGGGACCGGTGTAGACGATCTCGGCGACCGTGCCCGACATGACGACGTCGCCTGTGGCGGGCGTGGCGGCCTCATCGATCAGGCGCACGCGCTCAGGGCGGATGCTGACGATCTGGGCCTTGCCGGTGAGCCGCTCCGAGACGGCGGCGGGGATGATGTTCGACAGGCCGAGGAAGCGGGCGACGAACTCGGTCTGCGGATACTCATAGACCTCGCGGGCGGTGCCGACCTGCTCGATGCGGCCGTCATTGAACACCGCGACCCGGTCGCTGAGGGTGAGCGCCTCTTCCTGGTCGTGCGTGACGAAGATGAAGGTGATGCCCACCTCGCGCTGGATGCGCTTGAGCTCGATCTGCATCTCCTCGCGCAGCTGCTTGTCGAGGGCGCCGAGCGGTTCGTCCAGCAGCAGCACGCGAGGGCGCAGGATGAGGGCGCGGGCGAGGGCGATCCGCTGACGCTGGCCGCCGGAGAGCTGGTGCGGCAGGCGTTCGGCGACGTGCGAGAGGCGCACCTGCGCGATCGCCTCGGCGACCGCCTGCTGGCGCTCCGCCTTCCCCTGGCCCCGCACGCGGAGACCGTAGGCGACGTTCTCGGCGATCGTGAGGTGAGGGAACAGCGCGTAGTCCTGGAAGACGGTGTTGACCTGGCGCTGGTGCGGGGGGATGCCGGTGACATCCTCTCCCCCGATGCTGATCTTCCCGGCGGTGACGTCTTCGAACCCGGCGATCATGCGGAGCACCGTCGTCTTGCCCGAGCCGGATGGGCCGAGCATTGACAGGAACTCGCCGCTCTGCACGCGCAGGTCGAGGTCGCGGACCGCCGTCATGTGGCCGAACGACTTCGTGACGGAGGTGAGGACGACCTCTCCCGAGGCGTCCGCATTCGATTCGGCGTTATCGGTGGGCGAATAAGTCGGCATGCAGAACTCCTCGGGACGACGCTGTGCGCGGAAGCACAGTAAACATATAGAAGCAGAGGTTATATTTCAAGCGTGTAACACGCGGGTCACGAACCCGCATCCGTTGGTCCGGCACGATGAGAGGATGGCTGGCGTGAGCACCAAGACCGCGGCCGCCGAGCGCCGACCGCACCGCCTGCAGGGCGCGATGTTCACCCCGATCGGCGACGCCGGCCGCGCCGAACTGGTCGAGAAGCGACTCGCCGAAGCGATCACCGGCGGACATCTGCGAGCGGGCGACCGGCTTCCGTCCGAAGCAGACCTCGCCCGAACCATGGGCGTCTCCCCCGTCACCGTGCGCGAGGCCCTCATGGGACTGCGCGCTCGTGGGCTCGTCGTGACCCGACGGGGCCGCAACGGCGGCAGCTTCGTGTCGGACAACGCCGACCCGCTCACCTTCGCCCGCGAGACGCTGCGCAGCATGTCGCGCCTCGCCTTGCGCGACCTCGGTGTCCACTACGCAGCGCTCACGGTCGCCGGCGTGCGCCTCGCGGCTCAACGGGCGACCGAGGCGGAGATCGCCTCGATCCGCTCGCGCCTGGCCCGTCTCGACACCGACGACCCCGCGACATGGCGCATGTCGCTCGATGACCTTCAGCTTGAGCTCGTCGCCCTCAGTCAGTCCGCGCGCATCACGCGCGATCAGATGCGACTGCAGGCGGAGATGTCCTCCCTGCTGCGCCTCCTCGACGTCGACCCGAGCCAGCGCGCGCGGCAGCGCGAGCGGTTCGAAGGTGTGCTGGACGCGGTGGGCTCCGGCGACGACGAACGCGCCACGAAGGCGATCGAAGGCGCGATCCGCGAGACGGTCACGGCCCTCGACGCCGTGCACATGGAGCAGGCCGAGTCCTGATCCGGGCCCGAGAGTGAGTACGATGCCCGAAGCGGAGACTGTTCGCCCCCCACTTCCCGAACGAACATTTCCCGAGGAGGCACCGTGGCTTCGGCGACGCCCGAGACCCTGACAGCGCACGACGCGACCCTGCGCGGCGCCGACATCGTCGCGTCGTACTTCGCCGCGCACCTGCCGCGCCTCGTCGAACATGCGGCGGCGATGGCCGCGACCATCGGGGCCCAGGACCGGCGGACGCTCACGACTTCCCGCATCGACGACCTCATCGAACCTCATGCGTTCGACCTGCTCAGCTCCCCCGCCGAACCGGTCTACGGTGCGGGCTTCATCGCGGCGGCAGACCTGCTCGCCGACGCTCCCAGCCACCTGGCGTGGTGGCAGGGTGCCGACCGGCGTCGCCTCGTGTTCCCCGCGCAGTCGGTGAAGCAGGCGATCGACTACCGCGACCTCGAGTGGTTCCGCGTACCCGCCACCACCGGCCTTCCGCACGTCGCGGGTCCGTACGTGGACTACCTCTGCAGCGACGAATACACGATGACCGCCGCTGCGCCCGTCGTGGTCGAAGGCACCTTCGTGGGCGTCGCGGGGCTCGATGTCCTCGTCGACACAGTGGAACGCTGTCTGACCCCCGCGCTGCGTGCGCTCGGAGTCCCGTTGCTGCTGGTCAACGGCGTGGGCCGGGTGCTGGTGTCGACCGATGCGCGGTACTCAGCCGGCGACGTCCTGCGCACGGGTCAGCTGACGGTCGACGCTCGCCACCGCTGCGCTTCCGTCGACCTCGATGTCGTCGTGGTGAGCTGAGCCGCCCGCACCGTCGCGTCACAGCGACCGTCGGATTCCTTCGCCGATCGCACCCATGACGTGCAGTGCGCGGTCGCGGTCGCGGTCGCGGTCGTCGAACCGGACGAGGACCGAGTACGCGATGCCACGCCCGTCGCGCTCGACGACACCCGAATCGGCCCGCACGCCGACATCGGTGCCGGTCTTGTGCCAGAGCTTCACGCCCCGGTCGCCGTCGCCGTGCGCGAGCGGGTCCAGCCCGAACGCCCCGGCCACCATGCTGAGATCGACGCCGTCACGAAGCCACCCGAGCACGCGGTCGGAGACGCTGCGCCCGCCGATCTCCCCTCGCCACAGGCGAGTGAAGAAGAAACGGTAGCCCGACGCACTTCCGGAACTGAACTGGGGCGGATCCTCGGCTCGCCGCACATCGCGCACGATGTCGTGCAGGTGGATGTCTATGAGCTCCATCCGCTGCGTCGCTTGGCTCACGGCGGCCACGCCGCCGAGCCTGTGCACGAGGACGTTGGTCGCCAGATTGTCCGATACCGTTCCGACGAGGCGTGCGACATCGTCGAGGGGCAGGGCCTCGACGCGCAGGTGCTGCCACAGTCCGGAGTCGGCCACGGGGCGCACTGAGCCTCGCCGCAGCAGCTCCGACGGATCCGCCGCGCCTGCCTCGACGGCAAGCGCTGCGGCGACGAGAGCAAGCACTTTCGCCGAACTCGCGGACGGAAGCACCATGCTGGGTGCACGCTCGAAGAGGCGCTCGCCCGTGATGGCGTCCGCCACGGCGATGCTCCAGGTTCCCGGCGCGTCCTGGAGCGCCATGCGAGCCGTGGCGAACACATCGGATGAGGCGTGGACTGCGGACACACCGTGACGGTATCAGCGACGCCGAAGGACGCGTGGTCCAGCCCGCCCAGCCCGCCTGCTCGCTCTACGCGAAGACGCGTTCGCCGGGCCCCGCCTCCGCCTCCGTTTGAGCCGCCGTCGCTGCCGTAGGCGCCCTCCCGACGAAGACGTTCGCGACGCCGAGGGCGACGACGAGCGCGGCGGCGATCACCGGCAGCAGCATCGCGGTCTGCGGCGAGGTCGCCTCGGCGAGCGCCCCCGAGAGCGCGGACGCGACGGCCTGAGCGAGCGTGAGCGCCGAGCCGAGCAGCGTCATCGTGGTGGCCGATCGCCCGCGCGGACTGCGCTCCCCCGCCAGGCTGAAGAGGGTCACGAGGGTCGGGCCGACGCCGATTCCCGCGGCGCAGAGCATCACGGTCACGGCGGGAAGGTCGGCGGCGAGAGCATATCCCGCTGCAGCGACGAGCAGTACCGACGCGAACGCGAGCCATCGCCAGCGCAACGCGAACCGGGACGGCAGCAGCATGACGCCGAGCGCCAGGACTGCTGACCCCACCCCCATGAGGCCATAGAGCAGGCCGGCGATGTCACCGTGGCCTTCGCTCTGCACGAAGGCGGTGAGCGAGGTGAGGGTGGCACCGAAGAAGAGGCCGACCGCGAAAGTCGCAGCGACGAGCACGAGTACGGGAGCCGCCAGCAGAGAGCGCAGCGGCGCGCGATCGTCCGACGCTCGGGATCCGGATGCCGCACCGGACTCGTCGTCGCCCCGGTGCGGAGCATCGGCGACCGCGGCCGACGGGTGCACGGCGAACGCCGAGACGAAGACGAGGCTGAGAGCCGCCGCGATCGCGATCGGAGCCCACGGAGCCACGAAGCCGGCGAGCAGTCCGACGAGGACGGGACCGATCACGAACGCGGTCTCGTCGGCCGCCGACTCGTAGGCCATGACGTTCGACAGCGTGCGCTCGTGTCGCTGCTCGCTCAGCCGGCTGCGTGTGATGGCCACGAGGCGGGTACGCGACAGCGCGGCCGCCTGCGGCGCGGACAGTCCGATCAGCGCGGCCGCCGCCAGGGTCAGGGGCGCGGGGGCCCCCGAGAGCACGATGAGGGGGAACAGGGCGAGGAGGACGCCGTTCGCGATGCCGACCGGCAGCAGCACGGCACGCTGACCGTGACGATCGACGAGGTCGCCGATGACGGGCCCCGCGATGACGACGCCGATCCCGACGGCCGCCGAGGTGAGGCCTGCGAGGGCGACCGACTGCGTCGCCGAGGCGACGAGGGTCAGCACACCGACGACCATCATCGCGAACGGAAGCCGCGCGACGAAGGCGATCGGGAAGTACGCCCGGCCGGTGTGATGGACGAGGGATCTGTCGTCGGTACTCGACGTCATGGGTGGGGCCTCCGGAAAGTCAGCTCGTTGTCACGTGCCGCCTTGCTCTCCGAAAGCAGGTAGATGCACCTCTGGGCGCGCCGGATGTGGCGCACGATCAGCCATTCTACCGGGTCGGGGTCCGCGGCCGGCGAGGCCGCCGCCCCGACAGCAGCGCGTGCGAGAACGGAACGACCGAGGCGATCGCCACGATGGTGCCTGCCACGACCTCCTGTCCCCGCAGGACGAGACCGCCGACGAACAGTCCTGCGAACACGACCGCCGACACCACGCGCCCGGACGCGCGCTCACGTCGGTCCGCCCGGAGCGCCCGCGCGCGCTCGGCCTCGCGCGCCCGCTCACTCTCCTCGAGCTGCGCGTCGACGCGGAGCGGGAGCCTGCCCACCGTGGTCAGGTAGCCCACCGCCCGTTCCGCCAGATCCCGCACCACACCGCGGCTCTGCTCCGCGAGCAGCCGCTGCGCGTACGGCTCCACGGCATCCCAGATGTTGAAGGCCGGGTTGAGCGAACTGCACAGTCCCGACGTGAGCGATATCGCGCGCAGGACGAGCAGGAAGTCCTCGGGGAACTGGAAGGGAAGCGAACGCACCACTTCGCCGAACTCCTCGGCGAACCTCCGGAACTCTCGCGGATCGACCCGCTGCAGCTCGGCGAAGCCCATGCCCCCGAAACGAGCGAAAAGCTGCGTGAGAGCGTGCTCCAATTCGCGCGTGTCGGCGGTCGGCAGCAGGATGCCGACGTCCTGGATGGCTGCGACGAGGCCCTTGCCCGCGCGCTGCCACTGCGATCACGAGAGTCCGAAGGCCGCGGCGAAGACCGTCGGGCACCTGGCCCATCATCCCGAAGTCGACGAAGGTGAACTCCCACTCATCACCCGTCCGCTCGTCGCCCGAAACCGGGCGCGGCGTGACGAAGATGTTCCCCGGGTGCGGATCGGCGTGGAAGAAGCCGTCACCGAAGAGCTGATCGAACATGACCGCCGCGAACCGGTCGGCCACCCTCGCCGGATCGATCCCCGCGGCGCGCAACGCCTCGACGTCGTTGACCTTGATCGCGGTGACGTCGGCGAGCGTCAGCACGCGACGGGTCGTGCGCTCCCAGACGATCTCGGGTGCCGCCACTCGCGCCGACGGAGCGATGTTCGCCGCGAACCGCTCCGCGTTGACCGCTTCGTGGAGGTAGTCGATCTCCTCCAGGCTCGTGACGGCGAACTCCTCGACGAGGGCCGGCATGTCCACGCGGGACGCGACGAAGTGAATGCGGCTCAGCCACCCCGCCACTCGCCGGAGCGCCGCCAGGTCGACGGCGATGATGTCGTCGATACCCGGCCGCTGCACCTTGACGACGACAGGCTCGAAACCGGTGATCGCCGCATCGCCGGGAGCAAGCGTCGCGCGGTGCACCTGACCGAGAGAGGCCGCGGCGAGCGGCGTCTCGTCGATCCAGGCGAACGCGGTCTCCATCGGCACGCCCAGCTCCTCCTCCGCGAGGGCGCGGATGCGGGCGAAATCGACGGCGGGAACCTCGTCCTGCAGCGCTTCGAGTTCGCTCGTCACCTCGGGCGGCAGCACGTCGAGGCGGGACGACAGGAACTGCCCCACCTTGATCATGAGCCCGCCGAGGTCGACGGCCAGCACGCGGAAGCGCTGCGCGATGCGCCGACTTCGGCGCGTGCGCGTCGATTCGGAGATCCGCTGCAGGCCGACGCGCGGAAGGGCGATCTCGTACCACCACGTCTGGACGAGCGCCCGCGCGGCGAAGCGCAGAATGCGGCGGTAGCGGGCGTCGCCGCCCGGACCGCGGTCAGCCTTGGGCAAGGATCGCGTAGAGCTTGCGACGGGCTTCGTCGATCACCTCGACAGCTTCCTGCACCTGTTCCGGCGTGCCGGTGCGGCCCACCTGCATCGCCGCCTGCGCGAGGTTCGCCCCCGCCTTCGGCAGCGCTCCGTGCCACCCGCTCGAACCGGCGCTCGACGGATGCTCCGACGCGGAATCGCGGCTCGGCCAGGGGCGGTCGGTGTCGGCCGCTGCGGCACGCCCCTCCTCGGTGAGCGAGTAGGTCTTGCGACCCGATGACTCCTCGACGTCGATCAAACCCTCGTCGGTCAACAGCTGGAGCGTCGGGTAGACCGAGCCGGGGCTCGGCTTCCAGGATCCGCCGCTGCGC
This sequence comes from uncultured Microbacterium sp., assembly GCA_937926065.1. GTDB lineage: Bacteria > Actinomycetota > Actinomycetes > Actinomycetales > Microbacteriaceae > Microbacterium. The sequence goes on from CALANM010000003.1 coordinate 11,041, forward strand.
TCCTCGATCTGCTGAATGATCTGGTAGCCGTGCAT
>CALANM010000004.1 GCA_937926065.1 uncultured Microbacterium sp.
CGTGGGCGGCGTCGCCACGACCGACGTGCTCATCGGCGATGCGCCGGTGCGCACCGGCGACTGGGTGCTCGTCGATCTCTTCGCGACCGACCGCCATCCGCGCGAGTGGCGCGACGCGTGGGCGTTCGATCCGGGCCGGTTCGAACGGAGCATGGCGCACGCCGAGGGCGCACCGCATCCCGTCGTCGCGCAGGGCACGGGCGACTACGTGCACACGCATCACTGCCCGGGGGAGCCGCGCACGGTCGATCTGCTGGCAGCCGCCGCGCTGCGCCTTGCCGAAGCGCCGTGGTCGTTCGCCGACGGCGACCACCGCGTCCGCCTCAGCCGTCTCCCCGCCCGCATCCGCTCCGAGCGCATCCGCATCGGCTGAACCGCAGCCGGCGCGTCACGTGAGCCGGTCGCGCAGCCGTCGGGCGTCGTAGACGGCGTGCCCTTCGCCGTCGTTGTTGAAGTAGCAGAGCACGGAGCGCCCGGCATCCTGCCACTCGCGGATGCGCGCGGCCCACCAGTCGAGGTCGTCGTCGGAGTAGCCGCCGACGTACAGGTGCTCGGGGTCGGGCCCATGGAACCGCACGTACACCTGGTCGGAGGTGGCGCGCAGTTCGCACGGCAGGTGCGCACCGCTCATGACGCAGTACGAGGCTTCGTACTCCTCGAGCAGCGCGAAGACGTGATCGTCGACCCACGACGGATGCCGCAGCTCGACGGCCGCGCGCCGACCCGCCGGCACGGCCCGCAGCAGGGCGTCGAGGAACGCGTCGTCGCGCGCACGGTCGGGCGGCAGCTGCAGGAGGAGGGGACCGGCGCGATCGCCGAGGCCGTCGAGTCCGTCGGCCAGCCGCTCGGTCCACCGGGCGGGGTCGAGGGCGCCCTTCGCGTGTGTGAGCCCCCGCGGGCCCTTGACCGTCAGGAGGAACCCGGGCGCCAGCTTCGCCGCCCACGACCGGAACGAGTCGACGCGCGGCCAGTGGTAGAAGCTCGTGTTGAGCTCGACCGTGTCGAACGCCTCGGCGTACACCTCCAGCCACCGCCGCGAGGCGACGCCGGGCGCGTAGAGGACACCGCGCCAGTGCTCGTAGCTCCAGCCCGATGTGCCGATGCGCACTTCGCCGGGCGCGAGCCTCGGCGCGAGCGCGGCACTGATCTCCGCTGCTCTCTCCGCTGGGGCCACCATGCTCATGACCGTACGGCCGGCGGGAGGAGGCGACGACCCTCTTGACAGCGCCGCCCGACGCCGACGGGCGCGCCGCTCCGGCTTGTCAACCCCCTGCGCGTGACGGTGCCGGGCTCGTAGCGTCCGGATGGCGGGTGACGCCGCTGTGGCGTCACTCGATCTTCACAGAGAAGGGATCCGCCATGACCGACTCCCGACACGACCCGCGGGCACGGCCGGAGGCAGACACCGGCTACGCCGCCACCGCGATCCAGAAGACGGCCCTCATCGTGGGAATCGTCTTCCTCCTGGTCGGAATCGCCGGGTTCATCCCCGGTCTCACGCAGAACGTCGACCAGCTGCACGGCGCCGGCACGCACTCCGAGGCGCTCCTGCTCGGCGTCTTCCAGGTGTCGGTGCTCCACAACATCGTCCACCTGCTGTTCGCGGCGGGCGGCATCGCGGCCGCTGTGCGGGCCGTTCCTTCGCGCAACTACCTCATCTGGGGCGGCGTGGTCTACATCGCCCTCTGGGTGTTCGGCCTGTTCGCGGTCCACGCCCCTGACGTCAACTTCGTGCCCGTCAACGAGGCCGACAACTGGCTGCATCTCGGCCTCGCCGTCGGGATGATCCTGCTGGGCATCGTGGTGGGCCGCGACCGCAGCGCCCGAACGGGCGGCACGCGACCGGTGTCGTGACAGGGGCCCTGTGCCGTCGACGGTCGGCTACCACGACCGTCGGCGGCATACAAGGGACCTTGCCTCCGCCTGGCGGAGGGCTACAGTCGCTCGTCGGTACGCACACCGGTCACCTGGAGGCCCTGCATATGGGACATACCCGCATCGCCGTCATCGGCACAGAGGAGATCCGTCTTCCCCTCGATCAGGTCGACTCCTTTCGGCAGGCCGCGCTCGCGGCCGCGCAGGGAGAAGCGGCATGGGTGCCGATCCGGATCTCCCCGTCGAGGACGATCGAGGTGCTCATCGGACCGTACACGACCGCACGCATCGAGACGATAGACGTCGACGAGACGGACGAAGACGGGGAGGCCTGGCCATGAAGACGCCGGGCCTCGCCGATCAGAGGGCGTCGACCAGTTCGCGCTCCTTCTCCACGGGCGCGGGCTCGGGCACGACGTAGAGGCCGGTCGGCGAGTTCGCCGTTATCGCGAGCGCCTCGATCCACGCGCGGTTGAGTGCGGGCGGACGGCTTCCGAAGTACTTGAACGACATCGCGACGTTGGGGTTGAGCCACACGGCGGTGCGTCCGTCGCCCAGGCTGGCGTCGTCGCGCCACGTGAACATGAACGACTCACTGCGGCGCAGCTTGTTCGAGATGACGACCTGCAGGTGGGCGAGCACGCGGTCGTCGAAGTCCATCTTGTTGGTGGATGAATAGGTGAACTTGCCCATGGTGGGCTCCGATCGTGGCTGCACGACTCTGTTGACCTCCACCGTCTCGCACTTTCGGCCGCGTGTCTCGGTACCCGTCGGCATCCGCTCGGTCATGAGAGCTTCCTCATCTGCCGGTGAGGTCGAGCAGGGCACCTCAGGGCCTCAGGCGTGGGCCTCCTCCGCCTCCCCTGTCGGCTCGTCGACCGGGGCGAGAGGCTTCATCGCGGGGCCCTCGATGACGCTGCCGTCGGCCGCGAACCGCGAGCCGTGCAGCGGGCAGTCCCACGAGCGCTCGGCATCGTTCCATCGCACGATGCCGCCGAGGTGCGTGCACACCGCCGACAGCCGGCACGTCACCCCGTCGACGGTCGACTCGGCGACGGGCCGGATGCCGTCGCGCTCCACGTGCGCACGCTCCGGCTCGGGCGCGCTCCCCGCTCCGGGGGCGGCCCAGCCCGACACCATGCGGGCGCCGACGGTGGCGTTGGCCTCCACCGTCGAGAGCACGTCCTTCACACCGCGACGCCGCTCGCGCAGCCGGGTGTGCCACTCGGGCGGATTCCCGTGGAGCTCGCCTGCCACGGCGAGCGCGGCGGCGGCGGAGTTGGTCATGCCCCACTTGGCGAAGCCGGTGAGGGCGTAGATGCGGTCACCGCCGCCGGCGACCGCACCGGCGAACGGGATCGCGGTGGTCATGCGGTAGTCCTGCGCCGCCCACCAGGTGATGGGGGTCGCGCCCGGAAAGTGCTCAGCGGTCCACTGCAGGATGTCATCGCGCAGGTCGCCGATGGCGTCGGCCCGCCCGGTCACGATCTCCCCTCCGGCGATCACGATGGCGGGGGCGCCGTCGCGGTCGACGTCCGACCGCACGGAGCGACCCTGCGGGTCGACCGAGAGGTACATGCCGTCGGGCGCAGGCTGGCCCTCGGGAAGGCGGAAGGCGACGACGGCCTGCCGTTCGGGCTTGAGGGCGGCGAACAGCATCGACCGGTCGACGATCGGTGAGCCGGTCGCGACGATGAGCCGGTCGGCGCGCACCGTGCCCTGGGCGGTCTCGACCTCGACGGCGTCGGGACGCACGTGAACGCCCGTCACCCGGCAGTGGTCGACGAGCCTCCCGCCACGCTCGCGGATGCGGGTGACCAGCACGTCGGCGGTGACGAGCGGATGCAGCTGGGCCTGGTCGACGAGCCGCAGCGCGCTGTCGACGACGTAGGGCAGCCCGATGCCTTCGCCCTCGACGAGCTCGGCGGGGTATCCGCCGACGGCCATCGCCTCGGATTCCTCCTCGAGCGACTTCCGCCCTTCGCCGGTCGTGGCGTACGTGTACGCCGTGCGCGAGCGGCACGCGCCCTCGACGGCGGCGAGCTCGTAGCGCAGCCACCGTGCACCGGCGGCGTTCCCCTCGAGGTAGGCCGCGACGGCGTCGTCGCCGCCGTGCGAGCGGACGCGAGATGCCGTGGACCCCTGAAGCAGGCTGATCTTGCCGGTGGTGCGCGCCGTCGTGCGGCCACCCAGGGCGTCTGCTTCCACGACGAGCACCTCGTGCCCGGCGCGCGCCAGCTCGAGCGCGGTGGCGAGCCCCGCGAGGCCGCCCCCGGCGACGACGATCTCGGCCGACGGCGGCAGGGCGTCGCCGCCCACCGGCTGCGGGCCGGTCAGCTGCCACAGCGACGGTGACGGCCCAGGACCCATCAGCGTCATGTCAGCGCGAGCGGCGGTCGGTGGGGAATGGGGATGGGCTTGCCGGCACCGCGGGGCGGCGTGCGGGCGAAGAGCTCGCCGGCATCCCGGAGCAGTTCGCCGAGGGTCTCATAGGTGGCGGTTCCGACGCCGTGCGACACCCACGTGACCTCGTACATGCCGTTGTCACGCAGTTCGATGTAGGCGACGACGCTATCGGCGTCGCACGACGCGAACGAGCGGTCGCAGAGCCGCCATGTTCGGTCGGAGAGGGGGTCGAGCGTGAGCTGGTGGGCGCGATCGACGGCAGCGTCGTCGCGTCTGGACGGTTCGGACATGGAGCACCTCCGGGACGGGTTCACTCGACGTCCCGAAGGCACCATGTCGTGGAACCGGCACCCGCCGAAGGGCCTTGACATCCCGAGCGCGGCGGCCTAGCGCCTCCCACCGGGCACCGAGGGGTCAGCGGAGGCGAACCCCTAACCCTCCGCGGGTCATCCGTCAATCCCCTCGGCAGCGACGCGGAAGCGGTTCACGATGCGTGCGCGGTGGAGTGCCCACTTCTCCGCACCACTCGATCGGGAGGCGACATGCACAGCACGACAGCAGCCACCAGGCGCATCCGGACCTTGGGCGTGATCGGCCTTGCGGCTCTCGTCGGGCCGCTGGCTGCATGCGCCGTCGGCACCGGCCAGAAGGCGACGCCCGACATCGAATTCGACGCGAACGCGAGCCTCTCGGGTGAGCTGAAGGTCATGGGCTTCTCGGGCGTCGACGAAGTCGCCACCACCCGCATGGACCTCGCGAAGGAGGCCCTCGGCGACGTCGAGGTGTCGCTCACGGAGGGCGAGCTCGACCTGCAGCAGTTCCTCTCGGCGGTCGCCACGGGAAATCCGCCCGACCTCGTCTACGCCAACCGCGACCAGATCGGGTCGCTCGCCGCCCGCGGGGCGATCCTCCCGCTCGAGGACTGCTACGACGGGGAGGGCATCGACGAGGGCCAGTTCGTCGAGCCGGCGCTGGCGCAGGTCACGCTCGCCGACGACGTGTACGGCGTGCCGGAGTTCAACACCGTGCAGCTCACGATGGCGAACGCGGACCTCCTCGAGAAGGCCGGCCTCACGCTCGACGACGTGAACGGGTCGAACTGGGATGCCGTGTCAGCGGCGTCGTCGGAGCTGTCGCGCACCGACGGCGGCAAGCTCGCGGTGATCGGCTACGACAGCAAGCTGCCCGAGTTCCTGCCCCTGTGGGCGAAGGCGAACGGCGCGGACCTCATCTCGGCCGACGGCCGCACGGCGCAGCTCGACGCCCCCGAGGTCGTCGAGGCGCTCGAGTGGGCCGTCTCGATCTATGACGACCAGGGCGGATTCGGCAAGGTCAAGGCGTTCCGCGACTCCGCCGACTTCTTCGGCGAGGGCAACCAGTTCGCCTCGGGTGTGCTCGGCGCGATGCCGATGGAGCAGTGGTACGTCAACGTCCTCAACGACGTCTCGCCCGATGCGCCCCTCACGTTCGACACGGTGCGCGACCTGTCGGGGCAGCCGCTCGCATACGCCTCCGGCTCCGCGTGGGCGATCCCGTCGGGCAGCGACAACCCGCAGGCCGCGTGCCGCTGGGCGCGGGTCATGACGTCGGTCGACGCGTGGAAGGCGGCCGCGCAGGCGCGGGTCGAGCTGCGCGAGCAGGAGGGCAAGCCGTTCACCGGCATCCTCACCGGCAACGCCGACGCCGACACGGAGATCCAGGGCATGGTCACCTCAGGCGGCGAGCCGTGGGACACGGCGGTCTCGAAGATGTACGAAGCCAACGACCACACCTTCTCGCTCCCGGCCAACCCCGCCGACGCGGAGTTCAAGGCGGCGCTGCAGGATGCCGTGAACTCGGTGCTCAACGGCAAGGCGGAGCCGGCCGACGCCCTCGCGAAGGCGCAGGACACCGCTCAGCAGGCACTCGACGACGCGTGGGCGAAGCTCGAATCGGACGACTGACATGACGACGTCGACTTCGGCTGCTCCCGCGTCGGCCGTGGCTGCGCCCGGCCCGTCGCGGGTGCGGTCGAAGCGGAGGGCGCGCCGCCGCGAGACATCGTCGGCGCTGATGTTCCTCACGCCGTGGATCATCGGGTTCGCGGTGTTCACGGCCTGGCCGCTCGGCTACGCCGCCTACCTGTCGCTCACCGACTACGACGTCATCAACGATCCGAGCTTCGTCGGCTGGGACAACTACGCCGAGCTGTTCTCCGATCCGAAGGTCGCGCTCGCGCTCGGCAACACGCTGTGGTTCGCGGTCGTGCAGGTGCCGACGCTCGTGGTCGTCGCCCTCGCGCTCGCGCTCCTGCTCAACAGCGTCGGGCGACGCAGCTCGGGCTTCTTCCGGACGGTCTTCTTCCTGCCGAAGATGACGCCGCCGGTGGCCGTCGGCATCCTGTTCCTGCTCCTGTTCAACGGGCAGAACGGGCTCATCAACTCGGCGCTCGGTCTGGCCGGCATCGACGGGCCCGCGTGGACGACCGATCCCGAATGGGTCAAGCCGGGTCTCGTGATCATGAGCCTGTGGACTGTCGGCTCGACCGTCATCATCCTGCTGGCCGCCCTCCAGAACGTGCCGGAGGAGCTGTACGAGTCGGCGCGCATCGACGGCGCGGGGTTCTGGCGGCAGTCGCTCAGCGTGACGCTGCCGATGATCAGCCCTGCGCTGTTCTTCGTGATCGTCGTCAACACGATCGGCGCCCTGCAGACGTTCGACGAGGCGTACACGGCGTTCTTCGGCGCAGGCAACACGACCTACAGCAACGACGCCGCGCTCTTCTACGTCATCTACCTGTTCCAGCAGGCGTTCGAGTTCCTCCACATGGGCTACGCCGCCGCGATGGCGTGGGTGCTGTTCGCCGTCATCATGGTGATCACCGCCGTGCAGCTGATCGTGTCGCGGCGCCTCGTCTACTACGAGGGCGAGGACCGGCGATGACCCGCACGGAGCCGATCGTCCCCGCCGGCGCCCGGCCGGCCCTGAGCCCGATCCTGCCCAAGAAGCCGACGCGCGTCGAGCCGTCGACCATCACCATCACGAACGCTCAGACCCGTCGGCGCCGCAGGGCGCTGGGCTGGGTGTCGGGCGTTGCGCTCGTGCTGCTGGCGATCGTGTTCACGTATCCGTTCATCTGGCTGGTGAGTGCGTCGTTCAAGCCGCGCGGCGAGGTGTTCGACAACCGCCTCGTCCCGAAGACGTTCACCTTCGACAACTACATCGCCGTGTGGCAGGAGGCGCCTCTCGCGCTCTGGCTCGTCAACACCGTGATCGTCACGGCGCTCGCGGCGGCCACGGTGACCCTCAGCTCCGCCATGGTCGCGTGGGGCTTCGCGCACTTCCGGTTCCGCGGCCGAAACGTGCTGTTCGCGCTCGTGCTCGGCTCGATGATGCTGCCCGGCGCCGTCACCATGATCCCGACGTTCCTCATCTGGAACGGGCTCGGCCTCGTCGGCACCCTCGTGCCGCTGTGGGCGCAGAATCTGTTCGGGAGCGCGTTCTACGTGTTCCTGCTGCGGCAGTTCATGCTCACGCTCCCCCGCGACCTGTTCGACGCGGCGCGCATCGACGGAGCGTCACAGTGGGCGGTGTTCTGGCGCATCGCGCTGCCGCTGTGCAAGCCGGCCCTCGCCGTGACCGTCGTGTTCGAGGTGCAGGCCGCCTGGACGGATCTCATGCGGGGCCTCATCTACCTGCGAGACTCGGCCACCTTCACGATCCCGCGGGGGCTCAAGTCGCTCGTCGACGCGTTCGGGTTCGGCGGCGAGTGGCACTGGGAGATCATCGTCACCGCGAGCGTCATCGCGACCGTGCCGATGATCATCCTGTTCTTCGTCGCACAGCGGCAGATCATCCAGGGCGCGAGCACGAGCGGCCTGAAGGGCTGACCTCCGAGACCGGAAGGCGGCTCAGGCGGCGTGAGGGGCGACCGCCTCGACCACGGCGTCGACGGCGCGCTCGAACACCACCGACTGGCCCACCTCGACGGCGCGGTCGTACCGGCAGCCGGCGAGCGCGACGAAGACGACGCCGGCGACGTCGACGAACCCGATGAGCAGACCGTCGAGCAGGACGGCGTAACAGTCGGCGCCGACGCGCTCCCACTGCACGCGGGGCTGAGGCGGGGGCGGCGCGGCCGGGGCCGGCGCAGGTCGCGAGGGGGCGGTGAGGGGATGCCGACCGCGTACCCGCGGCATCCGCGAATCAAGCGTGTCGGTCATCTTCTTCTCATTTCGGTGGAGCCTGGACAACAGACGCTAGACGCAGTGCAGAAACCCTGAGAGGGGCTTGACCGGGGCCCTGTTCGGAGGTACTCGTTCGCGCGCTGGCACCGCCGTTGCGCATGGGACCGCTCACACGCTGATGCGGGCCGCGGGTTGCGGAACGGGGACGACTTCTGGGGTGCCTGCGCGGTTTATGCAACGATGAGCGGGTGAAAGGCATCATTCTCGCTGGGGGTTCGGGAACGCGGCTTCACCCGATCACGTTGGCTGTGTCGAAGCAGCTCATACCGGTCTACGACAAGCCGATGCTGTACTACCCGCTGTCGACGCTGATCCTCGCCGGCATCCGCGACATCCTGATCATCACGACTCCGCACGACGCGCCGTTCTTCGAGCGCCTCGTCGGCGACGGGTCGCGCTTCGGCATCTCGGTGACGTTCGCCCAGCAGCCGTCGCCCGACGGTCTCGCGCAGGCGTTCACGATCGGGGCCGACTTCATCGGCGACGACTCGGTGGCGCTCGTGCTCGGCGACAACCTGCTCTACGGCCCGGGCCTGGGCACGCAGCTGTCGCGCTTCCGCGACATCGACGGCGGCGCGATCTTCGCCTACTGGGTGGCGGAGCCGCAGGCCTACGGTGTGGTCGAGTTCGACGAGGCGGGCCGGGCGGTCTCCCTCGAGGAGAAGCCGGCGAACCCGCGCAGCAACTACGCCGTTCCGGGCCTGTACTTCTACGACAACGACGTGATCGAGATCGCACGGGGGCTGACGCCGTCGGCGCGCGGCGAGTACGAGATCACCGACGTCAACCGCGAGTATCTCGAACGCGGCAAGCTGCAGGTCGAGGTGCTCCCGCGCGGAACCGCCTGGCTCGACACGGGGACGTTCGACCAGATGACGGATGCCGCCGACTACGTCCGCACGATCCAGCGCCGCACGGGCATGTCGATCGGCGTGCCCGAGGAGGTCGCCTGGCGGCAGGGCTTCCTCTCCGACGACGAGCTGCGCGAGCGCGCCGAGAAGCTCGTGAAGTCGGGGTACGGGTCGTATCTGCTCGACATTCTGGAACGGGGAAAGTGATGTCCAGGCTGCTCGTGACCGGCGGCGCCGGGTTCATCGGCTCGAACTTCGTGCGCCACGTCATCGCGCACACCGACCATCACGTGACCGTCCTCGACGCCCTCACATACGCCGGCAACCGCGCCTCGCTCGACGGGCTCCCCGAGTCGCGGCTCCGCTTCGTGAAGGGCGACATCACCGACGCGGGGCTGGTCGACGAGCTCACGGCCCAGGCGGATGCCGTCATCCACTACGCCGCCGAGTCGCACAACGACAACTCGCTGCACGACCCGCGGCCCTTCATCGACACGAACATCGTCGGGACGTACACGCTGCTCGAGGCGGCCCGTCGCCATGACACGAGGTTCCACCACATCTCGACCGACGAGGTGTACGGCGACCTCGAGCTCGACGACCCGGCGCGGTTCACCGAGACGACGCCGTACAACCCTTCGTCGCCGTACTCGTCGACGAAGGCGGGCTCCGACCTCCTCGTGCGGGCATGGGTGCGGTCGTTCGGCGTGCGTGCGACGATCTCGAACTGCTCGAACAACTACGGTCCGTACCAGCACGTCGAGAAGTTCATCCCGCGACAGATCACGAACGTCATCCGCGGCATCCGCCCGCGCCTGTACGGCACCGGCGAGAACGTGCGCGACTGGATCCACGCCGACGACCACTCCTCGGCGGTGCTGACGATCCTCGACAAGGGCGAGATCGGTGAGACGTACCTCATCGGCGCCGACGGCGAGAAGAGCAACAAGGACGTCGTCGAGCTGATCCTGACCCTCATGGGCCGGGATGCCGACGACTACGACCTCGTGGCCGACCGCCCCGGGCATGACCTGCGCTACGCGATCGATTCGACGCGGCTGCGCACCGAGCTCGGCTGGACCCCGTCGTACACGCGATTCGAAGACGGTCTGGCCGCCACGATCGACTGGTACCGCGAGAACGAGCGCTGGTGGGCGCCGAGCAAGGATGCCGTCGAGGCCTTCTACGCGAGCAAGGGCCAGTAGTGACGGAGTACGGCAAGGCGCTGTCGGCCCGGCAGACGGGCATCGACGGCCTCACGCTGTGGGACCTTCCCGTGCACGGCGACTCACGCGGGTGGTTCAAAGAGAACTGGCAGCGCGAGAAGATGACCGCCGTCGGGCTCCCCGACTTCGGACCCGTGCAGAACAATGTGTCGTTCAACGACGCTGTCGGCACCACGCGCGGCATCCACGCCGAGCCGTGGGACAAGTGGGTGTCGGTCGCCACCGGACGCATCTTCGGCGCGTGGGTCGACCTGCGTGAGGGGCCAGGGTTCGGTCGCGTGTTCACGGCCGAGATCGACCCGTCGGTGGCGGTGTTCGTGCCGCGCGGCGTCGGCAACTCGTATCAGACGCTCGAGCCCGACACGGCGTACACCTACCTCGTGAACGACCACTGGTCGGCCGACGCGTCGTACTCGTTCGTCAACGTCGGCGACCCCGAGCTCGGCATCGCGTGGCCGATCCCGCTCGCCGACGCCGAGATCTCCGCG
>CALANM010000005.1 GCA_937926065.1 uncultured Microbacterium sp.
GCCGCGCCCGGATATCCCCCGCGGGAGGGAGGTGCGGCCCGCGGCGGATTCGTAGCGTGGGTGACACAAGGAGGAGAACATGCTCGAACTGAGCGGAATCACGAAGAGCTACGGCGGTCGCCGCGTGCTGGACGACATCGGCTTCAGCGTCGCCCCCGGCCGCCTCACCGGCTTCGTCGGCGGCAACGGCGCCGGCAAGACCACCACGATGCGCATCATCCTGGGCGTCCTCGCACGTGACGGCGGCGAAGTCACGCTCGCGGGCGCCCCGGTGACGGCGGCCGACCGGCGACGCTTCGGCTACATGCCCGAGGAGCGCGGCCTCTACCCGAAGATGCGCGTGCTGGAGCACGTGGTGTACCTCGCCCGTCTGCACGGGTTCTCGAAGTCGGATGCCACGACCCGCGCCACGGCACTCCTCGAAGAGCTCGGCCTCGGCGAGCGCCTGAACGACAACATCGAGACGCTCTCGCTCGGCAATCAGCAGCGCGCACAGATCGCTGCTGCGCTGGTGCACGACCCGCAGGTGCTGATCCTCGACGAGCCCTTCTCGGGGCTCGACCCCCTCGCCGTCGACGTCGTCGCGGGGGTGCTGCAGGCGCGGGCCGCACAGGGCGCATCGGTGCTGTTCTCGTCGCATCAGCTCGATGTCGTCGAGCGCCTGTGCGACGACCTCGTCATCATCGCCGGCGGCACGATCCGCGCGGCGGGCAGCCGCGACGAGCTGCGCTCGCAGCACCGTCAGCGGCGGTTCGAGCTCGTGTCGTCGGGGGATGCCGGCTGGCTGCGCGACGAGCCGGGCGTCACGGTGCGCGAGTTCGACGGCGGCTACGCCCTGTTCGACGCCGACACCGATGAGGCGGCGCAGCGAGTGCTCCGCCAGGCCGTGGAGAGGGGCGATGTCGCGAGCTTCGCGCCGCGGCATCCGTCACTCGCCGAGATCTTCAAGGAGGTCATCCGATGAGCACGACGCCGTCCTTCGCGCAGAGCGTGTGGCTGGTCACCGAACGGGAGATCGGCTCGAAGCTGCGCAGCAAGGCCTTTCTCATCTCGACGGCGATCCTGTTCCTCATCGCGCTCGGATCGGTGCTGTGGGGCGGGTTCTCGGCCGCGGGCGACAACCGCGCGCCGATCGCCGTCACGAGCCAGACGGCGCCGGTGGTCGCCGGCCTCGACGACGCCGTCAAGATCACCGAGACGCAGGATGCCGATGAGGCCCGCGAGCTGGTGCGCTCCGGCGACGTCGATGCGGCGATCATCCCGGGAGGGGCCGAGCCGTTCGGCTACACGGTCGTCGCGCTCGACACGCCGCCGGAGTCCCTCCTGCGCCTGCTGAGCGTCTCGCCGCCCGTCGACCTGCTGGAGGCGGATGAAGTCTCGTGGGGCCTGCGCTATGTGGTGTCGCTCGGGTTCGGCCTCATCTTCTTCATGGCGGCGCTGACCTTCGGGTCGACGATCGCGCAGTCGGTCGTCGAAGAGAAGCAGACGCGTGTCGTCGAGCTGCTGATCTCCGCCATCCCCACGCGCGCCCTGCTGGCCGGCAAGGTCATCGGCAACACGGTGCTCGCCATGGGGCAGATCATCGGCCTCGCGACGATCGCGATCGTGGGCCTCACGGTCACCGATCAGGTGGAGCTGCTGACGGGGCTGGGCGCTCCGCTCGTGTGGTTCGCGGTGTTCTTCCTGTTCGGGTTCATCCTGCTGGCGTCGCTGTTCGCGGCGGCCGCGGCGATGGTGTCCCGCCAGGAGGACATCGGCTCGACCACGACGCCGCTCACGTTCCTCGTGATGGCGCCGTACTTCCTCGTCATCTTCTTCAACGACAACCCGGTCGTGCTGACCGTCATGTCGTACGTGCCGTTCTCCGCGCCCGTGGGCATGCCGGTGAGGGTGTTCCTGGGCGAGGCGGAGTGGTGGGAGCCGGTGCTGTCGCTCGGCATCCTGCTCGTCACGTGCGCCGCGGCGATCGCCATCGGGGCGAAGATCTACGAGAACTCGATCCTGCGGATGGGTGCGCGCGTGAAGCTCGCCGAAGCCCTGCGGTCCTGAGGGCGCAGACCACGACCGAACCACGGATGCCGTCCGGCGCCTCCCTGCGAGGCCGGGCGGCATTCTCGGAATACCCATAGGTCGCATTCTGTTGAATGGATGTGGGCCAACGGCGTCTCGTCTCATCCACCACCCCCCAGGAGACGCCATGAGCATCACCCTTGACCGCACCGCGCAGACCGACGCCCCGATTCTGGACGTCCTGGCTGAGCGCTGGAGCACCCGCGTGTTCGACCCCCAGGCCCCCATCGATCAGGACGCCCTCCGCAGCGCCCTCGAGGCCGCCCGCTGGGCGCCGTCGGCCAACAACACCCAGCCGTGGCGCTTCGTCGTCGCGCTGCGCGGCACGTCGGCACACGACGCGATCGTCGACTCGCTCATGGGCTTCAACCAGACATGGGCCGCGTCAGCCGCCGCGCTCGTCGTGTTCGCCGCCGTGTCGGAGATCGATGGCACGCCGCTGCCGTGGGCCACCTACGACACGGGCCAGGCTGCCGCGTTCTTCACGATCCAGGCGCACGCATCCGGCCTGCACACGCACCAGATGGGCGGCTTCGACCGCGATGCCCTCACCCGCGCGTTCGGCTTCGACGAGCACACCACCGCCGTCACCGTCATGGCCGTCGGTGCGCTCGGCGACATCGACGCGGCGCCCGAGGCGCTGCGCGAGCGCGAGGCCGCTCCCCGCACCCGGCGTCCGGTCGCGGCATCGCTGCTCTCCCGCTGACCACCCTTCACCGGCACCCCGCGCGTCCCGCGTCGGGGTGCCGTCGTCTGTCCGCGAGGCCGGGCGCGAACGCCCGTCGTCAGGCCCCCGGGGCGCCGTCGGCCGGCGGCCCCGGCGGAGTCGTGGGCGGGTTGAGATCGGGGTGCAGCACCGTCACGAGGGAGTACGACTCGCCGTCGCGGTCGGGGCCGCGGTCCTTGAACTCCTGCAGAAGCGCGCCGATCCGGCTGCGAAGCTCGTTGAGGTTCGCCTCGTTCAGGCGCAGGCCGAGCCAGTTGGTCTCGACTCTCTCGGGGTCGACGCCGACCATCTGCTGGCGCATCGTCTCGAGCAGCACGATGCTGAGGTTCGGCGGCGACGGCGCACGCCACGACAGCCCGGTCGCCCGGTACGGCACTTCACGGGCTCCGCGCGCGCCCGCACGCTCGGCATCGGGGGCGAGCAGCCCGGTGTCGACGAGCGTGCGCACGTGGTGAAGCATCGTCCCAGGATTGACGTCGAGCAGCTCGGCGAGCTCCTTGTTGGTGCGACTGTCGAACGCGCACAGCCGGAGCACGCGCAGCCGCAGCGGAGAGCTGAGCGCACGTGCGAGCGCGATGGCCTGGGCCTCGGACCCGACCTCGCCGTGAGCGGACGCATCGGCGGTCATGACGGCATCCTAGCCGCTGATTGACTTTTCCAAATCACTGACCGACACTGATTGGCATGTCCCAATCAGAGCGAGCCGGCGCCGCCACCGACGCCACCACGGCCGAGACCGCCCCGCATCGCTCCTTGTGGCACGACCGCAACTTCCTCACGATGTGGGGCGGTCAGGCCCTCAGTCAGTTCGGGTCGCAGATCACCGAGCTCGCGCTCCCCGTGCTCGCCGTGATCATCCTGCAGGCGACCGAGGCCCAGGTCGGCTACCTCAATGCCGCCATGATGGCCGCGTTCCTCGTGGTCGGCCTGCCTGCCGGCGCCTGGATCGACCGGATGCGAAAGCGCCACGTCATGATCTGGGCGGATGCCGCCCGGGCCCTCGCCCTGGCCGCCGTGCCCGTGCTGTACCTCACCGGCATCCTCGAGATGTGGCACCTGTACGCCGTCGCGCTCGTCGTCGGCATCGCGACCGTGTTCTTCGATGTCTCGTACCAGAGCATCGTCCCGTCGCTCGTGCCGCCCACCCACATCGCCGAAGCCAACGGCAAGCTCGAGTCGACGCAGCAGCTCGCCGGGCTCACGGGGCCCGCGATCGCCGGCGGCCTCGTCGCGCTCATCACGGCGCCGATCGCCGTCCTCGCCACCGTCGGCACATACCTCACCTCGATGCTCGCTCTGCTGCGCACCCGTGACAACGAGCAGCCCCGGCACGACGACGACCGCGCTCCGCTCCACCGCGAAGTCGGCGAGGGACTGTCGTGGGTGTTCGGCAACACCTACCTGCGCCGGATCGTCGCGACCACCGCGATCTCGAACCTCTTCAGCACATTCATGTTCACGCTCACGCCGATCTTCTACCTGCGGATCATCGGCTTCACGCCCGAGCTCATGGGCCTGCTGTTCTCGATCGGCGCGGTCGGCGGCTTCCTCGGCGCCGTCGCCACTCCCCGCATCGTCGCCCGCTTCGGCGAAGCGCGCGCCATCCCGCTCGCGGCGATCCTGTTCAGCGTCATCGATCTGCTGTTCCCGCTCGCCTCGCTGCTCCCCGCACCCGCCGCCTTCGCTTTCCTCGCCGTGCAGGGCTTCTTCATGAGTTTCGCGATCCTCATCTACAACATCACGCAGGTCACGTTCCGTCAGCGCATCACCCCGCCGCGGCTCCTCGGTCGCATGAACGCGTCGATCCGCTTCTGCGTGTGGGGCGTCATGCCGCTTTCGGCCCTCGCGGCCGGATGGGTCGGCACGTGGCTGGGGACCGTCCCGGCCCTGTGGATCGGCGCGGCCGGCGCGCTGGTGTCGGCGCTTCCCGTCGCGATCGGCCCGTTCTGGCGCGTGCGCGACCTCCCCGCGGCTACCGCCACGGCACCGGCACCGGCGGCGGCCGACGACCTGCAGAGTCCATCCGATCCGCTCGAGCGCTGACCGTCGCACGCGAACGCGGCGGGAGAGACCGACTGAACGCGCACAACTCCGGAGATATCGGCGACGGCCGAGTCACCGTCCGCGGAATCACGCGGACCTGACCCGGCCGTCTCTCCGGAGTTCTGAACACGCGGACGAGGCGGGCGCCGGTCACTCGTCGAGGAGTTCGGCCTCGATCACATCGTCGTCGCCGGCCGCGGCCGGCGTGTCGGCAGGACCTCCGCTCGTGAGCACGAGCGCGGAGCCGTCGGCCGCGACGTCGACCCGGACGACATCGCCGTCGTGCACACCGCCCGACAGGAGCGCCATCGCGAGGCGGTCCTGCACCTCCGACTGGATGAGCCGCCGCAGCGGACGCGCGCCGAAGATCGGGTCGTACCCGCGCTCGGCGAGCCACGCGCGCGCGTCGGGAGTGACGGCGAGCGTCAGGCGCCGCTCCTTGAGGCGGCGCTGCAGCGCGTCGACCGACAGCTCGACGATCTGCGCGAGGTCGTCTTCGCTGAGCGCCTGGAACATCACGATGTCGTCGAGACGGTTGAGGAACTCGGGGCGGAACGCCTGCCGCACGAGCGCCATCACCTGCTCGCGCCGCTCCTCGTTCGACAGCGTCGGGTCGATGAGGATCGGCGAGCCGAGGTTGCTCGTGAGGATGAGGATCGTGTTCGTGAAGTCGACCGTGCGGCCCTGGCCGTCGGTGAGCCGGCCGTCGTCGAGCACCTGCAGGAGGACGTCGAACACCTCCGGGTGGGCCTTCTCGACCTCGTCGAGAAGCACGACGGAGTACGGCCGACGGCGCACCGCCTCCGTGAGCTGACCGCCCTGCTCGTAGCCGATGTACCCCGGAGGGGCTCCGACGAGACGGGCGACGGAGTGCTTCTCGCCATACTCGCTCATGTCGATGCGGACCATCGCGTGCTCGTCGTCGAAGAGGAAGTCGGCGAGCGCCTTGGCCAGCTCGGTCTTTCCGACGCCGGTGGGTCCGAGGAACAGGAACGATCCGGTCGGACGGTTCGGGTCGCTGATGCCGGCGCGCGAGCGGCGCACGGCATCCGCCACGGCCTTCACGGCCTCCTTCTGCCCGATGAGCCGCTTGCCGAGCTCGGCCTCGAGGTGCACGAGCTTCTCGCTCTCGCCCTGGAGGAGGCGACCCACGGGGATGCCGGTCCAGGCGGCGATGACGGCGGCGATGTCCTCGTCGGTCACCTGCTCGTTGACCATGCGCTCCTCGGTGGGGTTCGCTTCGGCGCGCTCGGCCTCGGCGACCTCCTGCTCGAGCCGCTTGATGGTCTCGTACTCGAGCTGCGAGGCGCGCGCGTAGTCGGCTTCGCGCAGGGCGCGGTCGCGGTCGGTGTAGGCCTGGTCGAGCTGCTTCTTGAGTTCGCCGACGCGTGTGAGTCCGGCGCGCTCGCGCTCCCAGCGGGCCTCGAGCACGCGGAGCTCGGCCTCCGCTTCGTCCATCTGCTCGCGGAGCTTGGCGAGACGCTCCTTCGACGCGTCGTCCTTCTCCTTCTTGAGCGCCAGCTCTTCGAGGCGCATGCGGTCGACGGTGCGGCGCAGCTGGTCGATCTCGACGGGGCTCGAGTCGATCTCCATCTTGAGACGGCTCATGGCCTCGTCGATGAGGTCGATCGCCTTGTCGGGCAGCTGCCGCGACGGGATGTACCGGTTCGAGAGGGCGGCGGCGGCCACGAGCGCGCCGTCGCTGATCGTCACCCCGTGGTGGGCCTCGTAGCGACCCTTGAGCCCGCGGAGGATCGCGATGGTGTCCTCCACGCTGGGCTCCCCGACGTACACCTGCTGGAAGCGGCGCTCGAGGGCGGCATCCTTCTCGATGAACTCGCGGTACTCGTCGAGCGTGGTCGCGCCGATGAGGCGCAGCTCGCCGCGTGCGAGCATCGGCTTGAGCATGTTGGATGCCGCGACCGAGCCCTCGCCGCCGCCCGCGCCCATGAGCACGTGCAACTCGTCGATGAAGGTGATGATGCGGCCGTCGGACTCGGTGATCTCCTTGAGAACGCTCTTGAGACGCTCCTCGAACTGGCCGCGGTACATGGCGCCGGCCACGAGGGCGGAGATGTCGAGGGCGACGAGCTCCTTGTCCTTGAGCGATTCGGCGACGTCGCCCGCGACGATCCGCTGGGCGAGCCCCTCGACGACGGCCGTCTTGCCGACGCCGGGCTCGCCGATGAGCACGGGGTTGTTCTTCGTGCGGCGGGTGAGCACCTGGCTGACACGGCGGATCTCGCTGTCGCGCCCGATCACCGGGTCGAGCTTGCCGTTCCGCGCGCGGTCGGTGAGGTTGATCCCGAACTGCTCGAGAGCGCTCTGCTGCTCCTCCTGCCCGGGTGTAGGTTGTGCGTTCATTGGTCTCCTGAAGCCTTGTCTTCACCGTGACTCACGAAACTTGAGTCGTTGTGACTCAAGTTTACCAGCGTCAAGCGCAGGGGGCAATACGGCAAACGGCACCAGTGAGCGCACGGACCCGGCGGACGCCGCGCGAGTCAGGATGCCAGGGCGGGCTCGCGCTGTGCGGCGGCGTCGTCGCGCTCCACCGGGGTCTCAGGGACGGCGCAGCAGAAGCGGGCACGGTACGCGGTCGGGGTCGTGCCGAGCGCACGCGAGAAGTTCTGCCGCAGGACCGCAGCCGAGCCGAAGCCGCACTCGTACGCGATGGCATCCAGCCCCAGGTCGGTCTGCTCGAGCAGGCGCTGCGCATGAAGGATGCGCTGACGCCCCAGCCAGGCGGCGGGGGTGGTGCCGAAGTCCGCCTTGAAGCGACGCGCGAAGGTGCGCGGCGACATGTGCGCCCGCGCGGCGAGCTGGTCGACCGTGAGGTCGAGCCGGAGGTTCTGCAGCATCCAGTCGGTCACCGGCGCGAGCGACAGCGACGAGGTCACCGGCAGCGGCTTGTCGATGAACTGCGCCTGCCCGCCGTCACGCTGCGGCGGCACGACCATGCGCCGCGCGATGCGGTTGGCGGTCTCGGCGCCCAGCTCGAGCCGCAGCAGGTGCAGACACGCGTCGATTCCGGCGGCCGTGCCGGCGCTCGTGATGATGCGGCCGTCCTGCACGTAGAGCACGTTGGGGTCGACGTCGATGTCGGGATACATCGCCTTCATCGTGTCGGCGTACTTCCAGTGCGTCGTCGCACGACGGCCGGACAGCACGCCGGCCGCGGCGGCGACGAACGAGCCGCTGCAGACCGTCAGCAGCCAGGCTTCGCGCGCGACGGCCCGGCGGACGACCGCCAGCGCGCGCTCGTCGACGTCGCCCCACGATCCGCGAGCGATCGGGGTCACGACCACGAGGTCGGCCTCGTCGGCGAAGGCCAGGTCGTTCTCGACGTTGATCGAGAACCCGAGGCTGCTGCGGATCGCGCCCGGCTCGGGCGTCACGATGCGGAAGTCGAAGTTCGGGATGCCGTCGTCGGAGCGGTCCAGGCCGAACGCCTCGCACGCGAGGCCGAACTCGAACGGGGCGAAGCCGGGGAGGACGAGACAGGCGACGGTCTTCATGGCAGGAATGCTACTACCCGTAGCAGTCCTGCCACTAGTGGCACTTTCTGCACGCGCGTAGCGTTTCTGCCATGTTCATCACGATCATCGTTGCGGTCATCGCCACGGTCGGCATCGTCGGAACGCTCCGCGCTCTCACGATCGACGGCTACCGGGCGACGCCGACCGATCCGTCACGGCTGCCCTGACCCCCGGCCAGCCCCGCACGCGCGCCGCCACGCGGTGTCGCGTTCCACCCGACGTGGACATCTCAGACGCACCGAAAGCGCCGGTTCCTGCCGAGACCGCCACCTATGGCGAGGCAGCAGCCGGCGCTTTCGGCACTTCGCGGCGGTCTCGGCATCCGCTGGCGCGCGTCAGGCTCGGGCGAGGCGAGCGACAGTGTCGAGAAGGATGCCGGCGGAGCGCTCCCACGAGAAGCGGGCGATGTGCGCGCGACCGGCGGCGACGGTGCGCGCGTACTCGCCTGGGTCATCGAGCGACCGGACGGCGGCGGCGAAGGAGGCGGCATCGGTGCCGGGCGCGTACTTCGCGCCGTCGCCGGCGACCTCGCGGAAGATCGGCATGTCGGTGACGACGGCGGGCACGCCCATAGCGAGCGCCTCCGCGAGCGGCAGTCCGTAGCCCTCGTCGAGGCTCGCGGTCACGAGCACGGCACGGTCGGCGAGCAGCGTCGCGTATTCGGCATCCGTCACGCCCCCGTGGAACACGACATCGGCGCCTGCGGGCACGAGCGCCTCCAGCTCCGCGCGACGGGCGGGTGAGATGCGCGACAGCAGGTGCAGCGTGCGCCCGGGCAGGTCGGCCATCGCACGCACGAGCGTCTCGACGTTCTTGTAGGGCATGAACGAGCCCATGTAGACGAGGTTCTGTGCACCCGGCACGACCCCGGCCCCCTCGGGGAGCAGCGACTCGAGCTGCTGCGGCGCGTTGGGGATGACGACGACGGGGCGCTTGGTGAGCTTCACGGCCGCGAACTGCTGCGCGCTCGTCTCGCTCACGGTCGCGACGACGTCGGCGGCGTTGAGCGTCATGCGCTGCGGCACGTACGACAGGTGGAACAGGCGCCAGCCGACCCGCACGTACCACGGCAGGCCCTTCGGCGGGGTGCGGTGCCGGTAGTAGATGGTGTCGTGCAGCGTCAGGATCTGCCGGTAGCGGCGGCCCATCGTCCCGATCGTCTGCATGGGCGAGAACACGACGTCGGGCCGGTGACGATTCAGCTCGCGTGCGCGGAGCGGCTCGCTCACGGCGGTCGGCGGACCGATGATCAGCGTCTCAGCGCCCTCCGGCAGGAACGCCTGCTGCCGCTCGTCGAAGATCAGGAACGTCACCTCGACGCCACGCGCGGGCGCCGCGGATGCCACGGCGGCGGCGAGCTCGGCGGAGTACCGGCTGATTCCGTCGTGGAAGTCGGTTCGGATGTACCGGGCGTCGAAGTAGAGGCGGGTCATGCTGCCGTCAGAGCGGTTCGCCGCGATACAGCTTCTCGAAGGTGTCGAGCGTCTTCTGGATGTCGTGGATGTCGACGCCGTCGAGCGAGGCCTGCTGCATCCGCAGGTACTCCTCGGGCGACGCCGTGAGCACGCGCTTCAGCTTGTCGGCGAGGTCATCGACGTCGCCCGGCTCGAACAGGTAGCCGTTCTCGCCGTCGTGCACGAGGTGAGGCAGGGCGACGGCGTTCGCGCCCACGACGGGGAGCCCGGATGCCATGGCCTCCATCGTCGCGATGGACTGCAGCTCCGCGATCGACGCGATCGCGAAGACGTCGGCCTTCGTGTAGGCGGCGCGCAGCTCCTCCTCCGACACGCGACCGTGGAACACGACGCGGTCGGCGATGCCGAGGCGCTGCGCCGTGAGCTCGAGGTTGCGGCGCTGGTCGCCGCCGCCGACGATGTCGAACGTGATGTCGGGGATCTCGGGCACGAGGCGTGCGACCGCCTCGAGAGTGACCTCGACGTGCTTCTCGGTCGTGAGGCGTCCGACGAACAGCACGCGATGATGCTTCCGCGGAGTGAGGTCGGGCGTGTAGTTGGCCTTGTCGATGCCGCAGCTGATGGGGATGACGCCGGAGATGTCGATCGTCTTCTCGAGGAACTCGGCGGCGCGACGCGTGGGCGTCGTGACCGCGCGCGACATCTCGAAGGTGCGCTTGGCGTCGTCCCACGCGAGCTTGATGACGAGCTGGTCGAGCTTGGGCGGCAGCGTCGTGAAGTCGATGATGTTCTCGGCCATCACGTGGTTGGTCGCGATGACGGGGATGCCGCGCTGGCGGGCGATGCGCGTCATGCCGCGGCCGATGACGATGTGCGACTGGCTGTGCACGACGTCGGGCTTGACCTGGTCGAGCACGCGGCGGGCGTAGTGCTTGCTCATCCACGGCAGCACGAAGCGCAGCCAGTCGTGCGGATACCACCGCCAGCCGGGCAGGCGGTGGACGGTGAGCTCCTGGCCTTCGATGACCTCGGTGAAGACACCGTGCTGCGAGTGGGTGACGCTGGGGGTGACGACGTGCACCTCGTGTCCGCGCGCGGCCATGCCGGCGGAGAGTCGCTCGGCGAAGCGGGCGGCGCCGTTGACGTCGGGCGCGAAGGTGTCGGCGGCGACGACGATCGTCAGCGGACTGCGGTCTCGGAGCGGATCGTCGGCGGGCGTCTCGGATTCGGTCACGGGATGCGGGGCCAATCTGTGCGGCGGCGGGCGCGGTCG
>CALANM010000006.1 GCA_937926065.1 uncultured Microbacterium sp.
CCCGCGAGGAGGGACGAGCCCTCGCGCCCGACCTCCACGAGCGGGTGCGCTTCGCGTCGCCGGGCGAGATCGACATGCCCGGCGGGCACTGGGACCGCACCTTCGGCACGCGTCCCGACGCGCAGAAGGCCGAAGAGCTGCGGGTCGCGCAGTACCGATCGCCGGAGGGCGCGGTCGACGGGCTCGTGGTCTACCGCGTGACCGACACGGAGAGCTTCGGCGGCGCGACGGTCCGCGTGGTGATGCTGCTCGCCGCGACGGATGCCGCCTACGCCGCGCTGTGGCGCTTCCTGCTGTCGATGGATCTCGTCGCGACGGTCGAGGCTTCGGAGCTGTCGGTCGACGAGCCGCTGTGGTGGATGATCGCCGATCAGCGCGCGGCCAAGATCACGGTCGGCGACCACCAGTACCTCCGCATCCTCGATGTTCCTGCTGCGCTGTCAGCCCGGAGCTACGACGTCGCCGACACTGTCGTGCTCGAGATCGAGGACGACCTCGGGTTCGCCGGCGGGCGCTTCGTGCTGACGACGCGCGCCGACGGCACAGCTGAGGTGGTCGCGACCGATGCCGCTGCCGACGCGCCCGTCGCGCGTATGACGGTCGTCGAGCTGTCGACGATCCTGCTCGGGGGCGTCTCGCCGGCGACCCTGGCGAAGGCGGGCCGCCTGCAGGCCGACGATCCGGCGCGTCTCACACGGCTGTTCGCGACACCCGTCGCCCCGCGCCTGAGCTTCTGGTACTGAATCGTCCTCAGCCCGACTCCTCATGGCGGGGGAGCGGTCGGGCAGAGGATCGACAGCGGTTCGTCAGCGACGCGCGTCGCTCCCAGCCGATACCCGATTCGCGGGAGTAGCATCGCCGCCGAAGGGCATCCCGAAATGCCGAACCCGAGGGGAAGAGGACGCATGCGCCGCGCGGAGCACCCGGCCGCCGACAAGATCCTGCTGCACATCAGCGACACGCACCTTCGAGCCGACGGGCCGATGCTCTTCGGAGACGTCGACGGCGCCGCTCATCTCGCCCGTGCGCTGCAGGGCATCGAAGACAGCGGGATCGCGCCGGATGCCGTGATCTTCACGGGCGACCTGGTCGACCTCGGTGAGGCCGACGCGTACGCGATGCTGCGCGATCTCGTCGATCCATGGGCCGAACGGCTGGACACGCGGGTGCTGTGGGTCATGGGCAACCACGACGACCGCGCCGCGTTCCGCTGGCAGCTGGTCGACGACGCGGCGGCCGATCCGTCGGCCCCATACGACCGTGTCGACGAGATCGACGGCCTCCGCATCGTGACCCTCGATACGTCGGTGCCGGGCCACCATCATGGCGAGCTCTCTGACGACCAGCTGGCGTGGCTGGCTGACACGCTCTCCTCGCCCGCCCCGTACGGCACCATCCTCGCGATGCACCACCCGCCCGTGCCGAGCGTGCTCCCACTGGCGTCGTCCGTCGAGCTGCGCGACCAGCAGCGTCTCGCCGACGTGGTTCGCGGCTCCGACGTGCGTGCTGTCATCGCGGGGCACCTGCACTACTCGACGTTCGCGACCTTCGCCGGCATCCCGGTCTCGGTCGCCTCGTCGACCTGCTACTCGCAGGATCTGACGGTCCCGGTGGGCGGCACCCGACCCCAGGACGGCGCGCAGGCCTACAACCTCGTGCATGTCTACGACGACACGGTCGTCCACTCGGTCGTGCCCGTGCACGTTCCTCGCACGCTCGAGCACATCGATGCGATGGAGGCTCAGCGTCGCCTGACCGAGGCCGGCATCGAGGGCGCGTTCACGCGAGCAGCTCGGCCCGTCGCCGTTCCGCGCTGACCGACTCCCACGGGGCCGCCACGGGGAACAGGCGCTCCAGCAGGTCGGTGACCGCGCGGACCCGCACCGCCTCGGGAACCTCGGTCTCAGCACCGTCGTTGAGGCAGAACATGTCGATGCCGCCCTCGGTGAGACGCTCCATGCGCAGGAGCCCGGCGGCGGTCGTCGTCTGCACGTAGCGCACGCGCGGCACTGTCGACGCGATCGCGCGGCCCGTGAACTGCGCGTAGTAGTGGTACAGGCTGTTGGTGACCGAGATGTCGGTGGCGCTCCGGAACCGCGAGGCTGCGGTGCGGGCGAAGTCGTCGGCGAACTCCCGCTCCATCTCGAACAGGATGCTGCGCCGCATCGGCGCCGCGCAGTGCTCGAGGTCGCGGACGATCGTGCGGCCGAACCGCTCCCGCAGCAGCTCCCGGTTGACGCGCAGCGCGTTGTCGTGACCGCTGCGCGCCGGGCGGGTCGGGCCGGGGCCGATCCGCACGTCGCACTCGACGAACGACGAGATCCCGCCCGGCGAGAAGAACAGCTCGGGTCGCAGCGGACGCGCGAAGAACATGTCGTCGTTCGAGTACAGGAAGTACTCCGACAGTCCCTCGATGCGATGCAGCTGCGCCTCGACGGCATGGGAGTTGTGGATCGGCAGCACGGAGGGGTCGGCGAAGAACTCCTCGCTGCGAACGACCGTCACCTTGGGATGGTCGACGAGCCACGCCGGACGAGGGGAGTCCGTCGCGATGAAGATGCGGCGCACCCATGGCGCGTACATGTGCACGCTGCGGAGGGCGTAGCGCAGCTCGTCGACGTGCCGGTAGCGAGCGGGGCCGTCGTCGCCCTCGCCGACCACGTACTCCGACAGCTGGGCCGCGCGCTGGCGCTGGAACTCGCTCGACGAGCCGTCGACCCACGAGAAGACCATGTCGATGTCCTCGGTGAACTCCGACGGATGGGTGTCGAACATGCCCGCGAGCGTGCGCCATGACCGGCCGAACCGCTCGACGGTCGTGTAGTCGATGTCGTCTGCGGGGATGATCCGCCGGGTGAGCGCGTTGTCGCTCGGCGCCTCGACGAGGTCGTCGCCGAACCGCCAGAACTCGATCCGCACGGCTGTGCTCGTGCCGTAGGCGAGGTCGCGTGTGCGGGTGATGCGCGGTCGGAAGACCCGAACGGCGGTGGGGGCGTCGCCGGCAGGACGGTGCTCGGTGACCGGCATGACCGTGCCGTTCTTCGGCTTGACGTAGACGGGCTCGTGCGCGGCGAGGGCTGTCAGGGCCTCCCAGACCCGATCGCGGTCGTCGAGCGCGACGACGAGGGCGGGCGTGCTGAGGTCGCGACGGATCAGGGTGTGCGCGACGCCCACGGCGTCGAGGGCATCGGCGATCATCGTGAGGTCGGCGGTGCGCGCGGCCTCCGGGGTGACGTCATCGTGCACCAGGTGGAGGATGCCGCCGTGCAGGCGCACGTCGTCGCGGTCGAGCACCTGCGTCCACGGAGGCGGAGTCGCGGGAAGAGCCGAGAGTCGTGTCACTGGAGTCCTCCGTTCTTCGATCGGTGCGGATGCCGCGAGGCTAATCGCCTCTTGTGTCGCGCACGTTTCGGGGAGGACACCGTCAGCCACGGACTTCTGTTCGCCCGCTCTGCCGGGGTCGCGGCGATCGCGTCGGCGACGGGGCCCGGGCGGGCGGCGGCCCGAGGCGCGGGAACGGCGGGGCGGCGAGCCTCACGACGGCCTCTCGAGGGAGGTCTCGTCGGGTTCGCCGGAGCGGCGCCGTGCACGCGGGCTGGTCCTGCCGTTCGACGTGCGCAGTGACGATGATACCGCTGTCGCAGCCTGCCGCCCATGGTCTGCCGGGGCCGCCGGTGCGCCTAGCCTGGAGGAGATGGCACATCTTCTCGGGGCTGAGGCCCTGCACCTGGAGTATCCGACCAAGGTCGTCTTCGACGGCGTCTCGCTCGGCGTCGACGAGGGCGACCGCATCGGCATCGTCGGCCGCAACGGCGACGGCAAGTCGAGCCTTCTGGCCATGCTCGCCGGGCGCCGTGAGCCGGACGCCGGGCGTGTGACCTTCCGCGGCGGCATCCGTGTCGGAATGCTCGATCAGGCCGACGTGCTCGACGACGACGACACGGTGGGCCACGCGATCGTGGGCGACACGCCCGAGCACGAATGGGCCGGCACGGCGCGCATCCGCGATGTCATCGCGGGCCTCGTGGGCGACCTCGACTGGAACGGCGCTCTCGGGTCGCTTTCGGGCGGTCAGCGCCGTCGGGTCGCGCTCGCCCGCCTGCTCGCCGGCGACTGGGACGTGCTGGCACTCGACGAGCCCACCAACCACCTCGACGTCGAGGCGATCGCATGGCTGGCGGAGCATCTCAAGCGACGGTGGACGCCCGCCGCCGGCGCGCTGCTCGTCGTGACCCACGATCGGTGGTTCCTCGACGAGGTGTGCACGCGCACGTGGGAGGTGCACGACAGGATCGTCGAGCCCTTCGAGGGCGGGTACGCGGCGTACATCCTCCAGCGCGTCGAGCGCGACCGCCAGGCGGCGGCGATCGAGGCTCGCAGGCAGAACCTCGCCCGCAAGGAGCTGGCGTGGCTGCGCCGGGGCGCACCCGCGCGCACCTCGAAGCCGAAGTTCCGCATCGACGCGGCCAATGAGCTCATCGCCGACGTGCCCGAGCTGCGAGACCGCGTGTCACTCCAGTCGCTCGCGGTGGCACGCCTCGGCAAGGACGTCGTCGACCTGCTCGACGCGGGCGTCTCCTATCCCCTCGACGACGGCGGCGCGAAGCAGGTGCTGTCGAAGGTGGAATGGCGCATCGCGCCGGGCGAGCGCACCGGCATCCTGGGCGTCAACGGCGCCGGCAAGTCGACGCTGCTCGGCCTCATCGCCGGCACCGTCCAGCCGACGAGCGGACGCGTGAAGCGCGGCAAGACCGTCAAGGTCGCCACACTCACGCAGCGCATGGATGAGCTCGACCCTCACCTCGACGAGCCGGTTCGCGTCGTCGTCGGACGCCTTCGCACGACCTACCAGTTCGGCACCGGATCGAAGGCGCAGGAGCTCACGCCCGGACAGCTGCTGGAGCGCATGGGCTTCTCGTCGGCGCAGCTCTCGACGCCCGTCAGAGATCTCTCCGGCGGGCAGAAGCGGCGCCTGCAGCTGCTGCTCATCCTCCTCGACCAGCCCAACGTGCTGATCCTCGACGAGCCGACCAACGACCTCGACACCGACATGCTCGCCGCCATCGAAGAGCTGCTCGACGCGTGGGCGGGAACGCTGCTGGTCGTCAGCCACGACCGCTACTTCATGGAGCGCGTCACCGATCAGCAGTACGCCGTCATGAACGGGCACCTGCGGCACCTCCCCGGCGGCGTCGACGAATACCTGCGCCTGCGCCGGGCCCAGCAGTCCGCGGCGACCGCTGACGGGGGACCGAGCGCCACGGGCGCCGGACGCGGCGGAGCGACGGCATCCGGTTCGTCGGGGCTGTCGGGCGCCGAGCGCCGCGCCGCCCACAAGGAGCTGCAGACCGTCGAGCGTCGCATCGCCAAGCTCACGGCGCAGGCGGATGCTGACCGCACCGCGCTCGCCGACCACGACCAGTCCGACTACGTGGGGCTCGGCGACAAGATGAAGGCGATCAACGCGATCGACGCCGAGATCACTGCGCTGGAGGAGCGCTGGCTGGAGCTGTCCGAGCTGCTCGACTGACCCCTCGGTGCCGTATCGCCGCCGTCGTCGTGCGCCGCGGCACTCCGCCGGATCGACGTCAGGGGGTGTCGAAGCTCAGGCTGAGCTTGCGCAGGAGCGAGGCGAGGCGGTCGCGGTCGCTGCGCGAGAGCACCGACAGCAGAGCGGCTTCGGCGTCGACGAGCCGCGTGATGGCGGCGTCGACACGTGTGCGGCCGTCGTCGGTGAGCGTGACGAGCACGCTGCGTCCGTCGGCGGGATCGTTCTCGCGGCGCACGAGACGGCGACCGACGAGGCGGTCGATGCGATTGGTCATGGTGCCGCTCGAGACGAGCGTCTGCTGCAGCAGCTGCTTGGGGCTGAGCTGGTAGGGCTCGCCGGCGCGGCGCAGGGCCGAGAGCACGTCCCACTCCCACGGCTCCAGCTCGCTGCGGCGGAACGCCTCCCGGCGCGCACGGTCGAGGTGGCGCGAGAGGCGGTCGACGCGCGACAGCACCTCCAGGGGCGAGAAGTCGAGGTCGGGACGCTGCCTGGTCCAGGCCCCGACGATGCGGTCGACTTCGTCGTGCTCGGCGGTCACCCCGCCATTATCCCGGCTGACCCGGCCTTCGACTGCACCCGGGCGGGAGACCGGGTGACAGGGGCAGCGCGTGGCAGACTTGTCGTGCGGCCCCGCACCGGCTGGGGGCGCGGTCCGCCGTGGTGTAATGGCAGCACGACAGCCTTTGGAGCTGTGAGGTCTAGGTTCGAGTCCTGGCGGCGGAGCATGGCTGACACATCCCTCGACCCCTCCCTCGCCGTCGTCATCCTCGCCGCGGGCGAGGGCACGCGCATGCGGTCCTCGCTGCCGAAGGTCCTGCACCGGATCGGCGGGCGCCCGCTGGTCGGCCACGTCCTCGACACCGCGCGAGACCTCGGGCCTGCACACGTCATGGTCGTCGTCCGCCACGAGCGCGACCGCGTGGCGGAGGCGATCGCGGGCGTCGCGCCCGAGGTGGTCGTCGTCGACCAGGACGAGATCCCGGGCACGGGCCGCGCCGTCGAGGTGGCGCTCGAGGCCCTTCCCGACTTCGACGGCGATGTGCTCGTGCTCAGCGGCGATGTGCCGCTCCTCGACGCCGAGACCCTCGTGGCGCTCGTCCGATCGCACCGCGCGCAGTCGGCCGCCGCGACCCTGCTGAGCGCGATCGTCGACGACCCGACCGGCTACGGTCGCGTCCTGCGCGACGCGACAGGGGCGGTGGAGCGCATCGTCGAGCAGAAGGACGCGACCGACGACGAGGCGCGCGTGCAGGAGATCAACGCCGGCGTCTACGTCTTCCGCGCCGCGTCGCTGCGGTCGCAGCTGGCGCGCGTGGGCACCGACAACGCGCAGGGCGAGAAGTACCTCACGGATGTCATCGGGCTGCTGCGCGCCGAGTCGGCCTCGGTCGCGGCATCCGTCGTGTCGGACGTGTCGGTCACGCTCGGCGTCAACGACCGCGTGCAGCTGGCCGAGGCCGCGCGCCTCCTCAACGCGCGGACGGTGCGCAGGTGGCAGCTCGCGGGCGTCACGGTGCAGGACCCCGAGACGACGTGGATCGACGTGACGGCCACGCTGGCGGCCGATGTCACGCTGCTTCCGAACACGCACATCCTGCGCGCCACGACGGTCGCCACGGGTGCGGTGATCGGCCCCGACACCTCGCTCGAGGACTGTGAAGTGGGGGAGGGGGCGGTCGTCCGCCGCACCGATGCGACGCTCGCCGTCATCGGCGCCGGCGCC
>CALANM010000007.1 GCA_937926065.1 uncultured Microbacterium sp.
CTCGTCGTCGAACTTCGCGTCGCTCGCGGTGATTGCGGCGATCACCTCGGCGCCGCGCGGCTCGACGTAGTAGAACTGCACGCGCGTGCCGTAGTCGACGTCGTCGACCACGTAGGCGTCGTCGAGGGTCAGGTCGACGCGCTGCTCGCCGTCGACGATCTTGACCTCGGTGACGTCGCCGCTCTCGAGCAGTTCGAGACCCTGCTGCGTGCTGATCTCGCGCAGGGCGCCGATGTTGCCGATGAGCTGGAAGGCGACCACGAGCGCGATGATGCCCAGAACGATCCAGACGAACGGGCCGCGGAAGATGCGCTTGAAGTCCATGAGACCGCCAGGGTATCGCTCCCTCGCTGTGCGCGGCCCCGGTGTTCGCCGGGAGCGCACCCCACCCGCGTGGGTGCTGGGGATTAGTACGCCGCGAGCTCCCTCAGAGCGGCGGCAATGCGGTCGGCGCTCGGGATGACTTCCTCTTCGAGCTCGCGCCCCACCGGGATCGGCGACCGCCGCGCGCCGACGCGCGTGATGGGTCCGTCGAGATCGTCGAAGCGTTCCGCCGCGGCCCACGCCGCTACCTCGCCGCCCCAGCCGCAGAACTCGACCGCTTCGTGGACGATCGCGAGCTTGTTGGTGCGCTGGAGCGACGCGGCGATCGTGTCTCGGTCGAGCGGCCAGAGGTAGCGGAGGTCGACGACCTCCATTTGGATGCCCTCCGCCGCAAGCTGTTCGGCGACCTGAACGCAGCGTCCGACCATGCGACCGGCGCTGACGACCGTGAGGTCGGCGCCGTCGCGCACGATGCGGGCGCCGAGCGGACGCATGCCCTCATCGAAGTCGACGTCGCCCTTCTCGGCGAGGTACATCGCTTTGTTCTCGAAGAAGATCACCGGATCGTCGCGGCGGATCGCGTCGCGCATCATCCAGTAGCCGTCGGCCGGGTTGCTCGGCATGGCGACAACCAGGCCGGGCACCTGTGCGAACCAGGTCTCGAAACTCTGGCTGTGCTGCGGGCCGTGGTTGGTGCCCGCGCCGCCGGGGAGACGCACGACGAGCGGCATGCTGAACTGGCCATTGCTCATGTACCGCGCCTTCGCCGCAAAGTTGATGATCTGGTCCATCGCGAGCATCACGAAGTCGGAGAACATGATCTCGACGACGGGACGCATCCCCTCGGCCGCGGCTCCCGCGGCGAATCCCGCGAGGGCCCCTTCGGCGAGGATCGAGTCCATCACCCGCTCTTCGCCGAACTCCTCGATGAGTCCCCGCGTCACCGTGAATACCCCGCCGAGCGCGCCGACCTCCTCACCGATGACGAAGACGGACGGGTCGTTCGCCATCTCGGCGGCGAGTCCCGCCCTGATGGCCTCAGCGAATTTCAACTGCGGCATGCGCGGTCAGCTCCTCAGAGGTGTAGATGTGGTCGAAGGCGGCGGTACCCGCGGGGACGGGGCTCGCGACGGAGAAGGCGATGGCTTCCTCGACGATGCGGTCGGTCTCCGCGTCGATGGCGTCGGCGAGCTCGGCGCCGATGCGTCGGCGGCTGATCTGCAACGGGTCGTTCTCGTGGAGCCAGTCGTCGCCGGCGCCCTTCGGCCGGTACCGGTAGTCGGCGTCGGTGAGGCTGTGGGGCCGCACCCGGTAGACCACGCATTCGAGGAACATGGGACGGCCGGTGCGAGCCTTGGCGATGAGGTCGCGGGCGACACGGTGCACTTCGGCGGCGTCGCGACCGTCCACCGTGACCGCCTCGATGCCCATCGCACCCACGACTTTGCTGATCGATCCGGGCGGACCAAAGACCCGCTCGACGGGCATCGAGTGGGCCCAGCCGTTGTTCTCGCAGACGAAGAGCACGGGGCTGTCGCGGTGCGCAGCCATGCGCAAGGACTCGCTGAAGACGCCGTGGGCGAACGCGCCGTCACCCGCGAAGGCGACGGCGATGTCGTCGGAACCGCTGCGGCGACGCGCCCAGGCCGCACCGGCGGCCCACGGCAGGCCGCCACCGACGATCGCGGTTTCGCCGTAGAAACCGGTCTGCCGGTCGTGGAGGTGCATCGAGCCACCCCGGCCACCACTCGTGCCAGTGGTGCGCTTGAAGAGTTCGGCCATGACGGCCGCGGGCGAGACACCCTTGGAGAGCGCGTGGCCGTGGCCGCGGTGGGTGCTCGTGACGATGTCGCTCGGACGCAGCGCGGCGCAAACGCCGGCGGCGACGGCCTCTTGACCGAGCGAGGAGTGGAAGGAGCCGTCGATCATGCCCTTGCGGTGGGAGATCTCGATGGCCTCTTCGACCTTCCGCGTGAGCACCATGAGCCGGTACAGCTCGCTCTCGGCCACGGCGTCGTGGTTCATGTTTCCTCGCTTCCGACGTGTGTGTTCATTATACGAATACTTGATCGTATGCTGAACACATGACCGGAATCGCCGTTCCCCCGGCTGTGCTGGGCCCGCACCGCCGCCCATCGCCCGCCGTCCGCCGCCTCCTTCGCAACGATCCCGACGCCGCCGCTGGTATCGCGGGCTCCGGCCGCGGCGGGCGCGTCACCGCCGCCGACATCGCCCGCGCCGACCACATCTCCGCTCGCTCCGCGGGCGCGCCCACGACCATCGGTCTCGGTGGATCGGCAACCCTCAACATCCGCGACACCCTGCAGCCTGTTATCGACGCCGCCCTCCGCGCCGCTGCAGCCGGCACCGGAGTCGGCGCCCTCGGCATCCGCTACATCGACACCCCCGGGATCGAGAGCGCTTGGGAGGCGCCCCGCGTCGGCGAAGCCCTGCGGATCGTGATCACCGCGCCCGAGTCGACCGTCTGCGCCGTCGCCACTGAGAACGGCCCCGGCATCCGCGTCGAAACGCGTCGTCGGCTCGTCGCCTCCTGGAACAGTGGAGTCGACGCCGACCGCGCCCACGCGATGCTGAACGCCGCCCTCATCGCCCTGAACCCCGAGGAGACCCGATGACCGCCACCCGTTTCGACGGCCGTTCCGTGATCGTCACCGGCGGCGGCTCAGGCATCGGGCTCGCGGTCGCGACCGCGCTCCTCGACGAGGGCGCGCACGTCACCGTCGTCGACCTGGCCGCTCCGCCGCTCGACGACCACCCCGGCGCCGCCCGGCTCACCGTCATCCAGGGCGACCTCAGCGCAGTCGAGACTGCCCGCGCCGTGCGCGCCCAGGCCCCGCGGTCGGAACGCGGCTTCGACGGCCTCGTCAACAGCGCCGGAGTCTTCCGCACCGGGCCCGCGGTCGACTACTCCCTCCGCGACTGGAGCCTCCAGTTCGCCGTCAACGTCGACGCCACATTCCACATGTGCCGCGAGATCGGCTCCGTCATGCTCGAGGCGGGGTCGGGCTCGATCGTCAACGTCGCGTCGACTTCAGGCATCGCCGGAATGCCGAACGCGATCGGTTACGTCGCCTCCAAGCACGCCGTCGTCGGCATCACCCGCGCGCTCGCCGTCGAGTGGGCCCCGGGTGGCGTGCGCGTCAACGCCGTCGCACCCGGCACGACGAAGACCCCGCTCACCGCGACCTTCCGCACCGAGGAACCCGAGCTGTTCGCCGCCCGCCAGGCGCGCATCCCGCTCGGCCAGGCGGCCACCCCCCAGGAGCAGGCCGCGACCGTGCTCTTCCTGCTCTCCGACGCCGCAAGCCACACGACCGGAACAGTCGCTGTCGTCGACGGCGGCGGGGACGCGCTCTACTCGGGATTCCCGGCGCGCTGACGCGGGCGCCTGTCACGCCTGCCACGCGACGCGAAGCCGAGGTCAGATCGTGGCGACGGGCGTGACGGGCGAGCCCACGGCGCCCCGCAGGTACAGTGACGGAGCCGTGAGCAGGAAGTTTGAGCGCCCGCGCTCGCGCAGCGCGTCGGCGAGCTCGTCGAGGTACCAGAGCTCGCCGAGCGGCATCCCGAGCTTGAAGATGCAGAGCTGGTGCAGCGGCAGGCGCGAGCCGGTCGCCGGGTCGACGCGCGACTCGTCGAACGACTCGACGGCGTAGGTGTCGGCCGCGATCGCCGCGAGACCGGAGGCCGCGACCCAGTCACGCAGCGCCGGATCGGATCCGTCGAGGTCGGCACCCAGCGCCCGCAGACGCTCGGGATCGGGCTGCCCGTTCATCCGAAGGAGCTCCCCCGCGAACCCCGACCGCACGAGCAGGACGTCTCCCGCCGCGATCTCGATGCCGTCGGCGTCGAGGATGCCGCGAAGCGTCTCGTAGTCGACCGACCGGCGCTCCGGACCGAGGTGGTGCAGGAGGTCGACGAGCACACCGCGGGTCTGTACGGGATGCCGGGCAAGGCTCGCGATCGACCCACGCTCGGCGCGGCTCGACCAGCCGTCTCCGTCGGGCGCGAGGATGACGTCGCGGTCGGCGCGGAAGCCGTTGTAGTAGACGACCGCCTCGCCCTCGCCGTCGGGGTCGAACACGGCGCCGAAGTGCGCGAGGGCATCCCACTGCGTCGAGTACTGCGTGTGCATCGACACGTGGTCGTCGGTGACGACGTCGACGACGCCCGGCAGTTCGACCGATTGCCGCTGGTTGTAGCGCGGGCCCTGCGCCCCGACCGTCGGCGAGATCACCGGCGGCTTGCGGCGGGGATTGAGAGCCTGTCCGCCCGGGAGGTCGAGCGGCAGGCTCAGCCCGAACCGCAGTCCGTCGCTCACGGCAGCGACCCCGCGGCGCACCGCCGCGTCGTCGATGAGGTTGAGGGCGCCGAGCTCGTCGTCGTCGCCCCAGTCACCCCACGTCGACCCGTCGGGGCGCTGCGTCCAGCGCCGGGCCATCAGGCCCCCCGAGGGGTCGGGGTCACATGATCTCCATGAGGTCGTACTCCTTGGTGAAGTCCGCGGGTGGCGCCTCGGCGACGACGGACCCGCGGCGCATGCCGTAGACCCGGTCGGCGATCGCGAACGACTGGGCGATGTTCTGCTCGACGAGCAGCACGCCGCAGCCGGCCGTATCACGCGCGGTCTTCAGCGATTCCATCACGCGCTCGACGAGCGCGGGAGCCAGGCCGATCGAGGGCTCGTCGACGAGCAGCAACTCAGGCTCGACGATGAGGCCCATCGCGATCGCGAGCATCTGCTGCTGGCCGCCCGACAGGGTCGACGCGCGCTGCTTCGAACGCTCGCGCAGGATCGGGAAGATCTCGTACATCCGCTCGAGGTCCGCGGCGCTGTCCTTGCCTTTCCGCATACCGCCGATGAGCAGGTTCTCGCGCACGCTCAGCGGCCCGAACACCTGGTGCCCCTGGGGCACGAGCGAGATCCCCGCCGACAGGCGCTTCTCCGCCGACCAGGAAGAGATGTCCTCGCCGCGGTAGCGCACTGTGCCGGTCGCCTTGACGTGCCCGTGCACGGCGTTGACGGTCGTGCTCTTCCCGGCGCCGTTGTGGCCGACGACCACGACGATCTCGCGCGGGGCGACGTGGATCGAGACGCCATCGACGGCGATCTTGCCGTCGAACTTGACCGCGAGATCCTCGGTGTCGAGCAGGTGGGTCATTTGGTTCCTCCCAGGCCGAGGTAGCGCTCTCTCATCCGCTCGTCCTCCAAGAGGGCGTCGATCTGGTCGGACGCGACGAACGCGCCCTGCTCCAGGAAGATGCCGACCTCGGCGACGTCGCGCACGAGCGCCATGTTGTGCTCGATGATGCAGACGGTCGCACCGCCCTCCAGCAGTCCGTCGATGAGCGCCCTCACGCGTTCGAGCGCCTTCTGGTCGAGGCCCGAACAGGGCTCGTCGAGCAGGTAGAGGCGCGCGTCGAGGGCGAGCACGCGCGCGATCGCCAGCATCTTCGCCTCGGCGTAGCCCAGATCCTGAGCGAGCGTGCCGCGACGGTCTGCGAGTCCCGCGATCTCGAGCCAGTGCATGACGGCGTCGCCGCGCTCCGTGGTCTCCTTCGCGATCGCGCGCCGCGACAGCATCGAGCCGGTGATCGACTCGCCGTGGCGGGCCGCGGTCGCCGCGAGGACGTTCTCGAAGCAGGTCAGGCCGCGGAACAGCTTCAGATCCTGGAAGCTGCGGGCGATGCCGCCACGGGCGATCTGGTCGGGCCGGCGCCCGGTGATGATCTCGCCCTCGAACTCGACGGTGCCGCGCTGCGGCTTGAGGAAGCCGGTGATGATGTTGAACACCGTCGTCTTGCCGGCGCCGTTGGGCCCGATGAGAGCGGTCGTCGTGCCGGCGGGGATGTCGATCGAGAGGTTGTCGACGGCCTTGAGGCCGCCGAACAGCATGTCGACGTCGCGGACCTTCAGCATGGGCTCGGTCACTTCGCGCTCCTCGTGTCCTTCTTCGGTCCGATGAGTCCCTGCGGTCGCAGCAGTGCGAACGCGACGAGCAGGGCGCCGAACAGGATCTGGTCGGCTCCTGCGGCGATCTGGTCAGGCAGCGGCAGGTAGCGCGCGCCCTCGGTGAGGCCGATCACGACCGCGGCGCCGAGCGGGATCGCCCACAGGCGGTTGGTGCCGGCGACGACGACCACGGTGAGGATCGTGATCGTCAGCTTCACCGTGAAGTCGGCGGGCGAGATGTACGAGATGTAGTGGGCGTACACCGAGCCGGAGATCGCGGCGATCGCGCTCGACCCGGCGAACACGGCGGCGCGGAAGCGACGCGGATACCGGCCGAGGGCGGAGGCCGCGATCGGGTCCTCGCGCAACGTGCGAAGCGCGTCGCCGAACGGCGACTTCAGGATGAAGTGACACGCGAGGTAGACGAGCGCCGTGATGGCGACGCAGAAGATCGCGAACGGGAGGTTGTCGTTCAGTTGCACGTCGTCGGTGCCGGGTCGCGGGATGCCGGGGATGCCCATGCCGCCTCCGGTGATCGCCGGCAGGTTGAGGATCGTCTGGCCGACGATCACGACGAGCGCGAACGACGCGACGACCATGTAGTCGCCGTTGACGCGCAGTGTGAGCTGCGCGAACCCGTAGCCGAGGAGCGCGGAGAGCACCGCGCCGATCGCCATGGCCGGCAGGAACAGCGCCGGGTACTCGACGGTGACGGCACCGGTCGCGTAGGCCCCGATCCCCATGAAGGCCGCGGTGGCGACGGAGAAGACGCCGCCGTGCCCCTGGAGGATGTTGAGGGAGAGGGCGCCGATCGTGTAGATCGACGCGAGGATGACGAGTCCGACGAAGTAGTCCACGTCAGGCCGCCTTTCCGAACAGACCCTGCGGGCGAGCCAACAGGATGAGGAGCATCAGGGCGAAGGTGAATGCCTGCTGCCAGCTCGACGGGATGAGGAGCAGGCTGAGGCTCTGCACGACGCCGATGAGAAGCGAGGCGAAGAACGTCCCCGACAGCGAGCCGATACCGCCCGCGAACGCCACGACGAAGCCGATCATCATGGCATCGAAGCCGATCGTGGTGAACAGGCCGCTGTTGAGGCCGATGAAGAACGAGGCGGGGAGCGCCACGAGGGAGCCGATTCCGAACGTCCACACGTAGACCCGGCGGTAGTCGACCCCGACGACCGACGACAGGAGCGGGTTCGCCTCCACCGCGCGGATGCGGCGACCCATCTTCGTGTAGCGCAGGAACGCCACGAGGGCCCCGAACACCACGATCGCGACGACGAACGCCCCGAGGTCGGTGAAGGGGATGGCCACCCCGGCGACCTGGAGGCCGCCGGAGGCGGCCCCCAGAGTCGCGTCGCGGATGGACTTCGTGTCGAACCCGAACACGACGCCGACGAGGTTCTGGAGCAGGATGCCCGCACCCAGTGCCGCGACGACGATGATCAGGTTCGACGTCGACGGGCGTCGCACGGTGCGATACAGGAACCTCTCATGGCCCATCCCGAGGAGGACCATGGCGATCGCCGCGATCGCCAGTGCGACGGGAAGCGGTGCGCCCAGCGCCGACGACGTCCACCAGATCAGGTACGCACCGAGCGTGATGATCGCACCGTGTGCCAGGTGGAGCGTCTTCGTCACTCCGTAGATCAGCGAGAAGCCGACCGCGACCAGAGCGATTCTGCTGCCTTCGGCCAGGCCGTCGACCAGCAGTTGTAGCGCCTCGCGCATCTCCTCTTCCTTCCCGACTCCGTCAGTTGTGCCGGCTCGCGCCTAGTCGATCGAGACGAACTGGCCGTCGCGGATCTCGAGCAGGCTCAGCGGCATGATCGAGGTGCCGTCCTCGGCAAAGGTGAGGTCGCCGAAGATGGTCGAGAACGTGCCGATCTCATGCATGCGCTCGCGGATCGAGTCGCCGGTGATGGCGGTGCCGCTCTCGTTGAGCGAGGCGATCACGTCGCCGAGGATGTGCGCGGCCACGTAGTACGTGGCCGAGTTGCCGAGCGGCGCGACGCCGTACTTCGCGGTGAACGCGTCGACGAACGCCTTCGCCTCATCGGTGCCCGGGTCCTCCGGGTTCCAGCGCTGCGTCGAGAAGACGACGCCCTTCGAGATGCCGCGCGCGGCCTCGAGCGCCTCCGGGACGGTCCAGAAGCTGGTGCCGAGGACGACGGCGTCGGCGCCGAGCTCGGTGTACTGGTTGAGCGCGATCGCGATCTGCTGACCGCCGACGGCCATGTAGATGGCGTCCGGCTTCTGCGCGTCGAGCAGCGTGAGCTGGGGGCGGAAGGTGGTCGTGGTGTACTCGGCCGACTGGCGCCCGACGACCTCGCCGCCGATGGCCTCCCACGCCGCCTCCATCGCATCGGCGTCGGACTGGCCGAGCGCCTCATCGGTGTGGAGGATGCCGATGGTGCGGATGCCGAGCTCCTCGAAGGCGTACTTGGCCTCGTTCTCGATGTGGTAGTTCTCCAGCGGAACGCTCGAGAAGAGGAAGTCGCTGAGGCCGGCGAGAGTCGGGGCGGTGGCGCCCGCGTTCATCATGACGACGCCAGCGCGGTCGCCCACGGGGGCGCTGGCCGCGATGACCGACGAGGTCGAGATGAAGGTGAAGGGCACCTTGTCGACCGACGCGAGCTTGTTGAGCGCGGTGACGGCGGTCGCCGGCTCGCTCTTGATGTCCTCGATGTTGAGCTTGAGCTCGGTGCCGGCGGCGCCGCCGGCGGCGTTGATCTCTTCGAAGGCGAGCTCGATGCCACGGCTCTGCTGCTCGCCGTAGGAGGCGAGGGACCCGGTCATCGAGAACATGCCGCCGACCTCGAGGGTGGCGGGGGCACCCGCGTCGGCTGCGGGTGCGGTCGAACATCCGGCGAGAATCGCGACGGCTGCGACAGCGCCGACGATCGTGGGCTTGAGCCTCATTGAGCTCTCCTTTGAGTCTGTTTGTTCGTAATGCGATGCGTTGTTCGCTTTGTGAGCATGCTACCGGCGGCATCGGGGAGCGTCAAAACGCGGCGGGCGAGCGCTCGCGACGCGATACGGTCGGGGCGTGGCAACAGAGTCGACCCCCTCCTGGCTAATCCAGTCGGTCGTGCGGACGGCCTCGATCCTCGATCTGTTCACACTCGACCAGCCTGTGTGGACGGAGGGCGATATCGCCGCGAACACCGGGCTCAACCGTTCGACGGTGTACCGGTTCTGCCAGACGCTGGTGCGCCTGGGCTACCTCTACCAAGTCTCTCCCGGAACGTACCGGCCCGGTGTCCGCGCCCTCTCGCTCGGCCAGGTCGCCATCGGCAGCCTCGACGTCGTCGAGATGGCGCAGCCTCTTCTCCAGGCCCTTCGCGACGAACTCGGCGAGACGATCAACATGTCGGTGCTCGACCACGACGAGATCATCTACGTCGCCCGGTTGCGCGGCCCCGGTCTGCTCGACACTCGGCTGCAGATCGGCAGCCGACTGCCGGCGCTGCACACGTCGATGGGCCGCGCAATGCTGGCCTGCCTGCCCCCCACCGAACTCGACGCGATCCTTGCGAAGGCAAAGCTCACCGCCTTCACATCCTCGACCGTTCTCGACACGGACCGGATACGGCAGATCATCGAGACCGCCCGCGACACCGGCTACGTGCTCAACGAGGAGGAGCTCACGGTCGGACTGCGCGGTGTCGCCGTCGCCATCCGCTATCGCGACGGGCGGCCCGCCGCGGCGATCAACGTCGCTGCCACGCGCCCGTTCCGGCCGGGCGAGGTCACCGACCTGCTCGTGCCGAAGCTGCGCGAAGTCGCCGACTCGATCGGGCGGATGCTGCCCGCCTGAGCTCCTCGCTGCGCGACGACTAGGAGTAGACGTGCGGCGCGAGGATGCCGATGGAG
The DNA here is from genome assembly GCA_937926065.1 of uncultured Microbacterium sp. Classification (GTDB taxonomy): domain Bacteria; phylum Actinomycetota; class Actinomycetes; order Actinomycetales; family Microbacteriaceae; genus Microbacterium. The sequence continues at coordinate 10,181 of CALANM010000007.1, forward strand.
CGGAGGTTGCGGTAGCGCTCCGCGTAGTCGAGGCCGTAGCCGACGACGAACGCGTTCGGGATCTCGAAGCCGACGTAGCGGGCGTCGATCTCGACCTTGGCGGCCTCCGGCTTGCGCAGCAGGGCACAGATCTCGAGGGAGGCCGGGTTGCGGCTCTCGAGGTTGGCCCGCAGCCACGACAGGGTGAGCCCCGAGTCGACGATGTCCTCGACGATGAGCACGTTGCGCCCGGCGATGTCGGTGTCGAGGTCCTTCACGATGCGCACGACGCCGCTCGACTGCGTGGAGGAGCCGTAGGACGAGGTCGCCATCCAGTCCATCTCGACGTCGCGCTTGAGTTCGCGCGCGAGGTCGGCCATCACCATGACGGCGCCGCGGAGCACGCCCACGAGCAGGAGGTCGCGGCCCGCGTAGTCCCGCTCGATCTCGCGGCACAGCTCCGCGATGCGGGAGTGGATCTGCTCCTCGCTGTAGAGCACCTCGCTGAGGTCGCCCTCGATGTCAGCCGTGTCCATCCGTCCGCTCCCGCCTTGCCCGGAATTCGATCATGCCACCCGTGCGCGCGACCACGACGCCGGGGACGTCGATCGGTCCCTGCCCGCGCCAATCGGTCGCGAGCCGCGCGATCTCGAGGGTGTGCGCGCGCGTGAGCGCGACCCCGAACTCGCTCTTCACGACGAAGCGGATGATGCGCTGCCGCAGCGCCGCCGGGTTCGCGGCGAGCGCCTTCGCGGGGAGTGCGATGCCCGCCTCGACGTGCTCGGCGAGCTCCTCGGCGACCTCGTCGATCATCGTCGCGAAGGCGTCCTCGTCTTCGCGCAGCTGCTCGGCGGTGCGGGCGAGCGCCTCCGCGACGCCCGGCCCGAGCTCGGCCTCGAGCACGGGCAGCACGTTGCGGCGCACCCGCACGCGCGCGTAGGCGGGGTCGGCGTTGTGCGGGTCGTCCCACGGCTCGAGCCCCTGGTCGGCACAGGCCTGCACGGTGACGGCGCGGCGGATGCCGAGCAGCGGCCGGCGGTAGAGGCCGGCGACGGGCGGCATCCCCTGCAGCGACGCCGACCCGGAGCCGCGCGCGAGCCCGAGGAGCACCGTCTCGGCCTGGTCGTCGAGCGTGTGCCCGAGCAGCACCGCGACCGCGCCGAGTTCGGCCGCCACCGCCGACAGCGCCTCGTAGCGAGCGGCCCGTGCGGCGGCCTCCGGTCCGAGACCCGACTCCGCCGGCACGGTGACCCGCACGACGCGCACGGGACCCGCCCGCAGGCTCTCGGCCTGCTGCCGCGCCCGCTCGGCCACGGCATCCGACCCGTCTTGCAACCGGTGGTCGACGATCACCGCACCGACCCGGCCGGGCGCCTCGAAGACCGCCGCCGCCAGCAGCGCCACCGAGTCGGGGCCGCCGGAGAGCGCGACGAGCACGAGGCCCTCGGCGGGGAGCGCCGCGCGCACGGCCGAACGCACGGCCGCGACGGCGGGCGGCAGGGAAGGACGGAAAGTTCCCATCGACTAACGTTAGGCGCATGTCGCAGCAGAGCTACTCCGTCGTCATCGAGTGCCCCAAGGGCAGCCGCAACAAGTACGAGGTCGACCACGAGACCGGTC
>CALANM010000008.1 GCA_937926065.1 uncultured Microbacterium sp.
GGCGATCGCGGCGGCGGGGGAGCTCGGCGGCAAGGTGCTGGTGGGCGGGCCGCCCCCGCATGTCCCCGCGCCTGCCGGTCATGCGGCCGTGCTGCTGCTGTCGCTGCCCTCGCGCGCGACGTTCGAGCGGGCCGAGGCCGAGCGGTTCGCGACGTCGATCACGGCCACGCCCTCCGCGCTGACCCTCACCATCGGGACGCGCGCGCAGGGCGCCGACGGCGAGAAGGGCGTCGAGGCGGCCCTGGCGTCGCTGCAGGAGGCGATCGACCTCGCCCGCACGCCCACGCGGAGCGGTCGCGGCCCCCGCATCCTGCGGGCGCAGGACCGTCCGCTCGCGCGCCTCGTGACAGCGCTGCGCGACGACCACCGTGTGCTCGAGCACGGCGAGCGGATGCTGGCGCCGCTCATCGAGTACGACCTCTCGCGCGGAGGCGACCTGCTCGACGTCCTCGGCGCGATGCTCGCGCACCCGGGCAATCGCACGGCGGCGGCGTCGGCATCCCACCTCTCGCGCTCGGTCTTCTATCAGCGCATCGCCCTCATCCAGGACCTCCTGGACGTCGACCTGGACGACGGCGAGATCCAGACCGCGCTGCACCTCGCGCTCCTCGTGCGCCGGTCCGCCGCCAGCTGAGCGGTCAGCGGCGCCGTCCGGCGACCGGCCTCACGCGAGGTAGACCTTGCGGAGCGCTTCGCGCACGCGCCACACAGTGCGCATGCCCGCCTCGAGCCGCACGATCGCGCCGGGCGACAGCTCGATCGCGGGGAGCTCCGGGTCGACGAACTCGACCGTCGCCGCGCCGGCGACCACGACGAACACCTCGTCGATCTCGACGTCGGTCATCGCGCCGGGCGTCATCTCCCATACGCCGATGCCCATGTCCTCGTCGAGGTCGATCGATCCCGTCGCCGGCGTCCCCTCCACGACCTGCGCGGCGGGCACGGGCGTCAGCGGCACCGGCACGTCGGCCGCGGTGATGAGCACACCGGGATCCATGTCGATCATGAGTCGAACCCCAGTCCGAGCGCGTCGAGCGTCTTCAGCAGAAGGTTGCGCTTCCCCTCGTTGTGGTCGGCCCGATTCATCGACCATCGCGTCGCGTTGATTCCGATCGCCGCGGCGGGCTCCGGCGGGAACGGCAGCGGGCGCCTGCGCACCATCTTCAGCTCAGTGCGCTCGTTGCGGATGCCGTCGAGCAGGTCGAGCATGACCTCGCCGGCGAAGCGCGTCGATCCGACCCCGAGGCCTGTGAAGCCGGCGGCGTAGGCGACGCGGCCTCTGCGGGCGGTGCCGAAGAAGGCCGTGAACTGGGTCGAGCTGTCGATGGCGCCCGCCCACTGATGGGAGAAGCGCAGCCCCTCCAGCTGCGGGAACGTCGTGAAGAAGTGGCTCGCCAGCTTCTCCCACACGTCGGGACGGTTCTCGTAGCGAGGATCGACCCGGCGGCCGTAGTGGTAGATCGCGTCGTAGCCGCCGAACAGGATCCGGCCGTCCTGCGTGGGGCGGTAGTAGTGGAACTGGTTGGCCATGTCGCCGATGCCCTGCCGGTCGCGCCAGCCGATGGCATCCCACTGCGCCGACGTGAGCGGCTCGGTCATGAGCGCGTAGTCGTAGACCGGCACCGTCATGAGCCTGTTGCGGCGCAGGAGCGATGGGAACACGTTGGTGGCGAGCACGGCGTGGGAGGCGTCGACGCGTCCGCTCTCGGCGACGACGGCGACTCCGGATGCCGTGTCTTCGAGCCCCGTGACCCGCGAGCGCTCGAAGATCCGCACGCCGCGCTCCTCGGCGGCGCGGGCGAGCTCGGCGGCCAGGCGTGCGGGGTGCAGGATGGCGCAGTTGCGCTTCTCCCAGATGCCCGCCAGGTAGGTGGGGGAGTTCACCGCGGCGCGCACGGCATCGCGATCGAGGTACACGAGGTCGGGGTCGCCGGGGGCCTCGTCGCGCCACTCCTCGAGCCACGCGATCTGATGCTCCTCGATCGCCGGGGCCAGCTGGCCGGTGCGCTCGAACTGCACGTCGAGTCCGAGGTCGGCGACGGTCTGCTCGATCGCGTCGAGGTTCTCCATCCCGAGGCGCTCGAGCGTCTCGATCTCGTCGGGCCACCGCCGCTTGCCGTTCTCGTGGCCATGCGTGAGGCTCGACTCGCAGAATCCGCCGTTGCGGCCCGACGCCGCCCAGCCGACGCGGTTCGCCTCCACGACCACCACGTCGCGTCCGGGATCGCGCAGCTTCGCCAGCAGCGCGGTCCACAGTCCGGTGTAGCCGGCGCCGACGATGACGAGGTCGGCCGACAGCCCGCCGCGCAGCGGCTCCCGATCGGGCCGCATCGATGACGGTAGGTCGTCGATCCAGAAGGTGCGCGTCTCCGTCTCGGCGAGACTGCGGCGCACGACGGCGGGGGCGGGCGGGTTCCTCTCGAAGACCGTGGTTCCCACGGATATCACTTCCTCTGTCAGGCGTCGTCGGCGGCGTATACGCGCGTGCCCTCGACGAAAGTCTGCAGCACGCGGGTGGCGCCGATCTCGTCGGCCGGCCCTGCGAACGGGTCGCGGTCGAGCAGGGCGAGATCGGCGAGCTTGCCGACCTCGATCGTTCCCGTGACGTCGTCGAGGTGGTTCACCCAGGCCGACCCGGCCGTGTAGGCCGTCAGCGAAGTCGCCAGGTCGATCGCCTGCTCGGGCAGGAAGGGCTCGTAGTCGCCCTCCTCATAGCCGGGCGCGGCCTGCCGGTTGACGGCGGTGTGGATGGCGGCGAGCGGGTTGGGCGACGACACCGACCAGTCGCTGCCGGCGGCGAGCACCGCACCCGCACGGAGCAGGTCGCCGAACGGGTACTGCCATGCGTCGCGCGGAGCTCCCAGGAACGGCAGCGTCAGCTCGACCATCTGCGGCTCGAGCGTCGCCCACAGCGACTGCATGTTGGCGGCGACGCCGAGCGTGCGGAACCGGGCGATGTCCTCGGGGTGGATGACCTGGATGTGGGCGATGTGGTGACGCCCGTCGCCGCGGCCGTTGCGAGCGATCGCGTGCTCGACGGCATCGAGGCACTCGCGCACGGCACGGTCGCCGATCGCGTGGAAGTGCAGCTGGAACCCGAGGGCGTCGAGCTGCGGCACCGCCTCGTTGAGGATCTCGGGCGCCACGAACGAGATGCCCGAGTTGTCGGTCGCGTGCCCGTGGCCGTCGCAGTACGGCTCGAGCATGGCCGCGGTGAAGTTCTCGGCCACGCCGTCCTGCATGACCTTGACGCTCGTCGCCTGGAAGCGGCCGTGGCTGAAGCGCTCGCGGCGCTCGACCAGTGAGGGGATCTGCTCCAGGCCCTTCGTCCGGTCCCACCAGAGGGCGCCGACGACGCGGCCGGTGAGGGTGCCGTCGACGGCGGCCTGCCGGTAGGTCTCGCCCTGGTCGACCAGGTCGCTGTAGTCGCCGATGATCGCGTCCTGCCAGGCCGTGATGCCGTAGGAGTGCAGGTAGCGCTGGCCCGCGATGAGAGCCTCGCGGAGGAACTCGGGGGTCGGGTCGGGCACCAGGCGGTTCACGAGCGACATCGCGCCCTCGTGGAGCGTGCCGGTCGGGCTGCCGTCGGCATCCCGTTCGATGCGCCCGTCGGCGGGATCGGGCGTGTCGCGGTCGATGCCCGCCCGGCGCAGCGCCTCCGAGTTGACCCATGCCCCGTGGCCGTCGCGGTTGGGGAGGAACGCCGGCCGGTCGGGCAGAACGCGGTCGAGGGAGGCGGCCGTCGGGGTGCCGCCGGGGAACGCCGACATCGACCAGCCGCCGCCGAGGATCCACTCCTCGTCGGGGTGCGCCTGTGCGTACGCGGCGATCGCGTCGAGGTACTCGGCTTCCGTGTGCGCCTCGCCGAGGTCGCAGCGCAGCAGCTCGAGCCCGCCGGACACGGGGTGCACGTGCGCGTCCTGGAAGCCGGGCACGAGCAGGCGCCCCGCGAGGTCGACGACTTCCGTGGACGGTCCGATGAGCTCGCGGATGTCATCGCCGCCGACGGCGACGATGCGGCCGCCGGTCACGGCGACGCCGGTCGCGCGCGAGCGCACCGTGTCGCTGGTGAACACGTCACCGCCGGTGAGGACGAGGTCTGCGTAGGTCATGGCGTGAAGTCTCCGCGGGGTCGAAGGTCGGATGCCGTCAGGCGCCGCCCATCGTCCGGGCGATGTCGGTGGCCGAGTCGCCTGCGCGCTTGAGGACGACGGCCACGACCGCCAGGGCGACGAGCGTGAGCAGGAGCATGATGGTCGACACGGCGGCGATCTCGGGTCGCAGACCCGAGCGCACGGCCGACAGCACGTACACGGGCCAGGGGGTCGTGCCCGACACCTGCACGAAGGCGGCGACGATGGTGTTGTCGAGGCTGAGCGTGAAGGCGAGCAGGAAGCCTGCGAGGACGGCCGGCATCGCGAGCGCGAGCGTCACGCGGCGGAACGTCGTGAGCGACGTGGCGTACAGGTCGCTCGACGCCTCCTCCAGGTTCGCGTCCTGTCCCACGAGGCGCGCCCGCACGATGTACGACACGACGGCCGTCGCGAAGAGCGAGCTGCCGACGGACAGGCGCACGATGCCGTCGTTGAACATCGTGAGGCCCCAGTCCTGGCCGAGCGTGACGAACCAGGGCAGGAGGGCGACCGCGTCGACGATCTCGGGCGTGACCGACACCATGAGCAGCGTCGCGAGGAACCACCACACCCACTTGCCGGGGTGGCGGGCCATCGCGATGCCGGCGAGGGTGCCGAGGGTCGTGGCGATGATGGCCGAGATGAGCGCCGTGATGATCGACACCCGCACGGCGTTCTGCACGGCGGGCTTGTCGAGGATCGTGAGGAAGGCGTCGAAGCCGAACGCGTCGAACGACACGAGCAGGCGGCCGGTGTTGAACGAGTACACGACGATGACGATGATCGGCGCGAACAGGAACAGCAGCACGAGTACGCCCCACACGTTGAGCGCGATGTCCGACCAGGTGCGGCTGCGCCGGCGGCCGCTGCCGATCATCGATCCGTCGCGCTGGCGCAGGATCGTCTCGGTCTTCGTCGTCGTCATGAGCGTGCCTCCGTGTGCTCCGCCGCGTCGGTCGCCGTCCCCACGGGGGTCGTCGCGGTGTCGGATGCCGCTGCTCCCAGCACGAGCCGGCTGCGCGAGCGGAAGGGCAGCGTCAGAAGCCACACCAGGAGGGCGGCGACGCCGATGGTCACGGCGATGACGAGCATGAGGACCACGGCCATCGCCGAACCGAGCGCCCAGTTCTGCGCGGTCTGGAACTGGCTCGCCACGAGCTGCCCGACCATGTTGCCCTTCGCGCCGCCGAGGACGGTCGCCGTGATGTAGTCGCCCATGAGGGGGATGAACACGAGCAGCACGCCTGCGATGACACCCGGCTGCGAGAGCGGGAGGGTGACTCGGAAGAAGGTCGCGACCTTCCCGGCACCGAGGTCCTTCGACGCCTCGCGCACGGCGGGGCCCACCCGGTCGAACGCGACGAACAGCGGCAGGATCATGAGCGGCAGGTAGTTGTACACGACGCCGATGAGCACCGCGGTGCGGGTGTAGAGCAGGTCCAGGGGGCCCTCGAGGAGCCCCATCGACTGCAGCGCCGTCGACAGCCAGCCTTCGGGGGCGATGATCACCTGCCACCCGATCGTGCGGATGAGGAAGTTCGTCCAGAAGGGGATCAGCACGAGAGCGAGGAGGAGGCCGCGGCGGTCTGCGCGCACCTTGAACGCCATCCAGTACGCGACGGGAGCCCCGACGAGGAAGCAGAGGATCGTGCCGAGCACGCCCACCCACAGCGTGTTGAGGAACGTCGCGAAGAAGGTGGGCGACAGCGCCTCGGCGTAGCGGTCGAACGACAGGACGTCGTTGGCGTGCGTGCCGAAGATGCCCGGCTTGTAGCCGAAGCTGAACCAGATGACCATCGCGACGGGCGCGATGAAGAAGATCGCGAGCCAGAGCCACGCCGGGACGGCGAGCAGGCCCCCCAGTGACCTCTTACGCACCCGCAGCGGCCTTCATCTCGTTCCAGATCTCGACGCGCACCGTCTGAGAGTCGTTGAGCTCCTGCTCGCGCATCGTGGCGAGCTGCTCCTCGGAGAAGAAGATGAGGTCGGTCATCTCCATGCCGGCCTCGGTCGCGGCGGCCTCGCCGTCCTTGGCGCCGACGTTGTAGCCGATGTAGTCGAGGTTGAGCAGCAGGTTCTCGGGCGTCATCGAGTGGTTGATGAACGCGTGCGCGGCCTCGGGGTTCGGAGCGCCGGCGGCGATCGCCCAGTTGTCCATCCACAGCTCGGTGAGCGGGCCGGGCAGCACCCACTGCCAGCGGTCGGGGTCGGGCGACTCGATGATGCCGAGGCGCGCGTCGCCGTTCCACGCCTGCATGAGGGTGTGCGTGCCCTGCGGGATGGCGGTCGTGCCCGGGTAGGAGTCGAACGACGAGATGTGCGGCGCGATCTCGTCGACGAGGAAGCGGCGGCACGCTTCCAGCTCGTCGGGGTCCTGCGTGTTCCAGTCCATGTCGTTGGCCCAGAAGTACGAGCCGATGATGCCGGCCGGGTCGTCCGACATGCAGGTCTTGCCGCTGGCCTCGTTCTGGGCGGCGTCGAAGAAGTCGGCCCAGGTCTTGAGCTCTCGCGTGATGACGTTCTTGTCGTAGACGAAGCCGGTCGTGCCCCACGCCTTGCAGACCGAGTAGTCGTTGTTCGGGTCCCACGCGCGGCCGAGCGCCGACGGGTCCATGTTCGCGAGGTTGGGCAGGAGGTCCTTGTTGAGCTTCTGCAGCAGGCCGTTCTCGATCATCTGCGGGACGAACACGCCCGTGGGGACGACGATGTCGAAGCCTGAGGTGCCCTTCGCCGCGATGAGCTTGGCGATGAGCTCCTCGTTGGAGCTGTACGAGTCGAGCGTGACCTTGGGGCCGAGCTCGCTCGTGAACGACGAGACCACCTCGGGGGCGTCGTAGTCGCCCCACGTGTAGATCGACAGGGAGCTCTCGAGCGGTCCGCCGCTGGCCTGGCTCGTGGGGCTCGTGCTCTGCCCGCCGCCGGGCGCGCAGGCGGCGAGCATCGCGGTGCCGCCGGCGATCGCGGCGAGGGAGAGGAAGCGGCGACGCGACAGCTCCTTCGCGATGATCGGCACAGAGGCCTCGTGCGCGAGGATGCGGAGCGGGGTGCGGGAGTCGGTCATCGTGGCCTCCAGTTCGGGTGAGGTCTTGCGGGTGGGACTTACTCGGTGGGCGGCGCGACGTAGCCGGCCTGTTGGGCAGCGTCGTCGGCGGGGAAGAGGAGCACGTGCTGCGGTGTCCACGTGCACACGACCGGGTCGCCCACGCGCAGTGCGGGGGCCTCGGGCGTCGGGCGGCGCACGATGAGGCTCTGGTCGTCGCCGAGGCGCACGAGATACTGCATCGTCTCGCCCAGGTGCGAGACGCCGATGAGCTCACCGCGCGCGGCGTTGGCGTCGGCGAGGGCGGCATCGTCCGAGGCGGCCTCGATGCGGACGTTCTCGGGCCGCACGGCCGCCACGCCCGCGGTGCCGGCGGGGAGCGTCGCGTCGGCGGCGCGCGCGACGACGTGGGGCGATGTCACGGCGTCGCCGGAGGCGGCGACGTGGCCGCGGAAGAAGTTCTGCTGACCGACGAACGCCGCGACGTATGCCGACGCCGGCCGCGAGTAGACGGTGTCGGCGTCGGCGAGCTGCTCGACGCGGCCTTCCCGCATGATCGCGATGCGGTCGCTCATCGACAGAGCTTCGCCCTGATCGTGCGTGACGAACACGAACGTGATGCCGAGGCGCGACTGCAGGAGCTTGAGCTCGAGCTGCATCTCCTCGCGCAGCTGGCGGTCGAGGGCGCCGAGGGGCTCGTCGAGGAGGAGCACCGACGGCCGGTTGACGAGCGCGCGGGCGAGCGCGATGCGCTGCTGCTGGCCGCCCGACAGCTGCGTGGGCCTGCGGTCGGCGAACCGTCGCATCTGCACCATGTCGAGGGCTGCCGAGACGCGCTCGCGGATCTCGCTCTTGGGCGTGCGCCGCTGCTGCATGCCGTACGCGACGTTCTCGGCGACCGACATGTGCGGGAAGAGGGCGTAGGCCTGGAAGACCGTGTTCACGTCGCGCTTGAAGGGCGGTACGCCCAGCACGCTCTTGCCCGAGATGACGATGTCGCCCTCGTCGGGGTGCTCGAACCCGGCGATCATGCGCAGCGTCGTCGTCTTGCCGCAGCCCGACGGGCCGAGCAGCGACAGGAATTCGCCGGGCTGGATCGTCAGCGAGAGGTCATCGACGGCTCGCTGCTCGCCGTAGTTCTTCGAGATGCCTGCCAGCACGACCGAGCCCGGCGCAAGCGCGCCCGGGGTCGCCGACTCCGGAGAGCCGGGCCGGTCGATCGTGGCTTCGGGTGCCGACGTCACACGTGCTCCGCTCCTCGCACCGCCTTGGCGCGTGTGACGACATTCAATACGTCCGGTGTTCGCGGACGCAATGATGACGCGGGCGCGTCGGACGAATCAGCCCGGCATCCGCACCGCCCTGACAGATCGTCCGAACGGCTGTAACGGAGCGGAAACAGCGCGGTGCGCCGCCCGACAATCAGTCATGTCAGACGGCGCACCGCGCGTCGCCCGGCGTCAGGTGTTGCGGCGCATGGACCGCAGGAGCCAGGCGATCACCGCGATGATCACGATGACGAGCCCGACCCACAGCAGGAACTTGGCCGCTTCGACGAAGATGCCCACCAGCAGCAGGGCGATGCCGATGAGGATGAGGATCACAGCGAGACTGGTCATGACGCCATACTGCGGCGCGCGAGGGTGCGGCCACAACAGGGTTGACAACGCCCCCGCGACTCTGAGATGCGACCCGGCCCGGGCCACTGGAAAGCGCGCGCGTGGGTGTCAACCCCCTTCCTTCGAGCGCCGTGTCTGCGGTGGGCTCTGAGGCACTACAGATCTGAAGAGGGCCCCCTCACGATGCCGACGAGGTTTGCAGATGAAGGACATCCTGATCGACGGGCAGCGACTGCTCACGACGAACGGGATCGCGGACGCCGTGATCGACTACGCCTGGCGGCTGCATCTGGCGGCGCGATCGGATGTCGTGGAGTTCCCCATGCTGCACGACGGCGAGATCTCCCGCTGCTCGCTGCTCCTGACGCCGGCGACGGCGGTGGCCGTCGTCGACGCCGATGTGCTGCCGCCGCAGCTTCCCGGGGCCGACGCCGCCCAGGATGAGATCGCCCGCCGGGCTCGGGCCCTGAGCGAGAACGACACCGGTCACGCACATCGCTCGCGATGACGCGCCGCGGCCGCGCGCGGAAGCGAGCGAGCCCTCACGTGTATTACCGTCGGGACTGACGCGTATCCCCCCCCGAGCGCGCGCGATCCCGGAGGACCGAGTGGGCAAGTTCATCTACGAAGGGTCGGTGACGGTCGACTTCGACGACCGTGTGCTGGCTCATGTGCAGATCGTCATCGGCCAGAAGCTCCGCCGCGGTGAAGGCTTCCACTTCACGTGGCGCGAAGACCCGAGCCTCGGCGATGGCCGCACCTCTGTATGGCTGCACCCCGCGGCATCGCTTGTCTACAAGTACTTCGGCAGCCGCCAGCCGAGCATCAACCGTGCGTGGCTCGAGGCGCTCACCTTCACGGCCAACTCGACGAACGGCCTCTACATCGTTCCTGAGCCGCCGGAGTCCAGCGCCAGCGACGCCGCCGCTGTCGAGTAGCGCCCCGGCCGTCGGGCCGGAGCCCTCGTTCAGGACTCGGCCGGCTCGGCGATCTCGACGGTCTGCGGAGCGTGGTCACTGTCGGCGGTCGGCTCGGCGATGTGCTCCGAGACGAGCATGATGCCGCCCGACGAGTTGGCGGTCTGGGCGAGCTCCTCGAGCCATTCGCGGCTGAGTTCCGGGGGCTCCGGATCGTCGAAGACGAATCGCAGCGGGATCGACGGGTGGAGCCAGATGGTGCTGCGCCCGCGCGGCTGGTCGGCGGGATGCCGCCATGACAGCGTGAAGCTCTCGCCGCGGCGCAGCTTGGTCGCCACGACGATCTTGAGGTGCGCCAGTGCCCGGTCTTCGATGTGGATCGGCGTCGCCGACCCGCCGTAGTAAATCGTGCCCACGACCAAAACCTTAGCCCGCCGCAGTCGCTGTCAACCCCCTCTTCGGATGGGTCGGCGCGTCGTACCGTGCCGCGCATGACAGATCCTCGCGACAAGCACCACGAAGACGGCTTTCCGGAGCAGGAGCAGGAGCAGCCCGGGCTCATCGACGAGACGATGCCCGAGCCCGACCACGGCGAGAGCTCGTACACGGGAAGCGGCAGGCTCGCCGGCAAGCGCGCGCTGATCACGGGCGGCGACTCCGGGATCGGCCGTGCCGTCGCGATCGCGTTCGCGCGCGAGGGCGCCGACGTCGCGATCGCGCACATGCCGGAGGAGCAGGAGGACGCCGACGAGACCGTCTCGCTCATCGAGTCGGCGGGACGCGTGGGCGTCTCGTTCGCGGGCGACGTGCGCGATGAGGGCTTCGCGACCGACATCGTGTCGCAGACCGTCGATCGGCTCGGCGGGCTCGATGTGCTCGTGCTGAACGCCGCTTATCAGAAGGACCGTGAGAGCATCGCGACGCTCGAGACGGCCGAGTTCGACCGGGTGTTCCAGACGAACCTCTACGGCCTCCTCTACTCCGCGCGCGCCGCGATCCCTCACCTCGAGCCGGGCGCCTCGATCATCGTCACGTCGTCGATCCAGGCGTCGAGCCCGTCGCCGGGCCTCATCGACTACGCGATGACGAAGGCCGCCCAGGTCGCATTCGTCAAGGCGGCGGCCGAGCAGCTGGGTGAGCAGGGCATCCGCGTCAACGCGGTGGCTCCCGGCCCCATCTGGACGCCGCTGATCCCCGCGACAGGGTGGGACGCCGAGCGCCTCGCGACCTTCGGCAAGGACACTCCCCTCGGGCGGGCCGGTCAGCCCGCCGAGCTCGCGGGCGCCTACGTCTATCTCGCGTCGGAAGACGCCTCGTTCGTCTCGGGGGCGGTGCTCGCCGTCACGGGCGGCAAGGGGCTCTAGCAGCCCGCGTGTCAGGCGATGGCGATGCGTGAGTGATCGTCGAGGCGGTGCCACGTGCGGTTGTGGTAGACGAGTGCGTCGCCGGCGTCGTCGGATGTGACGTCGCGCGTGACGTCCGCCTGCAGCGCGTGCGCCGCGATGACGGTCGACGTCCCGGCGTCCATGCGGCCGATGACGGCGCATCGCACCCAGGCGCGCACATCGTGGTACACGGGCTCGCCCGTCACGAGGCGCGACCAGCGGCGGGTGTCGGCGAATCGGTCGACGCCGCTCGTCGCGCCCAGGCGGGCCACGTCGAGGTCGTGCGCGTCGAGCAGGTGCACGACCACCGTCTGCGCGCGTGACAGCACGCCGGATGCCGACGACAGGGCCGACACCGAGAAGACCAGCAGCGGCGGCTCGGCGCTCACCGACGACACCGACGTCGCCGTGAGGGCGACGGGGCCGTCTCCCGCATCGGCGGTGATGACGGCGACGCCGCCCGGGTGCCCGCGGAACACCGCCTTGAACTCGTCGGGCGAGAGCGACGGCGCGAAGCGGCTCCCGGCGGCGGGGATCGCGGTGGCCTGTGACGTGACGGTCATGCGGCGACGCTAACCGTCGTCGGACGGCCGTCGGCGTGCACGTGTTCTCGTGTGACCGACTGTGAAGGAATGTGACGCGCCGCGTTTCGCCGTGTTGCGATGGCGCGTGGTCGGCGCGGCGCGCGCGGTGACCATGGTGGGCATGGAGACGCCCTTCCCGACGTCGACCCCGCGCACCGTCCCGCATGACACGGACGGCGGCGGGCACACGGTGCAGGTCGAGCAGCTCGCCGCGGAGATCACGGCGGGCGTCCCCGTGCGCCTGCTCGACGTGCGGTGGCGGCTCAATCAGCCCGAAGGGCGGCCGGAGTATCTCGCCGGGCACCTCCCCGGCGCCGTGTACGTCGACCTGGAGCGCGAGCTGGCGCGGGTCGGGCGACCGGAGGAAGGACGGCATCCGCTGCCCGACCTCGCCGACCTCCAGACGTCGGTGCGACGCTGGGGCGTGCGCGAGGGGGAGCGCATCGTCGTGTACGACGACAACGACGGCGTCGCGGCCGCGCGGGCCTGGTGGCTGCTGCGGCGCCACGGCGTGGACGTGCGGGTGCTCGACGGCGGCTTCCGCGCGTGGCTCGGGGCCGGCTTCCGGCTGGAGCGCAGCGACCGGGGCGTGCGCAAGGGCGACCTGACGCTGACGCCGACCGATGCCGGGATCGCGACGATCGATGAAGCGGCGCTCGCACCCCGCACCGGTGTGCTGATCGACGCTCGCGCACCGCAGCACTACCGCGGGCAGGTGCCGGGCCTCGACCCGGTCGCCGGGCACATCCCTGGCGCCGTCAACATTCCCACCGTCAGCTACATCGCTCCCGGAGGGACGCTGCGCTCGCCCGGCGAGATCCGCGACGTCCTCGCGCAGCACGGAGTGGCACCCGACGCCGACATCGTCCTCACGTGCAGCTCCGGCATCCCATCGGCGCACTCAGCGCTCGCGCTCGCAGTCGCCGGCATCCCGTCGCGCATCTTCCCGGGCTCCTGGAGCCAGTGGTCGCGCAGCCCCGGACGCCCCGTCGCCGTCGGCCCGACGCCCGCCGACGTCATCGGCGCGGTCTGACCCGCGCTCACGCACGCACCGTCGGCTGCGGCGGCACACCTGCGCAGCGCCGCCGTCACACAGCGCAACGTTCGTACACACGGGGAAACGCAGCCGACGCGGCGGCCACCGCAGGGCGCACCATCGAGACCTGACCAGAGCGGACAGGAGACCCTCGCATGGCACGGCACATCACTTTCGGCGTGATCCTCACCGGCACCGGCGGTCCTGGCGAGCACAACCGGTGGCTCGACCCGGAGATCCCCGGCGACGCGAGCGTCGACATCGACTGGTACACCGAGCAGGCGCAGCTGGCCGAGCGGGCCGCGCTCGATCTCGTGTTCATCGTCGACAGCCAGTTCATCACCCCCGACTCGCCCCCTCACTATCTCAACCGGCTCGAGCCGCTCACGCTGCTGTCGGCGCTCGCCGCCCGCACGGAGCGGATCGGTCTCGTCGGCACCGCGACGACGTCGTACAACTCGCCGTACAACCTCGCCCGCCGCTTCGCCTCCCTCGACCTCATCAGCCGCGGCCGCGCCGGCTGGAATGTCGTCACGAGCGGTGACGCCGGCACCGCGGGCAATTACGGCCTCGACGAGCACTACGACTACGCGACGCGCTACGGGCGCGCCGCGGAGCACATCGAGGTCTCCCGCGCGCTGTGGGACTCGTATGAAGACGACGCCTTCCCCCGCGACCGCGAGACGGGTGTCTTCCTCGACCCGACCCGGCTCCACCGCACCGACCACCGTGGCGAGCACTTCACGGTCGTCGGCCCGCTCAACATCGAGCGCTCACCGCAGGGCCAGCCGGTCGTCTTCCAGGCGGGCGACTCGGACGAGGGCCGCGACCTCGGCGCCCGGTTCGCCGACGGCATCTTCACGCACGCGTCGACGATCGCGAGCAACAAGGCGTTCGCCGACGACATCAGGTCGCGGGCCGCCGCCTTCGGCCGCAGCCCCGACCATGTGCTGATCCTGCCGGGGGCGAAGATCATCGTCGGCGACACCGACGACCAGGCGCGCGAGCTCGAGCTCGCGCAGCACCGCCTCTCGAACTCGTTCGAGCAGGCGCTCGCGGAGCTGGGGCGCCCGTTCGGCTGGCACGACTTCCGCCAGTACGACCTCGACGCGCCGTTCCCCGCTGGCGCGCTCGTGCATGCCGAGCGCAGCTTCAGGACGCAGGCGACGCAGATCGTGGAGCGCGCCCAGGCCGCGGGGCTGACGCTGCGACAGGTCGTCGAGGAGATCGCCGCTCCGCACCGCTCGCCGTTCGTCGGCTCTGCCGAGACCGTCGCGAACGCCCTCGAGGAGTGGTTCCGCGCCGGCGCGGCCGACGGCTTCAACATCTATGTCTCGAAGCCGTCGCAGTTCCGCCGCTTCATCGACGAGGTGCTGCCGATCCTGCGTGAGCGCGGACTCGCCCGCACTTCCTACGAGGGCACGACGCTGCGCGAGCACCTCGGCATCCCGAAGCCCGAGAACCGTCACACGGCCGCCCGCCGCGCACAGCAGCGGACGCTCATCGGCGCCTGACGCCGCCTCGCCCTCGCCCCGCCTCCCCTTCCGCATCCATCGACAGAGAGACGCCTTCATGCTCCGCACTGCCCGCCGCCTCGCCCTCGCCGCCGCCGTCACCGCCGCCGCGATGATGATGTCCTCCTGCGCGACGGCCGGCGCGGGGTCTGTCTCCGGCGAGAGCGATGCGCCCGCGGAGATCACCGTGGCGCTCGCGCTGCCCACCTCGTGGGATCCGGTCACGAGCCGCACCGGCTACGACATCAACACGATCTCGCTGCCGTATGCGTCGCTCACGCGCCTCGACGCCGACGGAGACGTCGAGCCGAGTCTCGCCGAGTCGTGGACGTACTCCGACGACGGCACCGCCATCACGTTCACCCTCCGCGAGGGGCTCGTCTTCAGCGACGGCGAGCCGCTCGACGCGGCCGCGGTCAAGGCGTTCTTCGATCGCGGCACGACGCAGGAGGACTCGCACCTGCGCGACCAGCTCGCCCACCTCGAGGAGGTCACGGTCGACAGCGAGCGGGAGGTGACGCTGCACCTCTCGGAGGTCGACTACCAGATCCCGTATCTCGTCGCCGGCCGCACGGGCGCGATCGCAAGCCCGGCCGCGGGCGAAGATCCCGAGCATCTCGCCGTGTCGCCCGTGGGCGCTGGCCCGTTCGTCCTCACCGAGTTCGTCGCCGAGTCGCATGCGGTGTTCGAGAAGAACCCCGGCTACTGGGATGCCGACAGCATCCACATCGACAAGCTGACGCTCAAGCCGCGCCTCGATCCGTCGACCGTCGTCGCGGCGATCCAGTCGGGCTCCGTCGACGTCGCCGTCATCCCCGCGACGCAGGCGAAGGCGGCCGAGGCGGCCGGTCTCAGCGTCACGATCGCGACAGCGCTGACCGCGAGCGACGCGTCGATCAATCTCAACAGGGAGCCGTTCACCGACCCGAAGGTCGTCGAGGCGTTCCGCTACGCGTTCGATCGCCAGGCGTTCGTCGACGTCGTGACGGCAGGGCTCGGCTCGGTGACGCATCAGCCGTTCCCGGAGGGCTACCTCGCGTTCGCTCCGGCCGTCGAGGAGCTCTGGGGATACGACCCCGACAGGGCGCGGCAGCTCCTCGCCGACGCGGGCTACGAGGAGGGGGAGCTGTCGGTCACGATCACGGCGCAGGCGGCCGGCGAGGTCGCCGCCGAGCTCGCGCAGGACCAGCTCAAGGCGATCGGGGTGGACTCGGCCATCGAGCTCGTGCCCGAGGGCTCCACGACGTGGCAGGACGAGGTGTACGTGGCCAAGTCCCCCCAGCTCGCCCTCGACGGCACGATCGGCCGGGAGTCGCCCGTCGCGAACCTGCTGGCCGTCTACGGACCCGAGGGCATCATGAATCTCAGCGGCCCGCACGCGAGCGACGAGTTCCTCGAGGCGCTGGACGCCGTGCGCGCGACGCCGATCGACGCGCCGGAGTACCAGGAGGTGCTGCGGAACGCCGTCGAGGTGGGTGTCCGGCAGTCGCCGACGAACTACCTCTACAGCTCGCCGTGGATCTTCGCCACGAGCGACCGCATCGGAGAGCTGCACCTTCTGCCGTCCCAGGTGCGCTGGGAAGGCGTGACGGTGGAGGGCTGAGATGCGCACGCTCATCCGCACCGTGCTCATCGTCGTGCCGGTCTTCTTCTTCGCGACGCTCATCACGTTCGGCCTCGGCGCGGCGAGCGGGCTGAGCCCCGCCGCCTCGTTGTCGGGCGACGAGGCGACGCCGGAGCGGATCGCCGCCATCGACGCGGAGCTCGGGCTCGACCAGCCGGTGGCCGTGCAGTATCTGACGTGGATCGGCGAGCTGCTGCGGGGCGACCTCGGCACGAGCTGGTACAACGGCTTCCCGGTCTCGCAGCTGATCGCCGAGCGCCTGGCGATCACGGCGTCGATCGCGGGGCTGGCGCTGCTGATCGCGCTGCTCGCGGGTGTGACGCTCGGCCTGCTGGCGGTCGTCTTCCGCGGCCAGGCGATCGACCGTGGCATCACCGCGTTCACGACGGTCATCTCGACGCTTCCGCCGTTCGTGGTGTCGATCGGCCTCATCGTCGTGCTGAGCGTGTGGCTGCGGCTGCTGCCGTCGGCGGGCTACGTCCCGTTCGCGGAGAGTCCCGCGAAATGGCTCTCGTTCGTGCTCATGCCGGCGATCGCGCTGAGCCTGGATGGCGCGGCCGACCTGGCGCGTCAGCTGCGCACCGGGCTCGTGCACGTCATGGGCCAGAACTACATCGTGGGCGCGCGCGTGCGCGGCTTCAGCCCCGCCCGCGTGCTGTGGGTGCATGCGCTGCGCAACGGCGCCGGGCCGGCCGTGGCCGTGCTCGGCATGAAGATCCCGACCCTCCTGGGCGGCGCCGTCGTCACCGAGACGATCTTCAGCATGCCCGGATTCGGCATGCTCGCCGCAGACTCCGCTCTGCGCGGCGACGTGCCCGTCGTGCAGGGCACCCTCGTGGTCGCTGTCGTCCTGGTGCTGGCCTTCAGCCTCCTGGTCGACGTCACGCTCGGGGGCCTGCAGCCCGCCAGCCGGAGAGGAGCACGGGACCGATGAGCGCCTTCTCCCGCACTCGCGTCGTGCTGGAACCCCTGTCGGCGCGGATCGCCGCCGGCATCCTGCTCATCGTCGCGCTGCTCGCCCTCCTCGGCCCCGCGCTTGCGCCGTACGACCCGCTCGCCCAGGACACCACGGCGCTTCTCCAGGGGCCGTCGGCCGCGCACCCGCTCGGCACCGACGCGCTCGGCCGCGACGTGTGGAGCCGCCTGCTGGCGGGGTCGCCGCTGTCACTGACCGCCGCGCTCCTCGCCGTCGCCGTCGGGCTCCTGCTCGGCGTGCTGCCGGGACTCCTGTCGGTGCACCTCGGCCGCACGGTCGAATGGCTGTCGCTGCGGCTCATGGAGACCCTCATCGCGCTGCCCTTCCTCGTCTTCGCGATCGCCATGACCGCGCTTCTCGGGAATGGCGTCATCCAGGCGATGGCAGCCGTCGGCATCCTCATCGCGCCCGCCTTCTACCGCGTCACCCGGGCCGCGGCGCTGAGCGTCGCCCGCTCGCCGTACGTCGAGGCGGCGACCCTCGTCGGCGCATCCACGACATGGATCGTGCGCCGCCACGTGTGGCGCCACGTGCTCCCCACGGTCGCCGTGACGACCGCGAGCGTCAGCGGCGCGGCGCTCGTCATCGTGTCGTCGCTGACATTCCTCGGCATCGGCGTCGTGCCGCCCGAGCCCACGTGGGGCGGCCTGCTGGCGACCGACCTGCAGTACCTCTATCAGCGTCCGTGGGGGCCGCTCGCTCCCGCGCTTCTCATCGTCGCGACCGTCTGGGCTCTCAACGCGCTCGCGGACGCGCTGCGCGACGCCGCTCCCGCTCCCACTCCCGCTCCCGCTCTGGAGGCCACCCGATGAGCGCCACCGCACCTCTTCTCGATCTCGCCGGCCTCACGGTGCGCTCCGGCGACAGGCCGGGAACGCGCGCCGACCTCGTGCGCGGCGTCGACCTGATCATGAGACGCGGCGAGAGCGTCGGCATCGTCGGGGAGTCGGGGAGCGGCAAGTCGCTCACCTGCCGCGCGGTGCTGGGCGCGGTGCCCGACGGCCTGGATGTGCGCGCGGAGCGCATGGTCTTCGACGGCATCGACCTGTCGTCGCTGACGGAGCGGCAGTGGCGTTCGGTGCGAGGGACCCGCATCGCGGCCGTGTTCCAGGACCCGGCGTCATACCTCAATCCTTCGCTGACGGTCGGCAGCCAGGTCGCCGAGGTGCTGCGGGTCAAGCTCGGCCGGTCGCGTCGCGCGTCGCGCGCGGAGGCGGTCGCGCTCCTCGAGCGCCTCGGACTCCACGAGCCGGAACGCGTCGCCACCCGCTTTCCGCATGAGCTCAGCGGCGGAATGCTGCAGCGCGTGCTCCTGGCGGTCGCGATGGCGGAAGGCCCAGACCTGCTCATCGCCGACGAGCCGACGACGGCGCTCGACGCGACGGTGCAGGCCGAGGTGCTCGACGTGCTCGCCGACCTGCGACGCGAGCGCGGCCTGACGCTGCTGTTCGTCTCGCACGACCTCGCCGTCGTCGCACAGGCGTGCGACCGCATCATCGTGATGCGGCACGGCGCCATCGTCGAGCAGGGCGCCACTGCCGACGTGCTGAGCGCTCCGCGGCATCCGTACACGCGCTCCCTCGTCGACGCCCATCACCAGTACGGGCTCGATCGCGGCGCCCGGCCGGCATCCCGATACGCCGCGGCCCTCGAGACGGAGGTCGTGCATGTCTGACGTCATCGCCGATGTGCGCGAGGCGGACATCGGCTACCACCGGCGGCGCCCCGTGCTCCGCGACGTGTCGCTGTGCATCCGCGACGGCGAGTCGGTCGGTCTCATCGGCGAGACGGGATCGGGCAAGACGACGCTCGCCCGGACCCTGCTCGGGCTCACGACCGTCGTGTCGGGAGCCGTCGAGGTGGGCGGGCGCGACCTCACGCGCCTGCGTGGACGGGCGCTGCGCGACTTCCGGCGCGAGGGCGTCGTGCAGTACGTCTTCCAGGACCCGCTGCGCAGCCTCGACCCCGACCTTCCGGTCGGAGACTCGGTGGCCGAGGGGCTCGACGTGCGGGGCCGCCTCGACCGCGAGGTGCGGGCCGATCGGGTCGCCGAGACGCTCCACGCCGTGGGGCTCGACCCCGCACTCGCGACGCGTCTTCCGGGTCGGCTGTCGGGCGGCCAGCGTCAGCGCGTCGCGATCGCCCGGGCGCTCATCCTCGAGCCGCGCCTTCTGATCCTCGACGAGCCCGTGAGCGCCCTCGACGCCGCCAACCGCGTGCACGTGCTCGACCTGCTGCGGCTGTCGGCCGCCGAGCGCGGCTTCGCGCAGCTGTTCATCTCGCATGATCTCGGGTCGGTCGCCGGCGTCACCGAGCGCGTCGTCGTCGTCTACCGGGGACGCATCGTCGAAGACGGGCCGACGAGCGAGGTGATCGCCGCGCCCCGGCACCCGTACACCCGTCTGCTGCTCGAGTCGGCGCCCACGCTCGACCTGGCGGGCGCCGACCGGGAGCGCCGCGCCCACCTGCGCAGGCTCGTGGCGCAGGAGACCGGATGATCCCCGCGCCCCGCACGAAGCGTCCGGTCGGAGAAACAGACCGCAACATCCGAGACGCCGACCCGCTCTCTCCCCTGAAATGGACCGCATGACCGCCGCCTCTCCCGCCCTGACCCTCCCTGACGCCCTGCACGAGCCGCCGGCCGCTGTGCGCGTGCGCGGCACGATCGCCCTGGTGGCGGGAGCCGGGGAGGCCGCGCCCGTGTACGCCCGCTTCGGTCGTCGGCTCTCGGCCGACGGGTATGCCGTCGGGGTGTTCGAGCTGCACCGGTCGGCGGATGCCGCGGACTGGCTCGCCGAGCAGGAGCAGGCGCCGCGCGTGCTCGCCGGATCCGACCGGGGTGCGGCGGCGGCGCTCGCGCTCGCCGCCGAGGGCAGCGCCGTGCTCGACGGCGTGCTGATCGCGGGACTGCCCGTGGGCGCCGACGACGCGCGGGCCGAAGCCTCGCAGCGCACGGCCTGCCCCGTGCACCTGGGGGTGCTGGCGCAGGCGGACGCGGG
>CALANM010000009.1 GCA_937926065.1 uncultured Microbacterium sp.
CAGGCCGCCGAGTCGGAGCAGCCCGCCGAGTCGGAGCAGCCCGCCGAGTCGGAGCAGCCCGCCGAGTCGGAGCAGGCCGCCGAGGCCGAGCAAACCGCCGAAGCCCTGAACGACCAGCCCGTGACTGCGGTCTCCCTCGGGCTCCTTCCCGAGAATTTCGTCTCCTCGGTCTCGACCGATCTGCACTTCTACGCACCTGAGATCACCTATCTGCCGGCACTGCCCAGCAATGACCGGGAGCAGGACGAGGGTGGTGAGTCAGGCACGAGCTCGCGTCGACGCAGCCGCCGGCGAGGCGGCGGGGGAGGCGCCGATGCCGACGAGGCCGTCGCTCAGCCGCGGCGCCGTGCGGTGGAGCTCATCACGGAGCCGCAGCGCATCAAGGGATCGACCCGTCTCGAGGCCAAGAAGCAGCGCCGGCGTGACGGGCGCGAGGCGGGCCGTCGCCGCGCCGTCGTGACCGAGGCCGAGTTCCTCGCCCGTCGCGAGGCCGTCGACCGCGTGATGATCGTGCGGTCGAAGAACGGTCGCATTCAGATCGCTGTGCTCGAGGACAACGTGCTCGTCGAGCACTATGTCGCTCGCAATCAGGACGCGTCCCTCATCGGCAACGTCTACCTCGGGCGTGTGCAGAACGTGCTACCGAGCATGGAAGCGGCCTTCGTCGACATCGGTCGTGGCCGCAATGCGGTGCTGTACTCGGGCGAGGTCGATTGGGATGCCGTCGAGACCGGGAACCAGCCCCGCCGCATCGAGCTCGCCCTCAAGTCGGGCGACAAAGTGCTGGTGCAGGTGAC
Organism: uncultured Microbacterium sp.; assembly: GCA_937926065.1. Classification (GTDB taxonomy): domain Bacteria; phylum Actinomycetota; class Actinomycetes; order Actinomycetales; family Microbacteriaceae; genus Microbacterium. The sequence goes on from CALANM010000009.1 coordinate 798, forward strand.
GAAGGACCCAGTGGGTCACAAGGGCGCCCGCCTGACGAGCCAGATCTCCCTTCCGGGTCGCTACCTCGTCTACGTCCCGGGTGGCGCCATGAGCGGCATCTCGCGCAAGCTTCCCGACACGGAGCGCTCGCGCCTCAAGAAGATCCTGAAGGAGATCCTTCCCGAGTCGAGTGGCGTCATCGTCCGCACCGCGGCGGAGGGCGCCACCGAGGAGCAGCTCACGCGCGACGTGCAGCGCCTGACCGCGCAGTGGGAGCACATCAGTGCGCAGGCGACCGCAGGTCAGGCACCGTCGCTCCTCCACTCCGAGCCCGACCTGCTCGTCAAGATCGTCCGTGACGTCTTCAACGAGGACTTCTCGAAGATGCTCATCCAGGGCGAGGACGCCTATCAGACGATCACGGCCTACCTCACCGGCGTCGCGCCTGACCTGCTCGAGCGCGTCGAGAAGCACGAGGGCGACCACGATCCGTTCGACGAGTTCCGTGTCACAGAGCAGATCGAGAAGGCGCTCGACCGCAAGGTGTGGCTCCCGTCTGGCGGCTCGCTCGTCATCGACCGCACCGAGGCGATGACCGTCGTCGACGTCAATACCGGCAAGTTCGTCGGGTCGGGCGGCAACCTCGAGGAGACTGTCACCAAGAACAACCTGGAGGCCGCCGAGGAGATCGTCCGTCAGCTGCGCCTCCGCGACATCGGCGGCATCATCGTGGTCGACTTCATCGACATGGTGCTCGAGTCCAATCGTGATCTGGTGCTCCGCCGTCTCGTCGAGTGCCTGAGCCGCGACCGCACGAAGCATCAGGTCGCCGAAGTGACGTCGCTCGGCCTGGTTCAGATGACGCGGAAGAAGCTCGGACTCGGCCTTCTCGAGACGTTCAGCGAACCCTGTGACGTGTGCGCCGGGCGCGGCGTGATCGTGCACCACGATCCCGTCGTCAAGCACCGCTCCTCGCAGCAGCAAGGAGGGTCGCAGCGTCGCTCGCGCGCCGGATCGAACGGCGGTGGCGCCGCCCCTGCGGCCGGGACCGGCACGCACGTGATCACCGAGGGCGCCAAGTCGGCCCTCGCTCAGATCGCGGCTTCCACGATCCACCCGTCCAGCGACTCGGCCGCCGCGCCGACGGAGCCCGAGTCGCTGCTGCCCGCCGCTGCTCCGGCCGATCGGCCGAAGAAGTCGCGCAAGAAGCGCTCCGAAGCGCCCAAGACGGAGAAGGAGATCCTTCTCGACTCGGTGCTGAGCGCGCTGCCTGAGCCTAAGGCGCCAGGCCAGGGGCGCTCGCGACGCCGCGTCTCGACGGCGGCACTCAGCGGCACGCCGATCGCTGCGACGCCCGAGGACTGACGCTCGGCGAACGCCGTCTCATCGACCTCGACGCTCCCGGGCTGTGACCCGGAGGCCCGAGGCGATGAGGCGGCGCACGAGTTCGTGGCCGCTCACGGGCTGCGCTCCCGCTGCGATCAGCCGTGAGACGGAATCGTCAGGCACGTCATAGTGGTCCAGGTCGAAAGCCCGGCGAGGGATGCCTGCGGCTGAGGCGAAGGCGTGGAGCTCTTCGAGATTCGAGTCGCTCACCAGATGGGCCCACAGACGCCCGTGCGCCGGCCAGCGTGCCTCGTCGATCAGAATCGCCATCGTGGAGCATCCTACGGCGACACACCCCAGGGCGCTTTTGCCCATCAGAGCGGCATCCGGTAAAGTAGAACCTCGGTGCGCCCGCGACGCAGGCATATGGCTTCGCGCAGTGAGACTCAGCAACCCCGTTGCCGAGGCCCCGCACCAAGACTTCCCAGTCTCGCAAAGACAATCGGAGCTGTGCGCTCCAACAGAAGAAACAAGGTGTGAAGTGGTTTACGCAGTTGTGCGCGCCGGCGGCCGTCAGGAAAAGGTCGAGGTCGGCACCATCGTCGTGCTCGACCGCCAGCAGGCCAAGGTGGGCGACAAGCTCGAGCTGCCCGCTGTCCTGCTCGTCGACGGCGACGCCGTGACGACGGACGCTGACAAGCTCGCGAAGGTCAAGGTCACCGCAGAGGTCCTCGGCGAGGAGCGCGGCCCCAAGATCGTGATCCAGAAGTTCAAGAACAAGACCGGCTACAAGAAGCGCCAGGGCCACCGTCAGGACCTCACGCGCGTCAAGATCACCGGCATCAAGTAAG
>CALANM010000010.1 GCA_937926065.1 uncultured Microbacterium sp.
CGCCGCCGCTGACGGCATCCGACGCCGGCGGGCCGGCCAGCACCTACCGCCGCCCTGCCTCCGCACCGCCGCGCACAACGAAGCGCCGCCGCCACGTGCTCGCCATGACCCTCGCGAACCTCGCCGCGGCCGCTGCGTTCTTCTGGCCACTCGTCGCGACCGCGGTGCCCGCCCAGGCCCAGGCCGCGGTGCCGTACATCGCGCTCGCGCTCGCTCCGCTGGCGATCGTCGTCGTGCTCGCGACGCTCGACGACTCGGTGCGGTCGGCGCACACCCTCGCGCTCCTCGCGGTGCTCGCGGCGCTCGGGGCGGCGATCCGCGTGGCCAGCACGGGCGTCGGCGGCGTCGAGGCGCTGTTCGTCCTGCTGATCCTCGCCGGTCGTGCGTACGGTCCGCGGTTCGGGCTGCTGCTGGGCGCGGCGTCCGTCGCTGTCTCGGCGCTCATGTGGGGCGGCGTGGGGCCGTGGCTGCCGTTCCAGATGTTCGCCTGCGGCTGGGTGGGCGCGGGCGCGGGACTCCTCCCCCGACGCGTGCGCGGCTGGGCCGAAGTCGTGATGCTGTGCCTCTACGGAGTCGCCGCGTCGTACGTGTTCGGACTCATCATGAACATGTGGTTCTGGCCCTTCGCGGTCGGCGCCGACACGAGCATCTCGTACGTGCCCGGCGGCTGGGTCGGCGAGAACCTCGCGAACTTCCTCGTGTACTCACTCCTCACGTCGACCGCCACGTGGGACACCCTCCGGGCGGTCACGACCGTGCTCGGTCTCGTCGTGGTGGGCAGGGCCGTGCTCTCGGCGCTCCGCCGCGCCAAGCCGGTCACCTCCTGACCCCCTCCCCTCGGCAGCCGCCAGCGGTTAGCGTGGCGAGCAGGGAGGCTTCATGCTGATCGTCGGATCGATCGTCATCCGCGTCGACGACCTCGACGCCCAGATCGGGTTCTGGACCGCTGCGCTCGACTACGTGGTGCGCCAGCCGGCCGACGTCGACTTCGCCGTGCTGCGCCCGCGCTCCGGCCCGGGAGTGAGCGTGTCGCTCGACGCCGTGCCCGCGCCACGCACCCTTCCGCCCCGCATCCATCTCGATCTGTACGCCGAGGATCAGGCTGCCGAGGTCGCGCGGCTCGCAGCCCTCGGCGCCCGCGAGGTGCACTGGGACAAGAAGCCCGCGGATGCCGACTACGTGATCATGGAGGATCCGGAGGGCAATCGGTTCTGCGTCGTGGATGCGGCGGACTGGTCGGGGTGGGCTCCGCACCGTGCGGACGACACACCCCCCACGCCGTGAGACCCTGGAAGGGTCATGAAGATCCGCAACTCCTCCGACTGGCGCGACGCGCTCCCGTTCGACACCGCGCTGCGCGCCTCGGAGGCCCTGCCCGGAGACCCGACGCGCTGCGCCACCTGCGGCCCCGCCTCGGAGCTGCGTGAGCGCGAGGACCTGTGGGTCGTCAAGCACCGGCATCCGAACAACCCGGCAGGCTTCGTGCGCCTCTACTGCCTCGCCCACAGGCCGACGATCGCACCGCGACCCGAGCCGGTCGCCGCGCCCGCGAAGGCCCGGGCCCCGCGCGCCCCGCGCTCGACGAAGCTCGCCGCCCCGACCATCCCGGAGCGCGCGCTCGTCATGTGCCCCGACTGCTTCGTCCAAGTGCCGGCGACGGGCATCTGCGGCATGTGCGGTCAGCGCGTCGGCTGACGCGCGAGCAGGCGGCCGACCGACGGATCGACGGAGGCCTGCGGGCCTGCCGCCGGCTCACACCGAGAAGTACTTCGCTTCCGGGTGGTGGAACACGAACGCGTCGGTCGACTGCTCGGGATGCAGCTGCAGCTCCTCGCTGAGCTCGACGCCCATGCGCTCGGGGCGCAGCAGCTCGACGACCTTGCGGCGGTCCTCCATGTCGGGACACGCGGGGTAGCCGAGTGAGAAGCGGGCGCCGCGGTACTCGAGCCTGAAGAGCCCTGCCGGGTCGGCGGGGTCTTCGGCCGCGAAGCCGAGCTCGGAGCGGATGCGGGCGTGCCAGAACTCCGCGAGCGCCTCGGTGAGCTGCATCACGAGGCCGTTGAGCTCGTAGTAGTCGCGGTACCTGTCTTCCGCGAACAGCTTCGCCGTGACCTCGTCGATGCGCGCACCGGCGGTCACGAGCTGCACCGGCATGACATCGACCACGCCCGACTCGCGAGAGCGGACGAAGTCGGCCAGGCACAGGTGGCGGTCCCGTCGCTGGCGCGGGAAGTGGAAGCGCAGCCGCTCCTGGCCGGGCGTCCCGCCGGAGCCGCCGTCGGGCGCGAGCAGGCCCGCTGCGCCGAGCACGCCCGCGGGATCGTCGCCATGGTGCAGCACGACCACGTCGTCGCCTTCCGACACGACCGGGAAGTAGCCGTAGGCGACCGAGGCGTCGAGCATCCCCTCGGCCAGAATGCGGTCGAGCCAGTAGCGCAGGCGCGGCCGCCCCTCTGTCTCGACCAGCTGCTCGTACGACAGCCCGCCCTCGCCGCGGCCGGGCTTGAGACCCCACTGGCCCATGAAGGTGGCGCGCTCGTCGAGGTAGGCCGCGTAGTCGGCCAGCGCGATGCCACGCACGATGCGGGTCCCCCAGAACGGCGGAGCGGGCACGGGGTTGTCGGATGCCACGTCGGAGCGCGTCGGCATCGCCTCGGGCTCGGTCAGGGTCAGGAGCGAGCCTTCTCGGTGGATGCGCTTCTTCAGCGGCGGGAGGCCGACGGCATCCGGGGCTTCGCCGCGTGCGATGCGCACGAGCGGCTCCATGAGCGCGAGGCCCTCGAAGGCGTCCTTCGCGTAGCGCACCTCGCCGTCGAACATGCTCGCGAGATCGTCTTCGACGTAGGCGCGGGTGAGGGCTGCGCCGCCCAGCAGCACCGGCCAGCGCTTGGCGAGGCCGCGGGCCTGGAGCTCCTGGAGGTTCTCCTTCATGACGACGGTCGACTTCACGAGAAGCCCCGACATGCCGATGACGTCGGCGCCGTGCTCCTCGGCGGCCGCGATGATGTCGGCGATCGGCTGCTTGATGCCCAGGTTGACCACGTCGTAGCCGTTGTTGGTGAGGATGATGTCGACGAGGTTCTTGCCGATGTCGTGCACGTCGCCGCGGACGGTCGCCAGCACGATGCGGCCCTTGCCCGACGCGCCCGTCTTCTCCATGTGGGGCTCGAGCAGGGCGACGGCGGTCTTCATCACCTCAGCCGACTGCAGCACGAACGGCAGCTGCATCTGCCCGGCGCCGAATCGCTCGCCGACGACCTTCATGCCCTCGAGCAGATGGTCGTTGATGATCTCGAGCGGCGTGAGGGCCGGGGTGTCGGCGGTGCCGGCGCGGGCGAGATCGAGGTCGGCTTCGAGACCCTTGAGCTCGCCGTCGATGATCCGCCGCTGAAGGCGCTCGCCCACGGGCAGGGCGGCCAGCTCGGCGGCCCGCTGATCCCGCAGAGCGGCCGTGTCGACGCCCGCGAACAGGTCGAGCATGACCGCGAGCGGGTCATAGGCGAGGCTGCCGTCGGCGTCGTACTCGCGACGGTCCCACACGAGGTCGAGCGCCACCTTGCGCTGGTCTTCGGGGAGAGAGGCGAGCGGCACGATCTTCGCCGCGTCGATGATGCCCGAGGTGAGCCCCGCCTGCGTCGCCTCGTGCAGGAACACGGAGTTGAGCACGGAGCGGGCCGCCGGGTTCAGGCCGAACGACACGTTCGAGACGCCGAGCGTCGTCTGGATGCCGGGATACTTGGCGACCAGGGCGCGGATCGCCTCGATCGTCTCGATCGCGTCTCGCCGCGTCTCCTCCTGGCCGGTCGCGATCGGGAACGTGAGGCAGTCGACGATGATGTCCTCGACCCGCATCCCCCATTCGCCGACGAGCGCGTCGACGAGGCGCGAGGCGATGCGCAGCTTGTCGTCTTTCGTGCGGGCCTGGCCCTGCTCGTCGATCGTGAGGGCGATGACGGCGGTGCCGTGCTCCTTGACGAGCGGCATGATGCGACCGAAGCGCGAGTCCGGCCCGTCGCCGTCTTCGTAGTTCACGGAGTTGACGACCGGACGGCCGCCGATGAGCTCCAGCCCTGCCCTGATGACGGCCGGCTCGGTCGAGTCGATCACGAGCGGCAGCGTCGAGGCCGACGCGAACCGCGACACGACCTCGCGGATGTCGGCGACGCCGTCGCGGCCGACGTAGTCGACGCACACGTCGAGCAGATGCGCACCGACGCGGATCTGGTTGCGGGCGATCTCGACGCAGTCGTCCCACCGGCCCTCGAGCATCGCCACACGGAACGCCTTCGACCCGTTCGCGTTGGTGCGCTCGCCGATCGCGAGGTACGACGCGTCCTGGTGGAACGGCACGTGCTGGTAGAGAGACGCGACCCCCGGCTCCCGCAAGGGCGCCGCCGCCGGCGCGCCCACGATGCGGGTGCGGGAACGCGACGCGAGCGACGTGTACTCCACGGCGCCGTCG
>CALANM010000011.1 GCA_937926065.1 uncultured Microbacterium sp.
GCCGGCCGGCCGGCCTTCGCAGGCTTGGTGACTTAGAAGGCTCGGGACGGCTAGGCGGCGCGGTCCACGTCGGCGCGCAACATGTGCTCGGCCACCTCGGCCGCCGCGTCGGGGTCTCCCGCCGCGATCGCCTCGGACAGTCCAGGGAACGCCGAGAGGATGCCGTCGGCCCACTCGTTCGATCGTGCATCGACCTCGGGCGTGCATGGTGCAGCCGCGGCGAGCCACGCCTTCTCGGCGCGCACCATGCGCTTCGGGATCGCCAGCCGCAGGATGTCGCCGGCCGACCCGGCGGCCCGGTCGGCGGCGCGGCGAGCCAGCCGGTACAGCGAATCGGGCAGCACCGCAACGGGTGACACCAGGCTGTCGACGTCGGACAGCGGTCGCTCCGGAGGCTCTGTCTGCAGGACCTCGACGACGTAGCCCTCAACCATGCGCCCTGCGGTGCGCAGGGGCACCTTCACCCGCACCCCGGGAACCACGCCGTCGAGGTCCGAGGGCACGGCGTAGTCGAAAGGCCGGTCGAGCTGCGGAAGCGGTGAGTCGACCAGGACGCGGGCGACGGTGATCACGGCCGGTCAGAGACCTGCGGCGATGCGGAGTTCCTCGGCTCGGTCGGTGCGCTCCCACGTGAAATCGGAGAGCTCACGCCCGAAGTGGCCGTAGGCGGCGGTCTGCGCGTAGATCGGGCGCAGCAGGTCGAGCCGGTCGATGATCGCCTGCGGACGCAGGTCGAACACCTCGCGGATGGCCGACGTGATCGTCTCGTCGGACACGTGACCTGTGCCGAAGGTCTCGACATACAGCCCCACGGGCGCGGCACGCCCGATGGCATAGGCCACCTGCACCTCGAGCCGGTCGGCGAGCCCTGCGGCGACGGCGTTCTTGGCGACCCAGCGCATGGCATATGCGGCCGAGCGGTCGACTTTCGACGGATCCTTCCCGCTGAACGCGCCACCGCCGTGACGTGCGGCTCCGCCGTAGGTGTCGATGATGATCTTGCGGCCGGTGAGTCCGGCGTCGCCCTTGGGTCCCCCCGTGACGAACGGACCCGCCGGGTTGATGACGTACTCGACGTCCGAGATGTCGAGACCGGTCTGCTCGATGACCGGATCGATCACTTCCGCCCGTACCGCCGCGCGCAGCGCCGCGAGTGAGATGTCGGGCTGATGCTGCGTCGAGACGACGACGGTCTCGATCGTGCGCGGCGTGTGGCCGTCGTAGCCGAGCGTGACCTGCGTCTTGCCATCGGGACGCAGGAACGGGAGTGCCCCGGTGCGGCGGGTCTCGGTGAGGCGCTCGGCGATGCGGTGCGCCGTCCAGATGGCCATCGGCATGAGCTGCGGCGTCTCATTCGTCGCGTAGCCGAACATGATGCCCTGGTCGCCGGCGCCGAGCGCGTCGACCGGGTCGACGGATCCCTCTTCCCGGTGCTCGATCGCATTGTCCACGCCGGCCGCGATGTCACTCGACTGCTCTCCGATCGACACCGTGACGCCGCAGGAGTCGCCGTCGAAGCCCGTCTCGCTCGACGTGTATCCGATGCGGTTGACGACGCCGCGGACGATGCCGGGGATGTCGACATACCCTTCCGTGCGCACCTCGCCCGCCACGTGAACGAGTCCCGTCGTGACGAGCGTCTCGACGGCGACGCGGCTCCCGGGGTCGACGGTCAGCAGCGCGTCGAGCACGCTGTCGGAGATCTGGTCGCAGATCTTGTCGGGGTGCCCCTCGGTGACGGACTCGGAGGTGAACAGGCGCAGCTGAGTCATCGGTGCTCCAGACGACGGACGGAAGAGGGGGCGAAGACCATCATGCCCGCGTCCCCCGACATGACGGGAGACGCGGGCACGCGAACGCCATACGGCGTAAAGAGGTCAGTCGATCGAGCGCAGGCGCAGCTTGTCCTCGTGGATCTCGTGCAGCGCGATCGTAAGCGGCTTGTCCTCGACGGTCGAGTCGACGAGCGGGCCGACGTTGTCGAAGAGGTTTCCCTCGTGAAGGTCGGAGTAGTAGTCGTTGATCTGGCGCGCACGCTTGGATGCGTAGATCACGAGCTGGTACTTCGAGTCCACCTTCTCGAGCAGAGCGTCGATGGGCGGGTCGATGATTCCCTGGTCACGGTTGACCATGCTGGACCTCCTGGGTCTCGAGGGCGTTGGAAAGACGTGGGCGCGGTGCTCATGCTGCGAGTGCACCACGGCATCCGACCATTCTACAGGCCGCAGCTCATTCCTGTGCGAGCGCGGCGATCTCGGCGGCCGCCCGAGCGACGTCGTCGTTGACGACGTGGTGGTCGAACTCTCCCTGTGAGGCGAGCTCGACGCGCGCCGTCTTGAGCCGGCGCGCGCGCTCCTCCGCGTCTTCCGTGCCGCGGCCGACGAGGCGGTTCACCAGCTCGTCCCAGCTGGGCGGGAGGAGGAAGACAAGGTTCGCATCGGGGGCGGCCGCGCGCACCTGTCGAGCGCCCTGCAAGTCGATCTCGAGCAGCACCGTGCGGCCTGCAGCCAGCGCCTCGTCGATGGGTGCACGGGGCGTCCCGTATCGGTGCTTGTTGTGGACCGTCGCCCACTCCAGCAGCTCGCCGTCGGCGATGAGCCGGTCGAACTCGGCGTCGTCGACGAAGTAGTAGTGCTCTCCTTCGACTTCCCCCGGTCGGGGCGCGCGGGTCGTCGCCGACACCGACAGCAGGATCTCGGGGTGGTGTTCTTTGATATGGGCGGCCACGGTGCCCTTGCCGACGGCAGTCGGTCCGGCGAGCACGATCAGGCGACTCCGCCCGTCGCGCGGCCGAGGCTCGGGCCATCGTCGGTCCAAGAACTCCTGCAGGGCGATGCGCTGGCGGGCGCCGAGGCCGCCCAGGCGCTTGACCGGGGAGATCTCCAGCTCGGCCAGGATGCGGTCGCGCTTGCCCTCGCCGATCGCGGGGAGGGCGGTGAGGAAGTCGGTGATGCGCATCGCACCCGCGGCCGAGTCGGGCTTCGCGAGCGCGCGCCGCAGCAGCTCCTGCGGCGTGATCACGCGCGTGCTGACGTCGCGCTTGAGTGAGGCGCGTTCCTGACGGGCGGCGACCGCGCGGCGCGACGCCGCGACGCGGTCGACCTCGGGGGGACGGCGGGCGTCAGGCATGACGACCTTCCTGCAGTTCGAGATTGTGAGCGTCGATGGCGGCGACGAGACCGTCGGGCCCATGACGGAGGATGCTGCGGCTCGCGCTGGCGAGAACCTGTCGTGACCGCGCGCCGAACAGCGTGCGGAGGTCGCCCAGGCGCGCCCCCTGGGCGCCGAAGCCCGGAGCGAGGATCGGCGCGGGGGGCTCGATCACGTCGGGAAGCGCGTATGCCGCCGCGTCGACGGTCGCGCCGATGACGAAGCCGACGTCACCGAACGGCCCCTCGGACTCGCGGTTGAACGCTGTCACCTCGGCGATGACGCCTGCTGCCACCGTGGGCACCGGGTCGGTCGTGACGGAGGCCGGAACGAGCGCCCGCTGCACAGACGCGCCTTCGGGATTGCTCGTCGCCGCCAGCACGAAGACGCCCTTGCCGCCATTGCGCGCGAGGTCGAACGTCGATCGGAGCGCTCCCACCCCGAGGTAGGGGCTCACGGTGACCGCGTCGGCCTCCAGCGGCGCACCGGGAGTCAGCCACGCGGCCGCGTACGCGTCCATGGTCGTTCCGATGTCGCCGCGCTTCGCGTCGGCGAGCACGAGGAGTCCGGCCTCGCGTGCTGCTGCCACGACGTCTTCGAGCGCCGCGAAACCGCGCGACCCGTAGCGCTCGAAGAAGGCGACCTGCGGCTTGACGATCGCGACCCGTCCTGCCGCGGCCTCGACGACGCGCAGGCCGAAGCTCCGCACGCCGTCCGCACTGCGGCTCAGGCCCCAGTCGTCGAGCAGAGTCTCGTGGGGGTCGATCCCCACGCACAGCTGGCCGCGCTCGCCGGTGGCGCGATGCAGCCGTGTGCCGAATCCGCTCACGCCGTCACCTTCCGGTCATCGGCGTACTCCTGCAGGCTGCGCACGGTGAAGCCCTCTCGGAGGACGGGCAGCGCGCTCACAGCGGCGCCCAGCACGGCCATCGTCGTGAACAGCGCCTTGTCGCCAGCCACCGCCGCTGCGCGGATCTCGTAGCCGTCGGCGCGCGCGATGCCGCCCGACGGTGTGTTCACCACGATGTCGATCTCGCCGGCGTTGATCAGGTCGACGATGTTTCGGCGGCCGGTGTCCTGCGCGTCGGAGTACTTGCCGACGACCTCGACGCGGATGCCGTTGCGCGCGAGGATCTCGGCGGTGCCCTCGGTCGCCGTCAGCCGGAATCCGAGCTCCTGCAGACGGTGGGCCGGCAGGATGACGGCGCGCTTGTCGTCGTCCGCCACCGAGAGGAACACCGTTCCCGACGTGGGCATGCCGCCGTACGCCGCCGCCTGACTCTTGGCGAATGCCGTCGGGAAGTCGCGATCGATGCCCATGACCTCTCCCGTCGAGCGCATCTCAGGGCCGAGCACCGAGTCGACCGTGTGGCCGTCGGCGGTGCGGAAGCGCTTGAAGGGCAGCACGGCCTCCTTGACGGCCACCGGAGCGTCGAGCGGGACGCGCGAGCCGTCCTGCTCGGGCAGGAGCCCCTCGGCCTTCAGCTCGGCGATGGAGGCGCCCGCCATGATGCGGCTGGCGGCCTTCGCGAGCGGCATGCCGAGCGCCTTCGACACGAACGGCACCGTCCGCGACGCGCGCGGATTCGCCTCGATGACGTAGAGCACGCCGGCCGAGACGGCGAACTGCACGTTCAGCAGCCCGCGCACGCCGACGCCCTCCGCGATCGCGAGGGTCGCGACGCGCACGCGGTCGATCTCGTTACGGCCGAGCGACACAGGCGGCAGCGTGCAGCTGGAGTCGCCCGAGTGGATGCCGGCCTCCTCGAGGTGCTCCATGACGCCGCCGATGTAGAGCTCGTCGCCGTCATACAGCGCGTCGACGTCGATCTCGATCGCGTCGTCGAGGAACCGGTCGACCAGGAGCGGCGCACCCTCCCCGATGATCGCCTGATCCGCGATGCGGGCGAAGTAGTCGTGCAGGCTCGGGGTGTCGTACACGATCTCCATGCCACGGCCGCCGAGCACGAAGCTCGGACGCACCAGCACCGGGTAGCCGATCTCCTCGGCGATGCGGACAGCGCCCTCCTCATCGATCGCCGTGCCGTTGCGCGGCGCGACGAGACCGGCGCGGTCGAGCAGGCGCGAGAACAGCTCTCGTTCCTCGGCGAGGTCGATGGCCGAGGGCTTCGTGCCGAGGATCGTGTAGCCGGCCGCCTCGATGCCCTTCGCGAGGCCGAGCGGCGTCTGACCCCCCAGCTGGCAGATGACGCCGAGGATCTCCCCGGACTGCGCCTCCGCGTGCAGCACCTCGAGGACGTCTTCAAGCGTGAGGGGCTCGAAGTACAGGCGGTCGCTCGTGTCGTAATCGGTCGAGACCGTCTCGGGATTGCAGTTGATCATGACGGTCTCGAAACCGGCGTCCGACAGCGCGAACGATGCGTGGACGCACGAGTAGTCGAACTCGACGCCCTGACCGATGCGGTTGGGGCCCGAGCCGATGATGACGACCTTCGTGCGGTCAGAGGGCGTGACCTCGGTCTCGAAGTCATACGACGAATAGTGGTACGGCGTCAGCGCCGGGAACTCGCCTGCGCACGTGTCCACCGTCTTGAACACGGGACGCAGGCCCAGCGCATGGCGGCGCGCACGGGCCTCGGCCTCCGACATCCCGCGCAGCTGCGCGATCTGCGTGTCGCTGAAGCCGTGCTCCTTCGCGACCCGCAGCGTGTCGGCATCGAGGTCGGCGGCCGTGCGGACGAACTCCGCGACCTCGTTGATGAGCGCGATCTGGTCGAGGAACCAGGGGTCGATCTTGGTCGCCTCGAAGGCCTGCTCGATCGTGGCGCCCTTGCGCATCGCCTGCTGGAGCACGACGATGCGGCCGTCGGTCGGCGTCTTGGCGATCTCCAGCAGCTCCTCGACCGAACGCTCCTCGTCGCCCCAGTGGAAGCTGGAGCCGCGCTTCTCGAGCGAACGGAGCGCCTTCTGCAGAGCCGTCGCGTAGTTGCGGCCGATCGCCATGGCCTCGCCGACCGACTTCATGGTCGTCGTGAGTGTGGTGTCGGCGTTCGGGAACTTCTCGAAGTTGAATCGAGGCACCTTGACCACGATGTAGTCGAGCGTCGGCTCGAAGCTCGCCGGCGTCACCTTCGTGATGTCGTTGGGGATCTCGTCGAGGCGGTAGCCGATGGCGAGCTTGGCGGCGATCTTCGCGATCGGGAAGCCCGTCGCCTTCGACGCCAGCGCCGACGAGCGCGAGACGCGCGGGTTCATCTCGATGACGATGATGCGGCCGGTCGCCGGGTCGACGGCGAACTGGATGTTGCAGCCGCCCGTGTCCACACCCACGGCGCGGATGATGTCGATGCCGATGTCGCGCAGCTTCTGGTACTCGCGGTCCGTCAGCGTGAGCGCCGGTGCCACGGTGATCGAGTCGCCCGTGTGGACGCCGACGGGGTCGACGTTCTCGATGGAGCAGACGACGACCGTGTTGTCGGCCGTGTCGCGCATGAGCTCGAGCTCGTACTCCTTCCAGCCGAGGATCGACTCCTCGAGGAGCACCTCGGTCGTCGGCGAGTCGCGAAGGCCCGCCCCGGCGATGCGGCGCAGGTCGTCCTCGTCGTATGCGAAGCCGGAGCCCAGCCCGCCCATCGTGAACGACGGACGCACCACGAGCGGGTAGCCGAGCTCCTCGGCCGCCTCGAGGACCTCGTCCATCGTGTGGGCGATGCGCGACTTGGCGACGTCGGCGCCCGCGTCGAGCACGAGCTGCTTGAAGATCTGGCGGTCCTCGCCCTTCTGGATCGCCTCGACCTTGGCGCCGATCAGCTCGACGTCGTACTTGGCCAGGATGCCCTGCTCGTGCAGGGCCATCGCCGCGTTGAGAGCCGTCTGTCCGCCGAGGGTGGGCAGGATCGCGTCGGGCTTCTCCTTCGCGATGATCGTCTCGATGACCGCGGGCGTGATCGGCTCGATGTAGGTCGCGTCGGCGAAGTCGGGGTCGGTCATGATGGTCGCCGGGTTGGAGTTGACCAGGATGACGCGCACGCCCTCCTCGCGCAGGACCCGACAGGCCTGCGTGCCGGAGTAGTCGAACTCGCACGCCTGACCGATGACGATCGGGCCGGACCCGATGACGAGGACGCTCTTGATGTCGTCGCGCTTAGGCATTCTTGGTGTTCTCCAGGTTCGCGACGACGAGGTCACGGAAGCGGTCAAAGAGGTAGTTGGCGTCGTGGGGCCCGGCGGCCGCCTCCGGGTGGTACTGCACCGAGAAGGCGGGGATGTCGAGCGCGCGGAGACCCTCGACGACGTTGTCGTTGAGGCCGACGTGGCTCACTTCGACGCGGCCGTAGCCGTGCGGGCTTTCCACGGTGCCCTCGACGGGCGCGTCGACCGCGAAGCCGTGGTTGTGCGCCGTGATCTCGACGCGGCCGGTGGCCTTGTCGAGTACCGGCTGGTTGATGCCGCGGTGCCCGAAGGGCAGCTTGTAGGTGCCGAAGCCGAGGGCGCGCCCCAGCAGCTGGTTGCCGAAGCAGATGCCGAAGAACGGCAGGCGGTCGTCGAGCACGGCGCGCAGCAGCTGGACGTGGTCGTCGGATGCCGCGGGGTCGCCGGGGCCGTTGGAATAGAACACCGCGACCGGCTCGATAGCGCGGATCTGCTCGATCGTGACGCTCTGCGGCAGGACGTGGACGTCGAAGCCGCGTGCGGCCAGGTTGTCGACCGTCGCCTGCTTCACGCCGAGGTCGAGCACTGCCAGGTTGCCGATCCGCTCGACGCCCTCGGGGGCGCGTGTGACCTCGGCGGCGGTCACCGACACCTCGGCGGACAGGTTCTGTCCGGCCATCTGCGGCGCCTCGCGCACGATGCGCAGCTGCTCCTCCGGATCGAGCGCCGCCGCTTCACCCGAGAAGATGCCGCCGCGCATGCTGCCGGCCGAGCGGAGGATGCGCGTGACCGCACGGGTGTCGATGCCGCTGATGCCGACGATCCCGTCGCGCGTGAGGGCTTCGTCGAGCGACTCCTCGGCGCGCCAGTTGGAGACCACGCGCGAAGGATCGCGCACGATGTAGCCGGCGACCCAGACGCGACGCGACTCAGGGTCTTCGTCGTTCATGCCGGTGTTGCCGATGTGCGGTGCCGTCTGCAGCACGATCTGGCCCGCGTAGGAGGGGTCGGTGAGCGTCTCCTGGTAACCGGTCATGCCGGTCGAGAAGACGACCTCGCCGAGAGTCGTGCCGCGTGCGCCGTATGCGCGTCCGCGGTGGCGCGTGCCGTCTTCGAGGACGAGGACAGCGGGGTCGAGCGCCGGTGAGAAGGAGGGGGTGGTCATGCGTCGGTTCCCGTCGGGGTGGTCGAAGTCTGTGCGGAGAGTGTGGAGGACACGGCGTCGACGATGGCGCGCGCCGTGGTGTCCTGCGGCCGGAAGTACGAGTCGACGATCGTGTCAGCGTCGATGCGCCAGTCGATCCGGGCGAGTCCGCCCTTCTCGACGACGCGGTCGATCGTGACGGTCGCGCGTTCGGCGGTCATGATCGACGCCGTGTCGATGAACAGGCGGCGCCGACCGGGCAGGTCGAGTGCGATGCCGTGGTCGGTGACGACGCCGTCGACGCGCGAGCGGAACGCGAGGCCGTCGATCGCGAGACGCTCGAGCGGTTCGTCGTGCCGGGTCGTGGCGACGTAGAACCCGGTGAAGCGCAGGACGACCTCGGCGTCTGCCGGGACGTCGCCCACCGGCGCCACGAGCGCGGCGTCGCGGCGCGCTCGTCGTCGCCACGACCAGACGCCGAGGCCGAGCAGCACGGCCGTGAACGCGACGAGGATGAGCAGGGCGATCTCACGGGTCATGAGGCGACCTCCCGTCGCGATGCCGGCGCCTCGACGACGGCGCCGTCGACGACCGTGGCGGTGCCGCGGAAGAACGTCCACCGCACCTCTCCCGGGAGCTCGCGGCCGAGGTAGGGCGAGTTGACGCTGCGCCCGCGCAGGTCGTCGCGTGTGAACGCGCGCACCGGCGACGGGTCGTACAGCGTGAGCGAGGCCGGGGCGCCGGCGACCAGACCGGTGCCGGCATCCGACAGCCGCCCGATGCGCGCCGGCGCCGCCGACATGACACGGGCGACGTCGTCCCATCCGAGCATCCCGGTGTCGACGACGGCCTGCTGCACGACGCGCAGTGCCGACTCGAGCCCGACCATGCCGTTGGCCGCGGCCTGCCACTCGCACGACTTGGCTTCGGCGGGGTGTGGCGCATGGTCGGTCGCGACGATGTCGATCGTGCCGTCGGCGAGGCCTTCGCGCACCGCCTGCACGTCTTCGTCGCGACGCAGCGGCGGGTTGACCTTGTAGCGCGCGTCGTAGCCCCGCACGAGCTCCTCCGTAAGGAGCAGATGATGCGGGGTCACCTCGGCCGTCACGTTCACACCGCGGCGCTTGGCCCAGCGGATGATGTCGACGGATCCGGCCGTCGAGAGGTGACACACGTGCAGCCGTGATCCGACGTGCTCGGCGAGCAGGATGTCGCGCGCGATGATCGACTCTTCGGCGACGGCGGGCCAGCCGGCCAGACCGAGCTCGGCCGACACGGTGCCCTCGTTCATCTGCGCGCCTTCGGTGAGCCGAGGATCCTGTGCGTGCTGGGCGACGACGCCGTCGAACGCCTTCACGTACTCGAGCGCACGCCGCATGATGAGCGGATCGAACACGCAGAAGCCGTCGTCACTGAAGACGCGCACGCGCGCACGGGAGGAGGCCATCGCCCCGAGCTCCGCGAGCCGCTCGCCCTTCTGCCCGACCGTGACGGCGCCGATCGGCTGCACGTGGACGTACCCGGCCGCCTCGCCGAGCGCGAGCTCCTGCTCGACCACACCGGCGGTGTCGGCGACCGGCGAAGTGTTCGGCATCGCGAAGACCGTCGTGTATCCGCCGGCCGCGGCCGCCCGCGATCCGGTCAGGATCGTCTCCGAGGCCTCGTAGCCGGGTTCGCGGAGGTGAGTGTGCAGATCGACCAGTCCGGGAAGAGCGATGAGGCCGTCGGCGTCGACGACGGCGGCGCCCGCGCGGTGGAGCCCGGCGCCGACTTCTTGGATGACGCCGTCTGCGATCACGATGTCGGCGGGGTCGCCGCCCTGGATGCGCGCGCCCTTGATGAGGATCGTCTCGTGCGCGCTCGTGCGGGTGCTCATCGGACGTTCTCCTCGGTCTCGTCGGCACGCTCCCCTGCCAGCAGCAGGTAGAGGACCGCCATGCGCACCGAGACTCCGTTCGCGACTTGCTCGAGCACGGTCGACCGCGGTGAATCGGCGGCGTCGGCGGAGATCTCCAGGCCACGGTTCATCGGGCCGGGGTGCATGACAATGCTATCGCGCGGAAGAGAGGCCAGGCGCTCGGAGTCGAGACCCCAGCGACGCGAATACTCCCGTTCAGTAGGGAAATACGCCGCGTTCATGCGCTCGAGCTGGATTCTCAGCATCATGACAGCGTCCGGAGCGGCGGCGACCGCCTCGTCGAGGTCGTACACGACGGCGGCAGGCCATGCCGAGACATCCTGCGGCACGAGCGTGGGCGGAGCGACGAGCGTGACGCGGGCGCCGAGCGTCGTCAGCAGCCACACATTCGAGCGCGCCACGCGAGAGTGCAGCACATCGCCGACGATCGCGACGTGCAGGCCGGAGAGATCGCGACCGCGGCTGTCGTCGCCGAACGTCCGCTTGCGCAGCGTGAAGGCGTCGAGGAGCGCCTGCGTCGGGTGCTCGTGCGTGCCGTCGCCGGCGTTGACGACACCGGCCGAGATCCAGCCGCTCGTCGCGAGCGTGTGCGGCGCGCCGGACGCGCCGTGGCGGATCACGACGGCATCCGCACCCATTGCCTGAAGCGTCTGGGCCGTGTCCTGCAGCGACTCCCCCTTCGAGACCGACGAGCCCTTCGCGGAGAAGTTGATGACGTCGGCGGAGAGTCGCTTGGCTGCGGCCTCGAAGGAGATTCGCGTGCGGGTGGAGTCCTCGAAGAAGAGGTTCACGACGGTCCTGCCGCGAAGGGTCGGAAGCTTGCGGATCTCGCGCGACTGCGTGTCGCGCATGTCCTCGGCAACATCGAGGATGCGCAGCGCCTGTGCGCGATCGAGTGTCTTGGTGTCGAGCAGGTGCCTCATCAGCCGATCGTCACCTCCTCGACGCCGTCGACCGCGTCCAGGCGGACGTTGACGCGCTCGTCACGGGCGCTGGGAAGGTTCTTCCCCACGAAATCGGGACGGATCGGAAGCTCGCGGTGCCCGCGATCCACGAGGATCGCGAGGCGCACGACCGAGGGGCGCCCGATGTCGTTCAAGGCGTCGAGGGCCGCCCGGATGGAGCGCCCCGAGAACAGGACGTCGTCGACGAGGACGACGGTCCGGCTGTCGATGCCGCCCGCTGGAATCTGCGTCGGCTGCGGCGTCCGGGTGGGGTTCCGGTGAAGATCGTCACGATACATCGTGACGTCGAGCGACCCCACGGGGACGGTCGTGCCTGAGAACTCGCTGATGAGCGAGCCGATGCGCTCGGCGAGGGCGACGCCGCGCGTCGGAATGCCGAGAAGCACCAGGTTCTCGGGGCCCCTGTTGGACTCGAGGATCTCGTGTGAGATCCGAGTCAATGCGCGGGCGATGTCGGCGCTGTGCAGAACGGTGCGTGACGTGGCAGCGTGAGGCTGCTCACTCGGCGGATCGCCGGGCATGCTCATGTCGCCGCTCCCTTCTCCGCCTCACAGGACGGGGTTAAAGGTTGCTGGATACGGCTCCAGCCTAGCGGAACGACCTCCCCGTCCGGACGCGGTCAGCGCGATGGTTGACACCTAGCAACACTAGGCCTAGCATCACTAGGTGTGAACGCAGAAGCACTCAAAGGCCACCTCGATCTGCTCGTGCTCGCCGTGGTGTCGTCGGGTCCCATTCATGGGTACGGCGTCATCGAAGGGCTGAGGACGCGCAGCGAGGGCACGTTCGATCTCGCCGAAGGCACCGTGTACCCGGTCCTCCACCGCCTTGAGCGGGCGGGCCTCCTGCAGCACGAGTGGTCGGAGGCGTCCGGGCGACGCCGCAAGCTCTACTCCCTCACCACACAAGGCGAAGCGAAGCTCGCAGAACGCCGCCGGGGCTGGCGCGAGTTCGCAGAGGCCGTCGAATCCGTCCTGAGGAGGAACCCGTGGCCGCAGACGGCCTGATCACCGAGTATCTGAGCGTCCTCGACGGTCGCCTCCGCACTCGGCGGGATCGCCACGATCTCCTCGACGAGATCGCCGATCACCTCTACAGCGCCGTCGAGCGACTCGAATCGCTCGGCATCGACCGCGAGACCGCCGAACGCCGAACTCTGGCGCGCTTCGGCGAGCCGCGCCTCGTGGCATCCCTCCTCACATCCGTTCCATCGAAAGGAAGCACTGTGTCGTTGTTCTTCTCCCGCCACCTCGGAGCTCTCTCCGCCGTCGCCGGCGTCCTCTGGGCCGCAGCGGTCGTGTTCACCTACTACGGCTACACCGCGCTCAGCGGCTCTTGGACCAGTGAGCGATACCTCACCTCCGCTGTCGTCGTCGGTCTCGCCTGCTTCTTCACGGTGGCCGTCCTCATCGGCCTCAATGTGCGCGCCATCGGTCGCGTCGACCCACCCACGGTCGCGATCGCCGTCATCGGACTGCTCGCGGCCTTCACCGGCACCGTGCTGTCATGGGTCATCGTCGTGTGGCTGCCGCTCATGGCGACAGCCGTGACGTGGACGATGCTGCGTGCACGACGCGCGCACGCTGGTTCGCGCACCTTCGCGACCGTGCTGCTGGTGGCCATGCCACTGCTTGCGATCGCATCGATCGTGGTGCCGCTCGTCGGCGTCATCGCCGACCTCGACGTGGAGGCCGGCGCGTGGCTCGTGGTGGCGGGCGTCGCCGTCGTCCTGTTCGCCGCCCTCATCGATATCGCAGTGCGCCTCGCGACGCGGGTGCGGTCGGCCGCCCTGACCGCCTGATTCGCATCCGGACCAAGATCGGCCGTTACCTTCCGGGGCCGGCCGATCTTCGTCTTCAGCGCTGCGTCGTCACGGCGCCCGCGGAGATCTCCGCTGACTGCGCTGCGTCGTGCCCGTTCGTGCGCGACGCCCGAATCGGGTGGCCCTGCGTCGTGAGGCATCGGCCCGACGCGAGATCCCACTTCCAGTCGTGCAGCGAGCAGGTCAGCACGCCGTCTTCGATCTTGCCCGTCTTCGTGAGGTCGGCGCGCAGATGCGGGCAGCGACGCTGCACGGTCCAGCCGCCGATCTCGGCATCCTCCGTCTGGTCGGACTGCTCGGCATACCAGTTCTCGACGTACTCGATGCGGTCACGTGACAGGCACTTGAGGAAGGTCGTGAGGAACTCGTTGAACTTGCCGCTTCGTCCGACCTCGAACTGCATCGACAGGAAGATGGAGTTCGACCAGTCGATCTCGTGATCGGCGATGTTGGTCGACACGAGGTCTGCGGGGATCGTGTACCAGTACACGCACTCCTCGCCCGCGTACTCACGGACCTTCGCCTTCGGGAAGTCGACCACCATGTCGAGCTCTCCGATGCGGAACCGCACGTTGCCGCCCACGCCGTTGCGGATCGTGCGCGCGCGCCGAAGAAGCGGCTCCCACCACTCCTTGATCGCCTGAAGCATCTCGGCCGGCGGGAGCACCGCGGCACGCGACGCCTCCTCGGCGCGGATCTCGTCCTGGCGCGAGTCGCGCTGCTCGGCGAGGTACTCCCACTTGCGGTCGAAGACCCGGTCGATCTCGGCGTCGGTGTAGAGGGTCTGCGTCACCGAGACCTGCCCGTCGACGATGTCGACCTGCGTGCCCGGCACGAACTCGTAGCCCTTCTGCTCAGGACGCAGCTCCCGCATGTGAGCGAGGAACTCCCGCTGGTCCGTGAAGATCGAGTCGTCCTGAAGCCCCGTGCCGTTGAAGCGGAAGAGCTCCTCGCGGAGGAACATCGGCGGTCCCGCCATCGGGAACACGTGCGGCGCGTCGACCTTCTCGATGTAGTACATCGCGCGCTTGTTCTGCGCGTCGCGCTTGAGCTTGGCGAAGTTCTGCTTCGCGTCCTGCGGAAGGTCGTAGACCATCGGCCACCAGATGGCACCCGACACCTGCGTGAAGTACGCGTCCGGCTTGCTGAACCCGAGGAGCTTCTCGAGATCGAGCGGGTGCGAGTCGTTCTGGTTGAGAATGCTGGCGGTCGGATCCTCCACACTCAGCGACGAGTCGCCGATAGGGCCGTCGCTCGGCGCGCGCAGCGGCGTGACCATGAGCCGCATGTCGCCGAACTCGAGCGGGACTCCGGCCTCGGTGTAGACGATGTTCTCGTAGCCGAGATTGCGGAGGTCGTTCTCGAGGTCGTCGGTCGGGTACTCAGGGAGCAGCACGGGGATGTCGGAGCGCACGTAGCGACGCAGGAGCGCGGGATCGAAGTGGTCGCGGTGCCGGTGCGAGATGTAGAGGAAGTCGGCGGCCCCGAAGCGCTCCCAGTCGAGTGCGCGGTTGTCGGGGAACGGAAACCAGGAGCCGAAGAAGCTCGGGCCGATGACCGGGTCGCAGAGAATGCTTCCGCCGGTCGTCTCGATGAACATTCCGGCATGTCCGAGTCCAGTGATGCGCACGTGTAGAACCTCCTCGACGGGCACCACGAGTCTATGCGGTGGCGACCGTCCTGGCCTGAGAGCCGGCCGTGCTCGACCGGGTCGTTGACGATCGGGGCTGATCAGCTCGCCCGCGCGATGCGCGCCAGCACCCCGTGGACGAACGATCCTGAATCATCGGTCGAGAGCTCCTTGGCGAGCTCGACGGCCTCGTCGATCGCGACAGCGGTGGGCACCGCGTCGTTGAAGAGAATCTCCCACACGCCGATCCGCAGCACGGCGCGGTCGACCGCGGGCATCCGCTCCAGCTTCCAGTCGCGTGCGTGCGTGACGATCTGCTCGTCGATCTCCTCGCGGTTGTCGATGATGCCGTCGACGATCTCACGGGCGTACAGCCAGGACGCCTCGCGGGCCGGCTCGTTCGCAGCGCGCTTGGCCTCCGCGGCGAGCGTCGAGGCGAGGTCGTCCCCGCGCACGTCGCTCTGGTAGAGGATGTCGAGGGCGCGCTTGCGCGCCTTGCTTCGGGCGCTCACCTCAGTTGACTCGGCCGAGGTAGTCACCCGTGCGGGTGTCGACCTTGACCTTCGTGCCGGTCTCGAGGAAGAGCGGGACCTGGATCTCGTAGCCGGTCTCGACGGTGGCCGGCTTGGTGCCGGCCGACGAGCGGTCGCCCTGCAGGCCGGGCTCGGTGTACGTGATCTCGAGGACGACCGAGGCGGGAAGATCGACATACAGCGGCGTCCCGTTGTTGAGCGCGATCGTGACCTGCTGGTTCTCGAGCAGGAAGTTCGCCGCGTCGCCGACGGTGGCGGCCGGGACGTTGATCTGGTCGTAGTCGCTCATGTCCATGAACACGAAGCTGTCGCCGTCGTTGTACAGGTAGGTGAAGTCACGGCGGTCGACGTTCTCGATGTCGATCTTCGTGCCCGCGTTGTAGGTCTTGTCGACGACCTTGCCTGTGAGCACGTTCTTGAGCTTCGTGCGGACGAATGCTCCGCCCTTGCCCGGCTTGACGTGCTGGAACTCGACGACGCTCCAGAGCTGACCGTCGATCTTGAGGACGACGCCGTTCTTGATGTCTGCGGTGGTTGCCATGAGCGTGGAGATTCCGTTCGGTGAGGGATTCGGTGGCCGGGATGGCACGGCGATCGCGCGACGGCCGACAGTCGATTCTAAAGGAAGCGCCGGGCGTTCACGCCCGCGGGGCAGTCCAGACGCGTCCCGCGAGGCGCCTCATGCGCCGTCGACGCTTTCGATCGCGTCGATGAGCTCGCTCGTCGCGCGGGCGTAGCCGGTGACGCCCTCGCCGATGACGTGCACGCGTGCGACATCGCGCACGTAGGAATGATGACGGAACTTCTCGCGTGCGTAGACGTCGGAGATGTGCACCTCCGCCACGGGCAGTCCGACGCCGCTGAGGGCGTCTCGCAGCACGACCGACGTGTGGGTCAGCCCGCCGGGATTGATGACGATCCCTGAGCAGTCCTCGCGAGCCGCGTGGATCGAGTCGATCAGCACACCCTCGTGGTTGCTCTGCACGGCGCGCACGTCGTAGCCGCGCTCGGCCGCCACCCGGGTGACCAGCGCCTCGACGTCGGCGAGGGTCTCGCGCCCGTAGATGTCGGGCTCGCGCGTACCCAGCAGGTTCAGGTTGGGACCGTTGACGAGCAGGATTCGGCGAGGCGTGGTCACGTCAGAACCCTATCGGCTCGAGCCTTCCGGCCGTCGACGCCCGCCAGCGTCCCTCAGCCCGCGACCTCCTGGTAAGCCGCGAACAGCAGCGACTCGTCCGGAGCCTGCAGCACCGTCGGCTTGGCGATGTCGTCGAGCACGATGAAACGCAACATCGACCCGCGCGCCTTCTTGTCGCGCTGCATCGTGGCCAGCAGCTGGCTCCACGCGCCCGCACGGTAGGTGGTGGGCAGCCCCAGCAGTTCCAAGATGTCACGATGACGCTGCGCCGCGGCATCCGAGAGCCGTCCGGCCAGTCGAGACAGCTCAGCGGCGAACAGCATGCCCACCGAGATCGCCGCCCCATGACGCCACCGGTAGCGCTCCGCATGCTCGATCGCGTGCCCCAGCGTGTGTCCGTAGTTGAGCACCTCGCGCAGTCCGGCCTCGCGCAGGTCTTCGCCCACGACGCGTGCCTTCATATCGATGGCCAGCTCGATGCACCGACGGAACGCATCGCTGTGCGGCTCGACGACGGCCTTGGGGTCGGCCTCGATGAGGTCGAGGATCTCCGGATGCCAGATGAAGCCCGCCTTCACGACCTCGGCGAACCCCGCGACTCGCTCATGCTCGGAGAGCGTGTCGAGCAGGTCGAGGTCGCAGATCACGGCGCGGGGCGGCCAGAACGCACCGACGAGGTTCTTGCCCTCCGACGTGTTGATCCCGGTCTTCCCGCCCACGGCGGCATCGACCATCCCCAGGACCGTCGTGGGGACGTGGACCACCGCGACCCCGCGCAGCCACGTCGCGGCGACGAAGCCCGCCAGATCCGTGACCGCGCCGCCGCCGAAGCCGACCACGGCGTCCGTGCGCGTGAAGTCCGCCTGTCCCATGACCTGCCAGCAGAACGCGGCGACCTCCACGCGCTTGCCCTGCTCCGCATCGGGGATCTCTGCCAGGAGCACCTGCCGGTCATCGCCGAGCGATACGCGGAGCTCCTCTGCCTGGGCGGCCAGTGTCGGCGGGTGCACGATGAGCACCTTGCCTGCTCCCGCGGGAAGCACGTCACGCAGCAGCGGCAGGATGCCGTGGCCCACGGTGATGTCGTAGGGCTGCTCCCCCGCGACGGTGATCACGGTCGTGTCAGTCACGATGCTTCTCCTCTCGCCCAGGCGGCGATGTCGTCGACGATGTCCTGCAGGGGGCCGTGTGACGTGTCGAACGTCACATCGGCGAGCCGCGCGTAGATCTCGCGCCGCTGCTCGTAGAGCTCGGTCCACCGACGCACGGCGTCGCCGCCCTGCAGGAGCGGACGCTTCGTGCTCCGCACACGGGACGCGACGATGCGCGGCTCGACGGTCAGCAGCACGACGCGGTGGTGGGCCAGCAGGCGCTGGGTGTCAGGGTCGAGCACGGCGCCACCGCCGAGCGCGACCACTCCCCCGCGCTCCAGACACGATGCGACCGCGTCGCGCTCGAGGGCGCGGAAATGCTCCTCGCCTTTCTCGGCGAAGAGCGACTCGATCGGGCCGTGCTCACGCACGACGACCGCGTCGCTGTCGGAGAACGGCACGCCCAGTGCACGCGCGACGCGCTTTCCGATGCTCGTCTTGCCGGCGCCCATCGGGCCGATCAGCACGATCGCGGAGGTCATCCGAGCAGGGCGTCGCTGCCGGCGGTGGTGGCCAGGCTCTCCGGGATCGCCGCGAGGTATCCCTCGAGGTTGCGACGCGTCTCCGCGACGCTGTCCCCGCCGAACTTCTCGAGGACGACGTCGCCCAGCACGATCGCGACCATGGCCTCCGCGACGACACCCGCAGCCGGCACGGCGCAGACGTCGGAGCGCTGATGATGCGCGGTCGCCGCCTCCCCCGTGGACACATCGATCGTGCGCAGCGCGTGGGGAACGGTGGCGATGGGCTTCATCCCCGCCCGCACGCGCAGGACGGTGCCCGTCGACATGCCGCCTTCGGTGCCGCCCGCCTTGTCGGTGGCGCGGGCGATGCCCCGCTCGGTCGCGAACAGCTCGTCGTGAGCGGCCGACCCGCGGCGGCGAGTCGTCTCGAAGCCGTCGCCGACCTCGACGCCCTTGATCGCCTGGATGCTCATGAGGGCCTGTGCGAGCTTCGCGTCGAGTCTGCGATCCCATTGCACGTGCGAGCCGAGTCCCGGCGGAAGGCCGAAGGCGAGCACCTCGACGATGCCGCCCAGCGTGTCGCCGTCTTTGCGAGCGGCGTCCACCTCAGCGACCATCGCGGCGCTCGTCGCCGCGTCGAAGCAGCGCAGCGGGTCGGCGTCGAGCGCGTCGACGTCGTCCGGCGTCGGCACAGGCGACCCGGCCGGCACCTGCACCGGACCGATGGACAGCGTGTGCGAGACGAGGCGGATGCCCAGTTCGCCCAGGAAAGAGCGGGCGATCGCGCCGAGAGCCACGCGGGCGGCCGTCTCGCGAGCGCTGGCGCGCTCCAGGATCGGGCGCGCCTCGTCGAAGCCGTACTTCTGCATGCCCACGAGGTCGGCGTGTCCCGGGCGGGGGCGCGTGAGCGGAGCGCCGCGCCCGCGGGACTTCTCGGTGAGCTCGACCGGTTCGGGGCTCATCACCTCGACCCACTTCGGCCACTCCGTATTGCCGACGCGCAGCGCGATCGGGCTGCCAAGACTGAGGCCGTGACGGACGCCGGCCGAGATCGTCAGCTCGTCTTCCTCGAATTTCATGCGCGACCCGCGACCGTAGCCGAGCTTCCGGCGGGCCAGGTCTGCCTGGATGGCGGCATGAGAGACAGGGACGCCGGCGGGGAGTCCCTCCATGAGGGCGACGAGTTCGGGGCCGTGCGATTCGCCGGCCGTGAGCACGCGGAGCATTCGACTATCCTCCCACGAGCGCACGGCGCATGACGGCCACCACCGCCGCCTCGTCAGGCAGCGGGTCGGTCGTGGAGCCGGTCGCGAACACGCGGATCTGAAGCACGGCCTGGTGCAGGAGCATCCCCTCGCCGCTCACGGCGGGAAGCCCTGCCGCCTGCCAGGCGACGGCCAGCGGAGTGGGCCGATGTCCGTAGACCACATCGAAGAGGAGGCCTCCGGCATCCGCCAGCGAGGCAGCGACACCGCGGTCGAGTGTGGCACCCCCCGGCAGCGTCGACAGGGTCACGCCGCGCGGCGCGTGACCTCCCGTCGTCAGCGGAACGGCCGTGACGATCACGCCGAGGCCCTCCCCCAGCTCGACCAGCGGGGCGACCGCCTCCGGCCGCCGGGCGACGACGTCCACCCGGACGGCGCCGAGCTCCGACAGCGCGACGAGAGCGGAGGTCGCGGTGGCCCCCGCCCCGACGATGCGCGCGTCGTCGAGCTGCACGATGCCGGCGTCGGCGAGGGCGCGCACGATGCCGCCGACATCCGTGTTGAAGCCTCGCCTGCGGCCGTCGGTCAGCAGAAGCGTGTTGACAGCGCGAGTCGCCTCGGCACGTGCGTCGCGTTCCTCCGAGGCGGCGAAGGCCACCCCCTTGAGCGGCATCGTGCACGAGAGGCCACGATGCTCCCGGCCGAGACGTGCCAGCTCAGCGGCGAATCCTGCTTCGTCGACGCGGCGTCGGCCGTACTCCCAGTCGAGGCCGAGCAGTGCGTAAGCCGCGCGGTGCAGCTGAGGCGACAGGCTGTGCTCGATGGGGTCGCCCCACACCTCGAGGATGCGAGCCGACATCGCTCAGCAGCCGGAGTCGGGGTTGTCGGCACACCACGCGCGCCACTGCTCGACCGCGCGCAGATGCTCGCTGTATGTGTTCGTGAACACGGTCTCGCCGCTGTCGAGGTCGACGGTCACGAAGTACAGCCACGGCCCGTCCGCGGGATCCATCGCGGCCGCGATGGCGCGGTCGCCCGGGTTCGCGATAGGGCCCTTCGGCAGACCTGCATGCACGTACGTGTTCCACGGGTTGTCGTCTTCCAGCGCCTCGGCCGAAGAGCTGACCCTGCCGTCATGCATCTCGCCGTAGCCGTACTGGGCGGTCGAGTCCATCTGCAGGAGGCCATGCGTCTCCTGGTTGGCGGGGTCGAGCCGGTTCTGGATGACGCGCGAGACCTTGAAGAAGTCGTCTTCGAAGCGTGCCTCGCGCTCGATGATCGACGCGATCGTCAGGATCTCATGACGCCTCTCCTCCGGAACTCCCGCGGAGTCGAGAGACTCGACAGTGCGGTTCACGAGGCGCTGGATCACGGACTCGGCGGAGACACCGGGATCGAACGTGTAGGTCGCCGGGAACAGCCATCCCTCGAGGCGGTCAGAGTCGACCCCGTACGCGGTCGGGTCGGCCGTGGCCTTCTCGAAGTCCTTGAGCGGGATGCCCGTCGCTTCCGCGAGCAACGGCAGCGTCTGGTCGACCGTGAGTCCCTCCCGCAGCTGCGCCGTGTTCTCGAGCTTGCTGGCGGGGTCCTCGAGAGCGGCCAGTGCGGCCTCGGACGTCATCTGCAGCTGGAGCTGGTAGGCGCCCGGGTGGAATGTGGGATTCAGCCCGTTGTCGATGAGGTAGGCATAGAACGCGTCGGCCGTCTTCGTGACCCCTGCCTCGAAGAGGGTGTCGGAGATCGTGGATCCCGTGTCGCCGTCGACGATCGTGACCACCGCCTCTCCGTGTGCAAGACCTTCCTCGTAGTCCTTCGGCTCCTCCCAGCCCATGAACGCCCGGATCTTGTCCTCGTAAGTAGCCCAGGCGTACGCGCCGCCCGCGACGAGGCCGCCGATAAGGGCCACCACGACGCCGAACACCACCCAGCCGGCGATGCGGCTCTTGCGGCGGTCGCGCTCATGGCTCTTCTCCCGCGCCCGCTCGTCGGCCGACGCGGGGTCGTCGCTGAACAGCGCGTCGATCGTCGCTGGAGTGCGTCGGGGGCCAGGTTCGCCTGACTCCTCCGTCGCAAGGGAGCGCGGCTCGCGCCCTGGGGCGGCGGCCGTGGAGGGAACGGACTCCGTGTCGTCGCCCGCCGCAGCCTCCGGCCCCGCCACCGGCGTCGAATCGGTCGCCGCAGAGCCGCGAGCGGCCGCTTCACGCGCGGCACGCCGGCTGAGCGGCGGCGACGCCGGGACGTCATCGGGCCGCGTGGCGCCGTCGGCAGTGGAAGGCGAGGAGGTACCCCGCTGCGGCGGCGATGGGAGTCGGCCGAACAGGTCGGCGAACTGATCGTCGTGCGACGGGGTGTCGGGCATCAGGGGCGCTCCGGAGGGTCTGTGAGGGCGCCGGGCGGGTTGCCGGTGCTCTTCTCGACGTCGATCGCCTGCTGAAGGAGGACGACAGCGGCGACCTGATCGACAAGCTTACGAGACGATCGCTGGGATCTGCCGGAACTTCTGAGCGCCGCATGCGCCGAGACGGTGCTCAGCCGCTCATCGACGAGACGCACCGGCAGGCGGGTCGCCGTCGCGATCTCAGCCGCCACGTCACGCGCATCGGCGGTTGAGGAGGTGTCGTTCCCCCCGAGGCTGATGGGGAGACCCACAAGCACTTCGAAGGCGTCGTGTTCCGTGGCGAGCTCGGCGATGCGTTGCACCGTGCGCTCATCGCGGGTCACCGTCTCCACCGGAACGGCCAGCATGCCGTCGGGATCGCAGCGCGCCACACCGACACGCGCCTTGCCGACGTCGATGCCGAGACGCACGCCGCGCCGGAAACCGCTCACGCGGCCGCCGATTCGAGCTGGGTGACGACGCTCGACAGCGCGGCG
>CALANM010000012.1 GCA_937926065.1 uncultured Microbacterium sp.
CGGGACGAGGAGCTGATCCCGCGGCTGGTCGAGCTGTGGGAGATGAACTACCGCGTCTACGGGGTCCGCAAGCTGTGGAAGGCGGCCCGACGAGCGAGGATCGTGATCGGTCGGGATCAGACCGCCCGGCTGATGCGGGTCGCGGGGATCGAGGGCGCCCGACGGTCGAAGCGGGTGAAGACCACCCGCCCGGATCCGGCGTCGGCGCGGCACCTCGGGAGCCGCTAGCTGGAACTCGGTCGAATAGTCGATGTCATCATCTTCGCCGCCATGCAGGTAGGCCGCGGCCTGGAGCTCTTCGACGTCCTCCACGGGAACACAGGCAGCGAAGTCAACAGTTCCGTCGGCGTTTATGCGAACTGCGCTGCGGATACCAGGTGTGCAGGCGCTCAGTGCCACCGCGAGCGCTCCAAAGGCGGCGACCGCCGCAGCAGTGCGGGGTGCTCTGCGTTGGGTCACGGGCACAGAATATTCGCGCGAGCAGGTGCTGCAGCTCACCGATACCGGATCGTGAAGAGACTGCCGTCCTACGCGCGCCGCGCTACAGTTGGCCTCGGCATCTCGTCCCCGACTTGGGTGCGACGTGCGTCAGCGGTCCGGTCAAGTGCGCCGTATCCGTTACCGGCGAAGGGGGCTTCGATGCGAAAAGGGCGCATACTGCTGGCCGCGGTGCTGGTCTTGGTGGCCGGTGCCTGTTTCTTTCCCCTCGCGAATGGCGGCATCGATGGACCGGAGGGGGTGGGTGGACCCGCGTACGTCTCGTTCTGGCCGCTGGGTGTCCCGCTCGCACTGGTCGGTGTCGGCCTTCTCGTCAGCGGGCTGCGCCGGAATCCCACTGAGTAAAGGGACAGAAGCCGGCAGCCGGAAGCGGGCCGGTGACGGAGGGGCATCGCCGGCGGCGGGAGAGGGGGATTCTCCGCGCCGCCGACGGCTCGCCCCCCGGCGAGCTGCACGCTGCGGCCCCGAAACCGCAGCGCCGCGTCTTGACCGCTCTCGCGCTCAACACACACGCAAGAAGTTACGGGCGCGCAGAGGGCGTTCAGTGGGGGATCGGCGGGAGTGAGTGGCGGGCGTGAGCATCTTCGTGTTGCACGACCCGGCTGCTGGTTGAGCAATGTGAGTCACGCGAGCAACCAGGCGGATGCCGCTCACGAATCCAGCTCGTCGCCCTTCTCCGTGCCCGCGGCATCCTGTGCCGGCACGGGGATGTTGAGCAGCCGCAGGAAGTCGTCGAACAGTCCGACCATGTCCACCTGCTCCGGATCGAGCAGCCACTGCAGCTGAAGGCCGTCCATCATGGCCGTCACCAGCTGGCCGAGCCGCGTGGGGTCGAGATCGGGACGCAGCTCGCCGCGCTCCTGCAGGCGCGCGAACTCGTCGTCGTCCTGATGGCGGATGCTGCGGTAGCGCTCGCGGAACGACTCATGAGCCGGATGCTGCGGGTCGGTCGCCTCGGCTGAGAGCACGACGTGCAGCGCGACGAGGCCAGGGGAGGCGGCGTTCCGTGCTACCTGCTCCCGCATCGTGTCGACGAAGGTCGCCCCCGTCGCCTCGGCGTCCTCGCGGCGAAGGCGGTCGAGTTCGTCACGCTCGGCGATCGTCGCCGCCAGCAGGCCCGTCTTCGAGCCGAAGTGGTGGAGGAGTCCCGCGTCCGAGATGCCGACGCGGCGTGCGATCTCGCGCAGAGAAGTGCCGCGGTAGCCCTGTTCGCCGAAGACCTCGACAGCCGTCGAGAGGATGCGCTTGCGCCTTTCGTCACCACGCACGCGGCGCAGATCGGGGCGGCCGGCTCGGTTCCCGGCGGCATCCGCGGCGCCTTGGCTAACGTCTTCGTCCTTCATGCGCTACTCCCTTGCGTGCACTCCGGTCTCAGTTTATGGTGAACAAACTAAGCGAGCAGTCGCTAGGTTTGTTTGCCTCGAGGCCCACTGTACGCCTCGGACTCAATGAGGAGGAAACATGAAGACGGGACGCAAAGCCCTCGCGATCGGCGCCATCGGCGTCGTCGGGCTGCTGACCCTCGCCGGCTGCGGCCGTGCCGACGATGCACCGACCGACGGAGGCCCCGCGGCCGACGCGATCGATGACTCGCCCGCCACGGGGGAGATCACGATCTGGGCGATGGGCGAAGAGGGCGAGAACCTCGGCGACTTCACCGAAGCGTTCATCGAGGACAACCCCGACGCCAGCGTCACGGTGACCTCGATCCCGTGGGCCGACGTCATGACCAAGTACCAGACGG
Source organism: uncultured Microbacterium sp. (assembly GCA_937926065.1). Classification (GTDB taxonomy): domain Bacteria; phylum Actinomycetota; class Actinomycetes; order Actinomycetales; family Microbacteriaceae; genus Microbacterium. The sequence goes on from CALANM010000012.1 coordinate 2,243, forward strand.
CGGTCGCCGCCGGAACGGTGCCGGATGCCATCATGATCGGCTCGTCGCTGCTGCCGTCGATGGTCGCCGCCGGCGGCCTGGCTCCTGTGCCGGATGGCCTCGTCGACGAGGACAGCCTCAACGAGACCGCCGCTGAGTCGGTCGAGGTCGAAGGCGTGGCGTATGCGGTGCCGTGGTACGTCGAGACGCGCGTGCTCTACTACCGCAGCGACCTCGCCGAGAAGGCGGGCCTGTCCGCTCCCACGACGTGGGACGAGCTGACCGCCTTCGCCGAGGGCTTCAAGGCCGCGGGCGCCGAGTACGGCATCCAGCTCCCCATGGGAGACGCAGAGGACTCGACGCAGGTCATCCTGCCGTTCTACGCACAGGCCGGCGGCGACGTGCTCAACGACGCCGGCGACGCATACGAGTGGGACCACGACGCGCTCGTGGACGCCCTCGAGTACTACGGCTCCTTCTTCACCGAAGGCCTCGCGCCGATGTCGGGCTACGGCGACGCGCAGACGTCGTCGTTCGCCGACGGCTCCAACCCCGCATTCATCTCCGGCCCCTGGATGATCTCCGTGCTGGGCGACCAGCAGGACCCGGAGTGGGTCGAGAAGAACGTCGCCACCGTGCCGGTTCCTGCGGGAGCCGACGGCAACGACTCGTACCTCGGCGGCGGTCACCTCGGCGTCTTCGCCGACGCCAAGAACGCCGACGGCGCCTGGAAGCTCATCCGCTGGCTCGCGCAGGAAGACACGCAGAAGGCGTGGTTCGACCTCACGAGCGGCCTGCCCGCCGTGACATCCGCGCTCGAGCCGTATGCGTCGGATGAGCGTGTGTCGGTGCTGAGCGAGCAGCTCGACGACACCGTGGCCCCGCCGTCGGTGCCCAGCTGGGACGAGATGTCGGCGTTCATCGAGACCGAGGCGGAGAAGGTGGCCAATGGCTCGAGCGCCGAAGAGGCCGCCTCCGCGATCGAGGCGAAGGCCGAGTCGCTCGGGACGGGCTGGTAACACCCATGGTGCTTGCAGGCCAGGGCACCGCTGACACCGGCGGTGCAGCAGCCGCGGCGAGCATCTCCGCCGCCGGAGACGCCCCCCGCGTCTCCGGCGGCACCCCCGGCCGGCGCGACGGGCGAAAGCAGGGCTTCGCCGCCCAGCGCCGGCGCACAGCTCTCGTCGCGTGGCTGTTCGCCGTGCCGTTCGTCGTGATCTTCGCGGTGTTCATGCTCGGTCCGCTCGTCGGCTCGTTCGCGATGTCGTTCACCGACCTCGCGGTCAAAGACATCCGCTCGCCGTTCTCCGTCAACGTGATCGGGTTCGACAACTTCGTCGAGCTCTTCCAGGACGAGCTGTTCGTCAAATCGATCGTGAACACGTTCTACTTCGTGCTCGTCGGCATCCCGCTCACTATGGCGCTCGGGCTGCTGCTGGCCGTTGCGCTCAACTCCGGCATCAACCGATTCCGCGGCCTCTTCCGGGTGGGGTACTACACGCCGGTGGTCACATCGATCGTTGCCGTCGCCGTCGTGTGGCGGTTCATCCTGCAGGACTCCGGTCTCATGAACACGGTGCTCAGCTGGGTGGGGATCGACGGGCCCGACTGGCTCAACGACCCGTTCTGGGCGATGCCGTCGATCATCGCCATGGGCGCGTGGCGCAACATGGGCACGCTCATGATCATCTTCCTCGCGGGGCTGCAGGCCATCCCGCGCGACGTGTACGAGGCTGCCGAGGTCGACGGGGCCGGTGCCTGGCGCCGGTTCACCGGGATGACCCTTCCCCTCATGCGGCCGACGCTCCTGCTGGGCGCCGTGCTGCTGTCGGTGGGCTTCCTGCAGGTGTTCGAGGAGCCGTTCGTCATGACGCAGGGCGGACCCCTCAACTCGACGCTCACCATCAGCTACTACGTCTACAACCAGTTCGGCTACGGCGACTACGCCCTGGCATCCGCTGCCGCCTACGTGCTGTTCGCGTTCATCGCCGCGCTGTCGGCGGTGCAGTTCCGGCTGCTGCGCTCGAAGGAGAACTGACATGGCCACGATCGTCGAAGCCGCCCCGCAGGCGCAGTCAGAGCGCCCCGCCCGCCGCCCTCGCCGACGCATCGAGTGGTCGCGCGGCGCCACCTACATCGCCCTGTCGATCGGCCTCATCATCACGCTGATGCCGTTCCTGTGGATGCTGCTGGGCAGCTTCAAGACGCAGGGCGAGCTGCTGCAGCGGCCCATCACGTGGTGGCCCGAGCAGGCCACGCTCGACAACTACTCGCGCTGGCTGACGCAGCTCGACTACGGGCAGTTCTTCTTCAACTCGCTCGTGGTGGCGCTCGTGGTGGTCGCGGGCAACATCGTGTTCTGCTCGATGGTCGCCTATGCGCTCGCCAAGCTGGACTTCCCCGGCAAGCGCGTGCTGTTCGGGCTCGTGCTGCTGATGCTCATGGTGCCGGGCGTCGTGACGCTCGTGCCCATGTTCGTCCTCGTCGCGAACATGGGGCTCGTCAACACGTACCCCGCGCTCATCCTGCCGTTCCTGGCCGGGCCGCTGGGCGTCTTCCTCATGCGGCAGTTCATCCTGGGCGTGCCCGACGCACTGCTGGAGGCGGCCCGCATCGACGGGGCGGGGGAGTTCCGCATCTTCCTGCGCGTCGTCATGCCGCAGTGCGGGCCGGCGATCGCGACGCTCGCGATCCTGACGTTCCTCGGCTCGTGGAACAACTTCCTCTGGCCGCTCGTCGTCGCTCAGACCGAGCAGATGTACACGCTCCCCGTGGCGCTGTCGCTGTACTCCGTGGGCTCCAACGGCACCTATTACGGGCTGCTGATGGCCGGCTCCGTGCTGGTGGTCACACCCATCCTCATCCTGTTCCTCTTCCTGCAGCGGTACTTCGTGCAGGGCATCACCATGACCGGGCTCAAGTAGCCCCGAAAAGGACACCATGACACTGCTCACCTTCCCCGACGGCTTCGTGTGGGGCGCGGCGACAGCCGGCCACCAGATCGAGGGCGGAAACGTCAACAGCGACTGGTGGCCCCGCGAAGTCGCGCCCGACACGACCCTCGCAGAACCGTCAGGGGATGCCGCCGACAGCTACCACCGCTTCCGCCAGGACATCGAGCTGCTCGCGAAGTCGGGCCTCGGCACCTACCGGTTCTCGCTCGAATGGTCGCGCATCGAGCCGGCCGAAGGCATGGTGTCGCGCGCCGCGCTCGATCACTACCGCCGGGTCATCGACTGCTGCCACGAGTTGGGCGTTACTCCCGCGATCACGATCTACCACTTCACGACGCCCCGCTGGTTCGCCGACGACGGAGGATGGCGCAACCCTGCGTGCGTCGACCGGTTCACGCGGTTCGTCGAGATTGCGCTGCCGCTGCTGCACTCGGCATCCCACGTCTTCACGATCAACGAGCCCAACATCCTCGCGATGATCTTCGCCGGCAAGGAGGGCAATCAGGAGATCCAGGCCGGGTCGCTGCCGAGCCCTGACCCCGTCGTCACGGAGCACATCATCCAGGCGCACCACCGCGCGGTCGAGCTCGTGCGCACCACGGGCGTGCCGGTCGGCTGGCCGGTCGCGCCGCAGCAGTTCTACGCCGACCCCGGTGCCGAAGAAGTGATGCGCGACTACGCCTACCCGCGCGAGACGATCTTTCTCGAGGCCTCGCGCGGCGACGACTTCGTGGGCGTGCAGGCCTACACCCGCACCCGCGTCACGCTCGACGGGCCGCTTCCGGCGCCGGACGACGTCGAGCAGACCCTCACCGGCTGGGAGTACTACCCGCCGGCGATCGCCGAAGCGGCACGGCTCGCGCACGATCTGACGGGGCTCCCGGTCTTCGTGACCGAGAACGGCATCGCGACCGCCGACGACGCGCGACGCATCGATTACACGCGCGACGCGCTGCGCGCCCTCCACGCCGAGATCGAGGCCGGGCTCCCGCTCATCGGCTACCTCCACTGGTCGCTGCTCGACAACTACGAGTGGGGCTCGTTCCGTCCGACGTTCGGGCTCATCGCCTGGGACCGCGAGACGTTCGAGCGCCACCCCAAGCCCAGCCTGTGGTGGCTGGGGGAGGTCGCGAAGCGCAACGCGCTCGAGCTGGACTAGCGGCGACGGCGCGCTGTGGCGGCTGTTCGGGCGCGCACACATGTCGCTCGCAGGTGAGCGCGGTGCAGAGCATGCTACGCTTGCGGTTCACTCGAGCCGGTTCAATTCCCGATCCTCTGCCTCACCGAAGAGACCAGACGTGGCGTGCTCGACCACCGATTCGCCGCCACCCAGGATCCGTCGAAAGTCTCGACCTCTGTGTTCACCGCGGCAACACTCGTCTGCGACGCACCTGTCGTCGCGGCACCCACGGTCGCCACGGCGGCCAACGAACAACAGAAGGAAAGACACGATGGCCACTGGCACCGTGAAATGGTTCAACTCCGAGAAGGGCTACGGCTTCATCGCTCCCGATGACGGCTCCGCCGACCTGTTCGCCCACTTCTCGGCGATCGCCGGCGACGGCTTCAAGGAGCTGCGCGAGGCGCAGAAGGTGGAGTTCGACGCTGAGCGCGGACCCAAGGGGATGCAGGCCGCGAACATTCGCGCGCTCTGAGACTTGCTCACGACGGCCGGGATCCTTCGGGGTCCCGGCCGTTCGTCGTCTCCGCGACCCCAGGCCCGCACCCGCACCTGTCGAACACCTGTGGCTCTGCTGGCAGTCGCCCACGCATTCCGTCGCGTTCATACACGGGTGCGTAGTGTGGGCAGCAGCGATCGGCATCCGCCTTTGGCTTAGCGGCTCTCCAGCCAGACGGACCCGATGCGACGAAGGATCGGGGCCTTCCGATCCGAAGCAGGTGCTCACATCTCCTCCACCGCTCTCGAAGCACGACTCGGCCCCGTACGCCAGACTTACGCCGGCACCGCAGACTTCCCGCCCATCGCCCGAGCGTTCACCGACGTGTCCCAGGTCGTGCGCGAGACCGGTCTGCTCCGTCGGGCCACCGGCTTCTATGCCCTCGTCGGCATCGCCCTCGCGCTCGCATTCGGCGGCGTGATCACGGGTTTCATCCTCCTCGGCGACAGCTGGTTCCAGCTGCTCATGGCCGGCGCCCTCGGCATCCTGCTGACGCAGGTCGCGTTCCTCGCACACGAGGCCGCGCACCGGCAGATCCTCAGCTCGGGCCCCGCCAACGACCGCCTCGCCCGCGTGCTCGCCAACGGCATCGTCGGCCTCAGCTACTCCTGGTGGACGAACAAGCACACGCGCCACCACGCCAATCCCAACAAGGTGGGCAAGGATCCCGACATCGAAGTCGACACGATCTCCTTCCTCGACGCGGATGCCGTCAAGGCCCGCGGTCTGCAGCGGCTCATCACGCGCAAGCAGGGCTGGCTGTTCTTCCCGCTCCTGACCCTCGAGGGCGCGAACCTCCACGCCCACGCCTTCCGCCACGTCCTCGGGCGCGGCAAGGTCGACCACCGCGGCACCGAACTGACGCTGCTCCTCACCCGCTTCGCGATCTTCGTGGCCCCCGTCTTCGTCTTCCTGCCGCTCGGCATGGCCTTCGCGTTCCTCGGCGTGCAGCTCGCCGTCTTCGGCGTCTACATGGGCGCGTCGTTCGCTCCCAACCACAAGGGCATGCCGGTCATCGCGCCCGACGCGAAGCTCGACTTCTTCAGCAAGCAGGTGCGCACGTCGCGCAACATCCGGGGCGGATGGTGGGCCACCTGGCTCATGGGCGGCCTGAACTACCAGATCGAGCACCACCTGTTCCCGAACATGCCGCGCCCCTCGCTGTCCCGCGCCCGCGACATCGTCATCGACCAGTGCCGCGCGCTCGACGTCCCGTACACCGAGACGAGCCTCTGGCGCTCATACGGCATCGTCATCGACTACCTCAACCGCGTCGGCCTCGCTGCGCGCGACCCGTTCGACTGCCCGATGGCGTCGACGTACCGCAGGGCCTGACACCCCGGGGGTGCGGGCCCGCACCCCGTACACGCCGGTGGCCCCGACGAAATCCCCCACCCGTCGGAGCCACCGCGTGAGCGAGGCGGACGCGGGGGCCGACCCCCGTCGCTTCAGCCCCGGACGGGGCCGCTCACGCTCCAGCCGCGCGAGGATAACCCGAGGCCGCCCGCAAGGGAAGGTCGTTGACGTCACACGGCGTCGCAATTAGGCCTGCGCATTCGGGCCGCGGAATGCGCGCGCCGGACACGGCATCCGCTTCACCGGTGCGCAGCGCCCGGCGGCAGGTGGGAGGCTAGAGGGATGACGATTCCTCACATCACGCTCAACGACGGAAACACGATCCCTCAGCTCGGCTTCGGCGTCTTCAAGGTCGACCCGGCAGAGACGGAGCGCATCGTCTCGGAGGCGCTCGCCGCCGGCTACCGTCACATCGACACCGCCGCCATCTACGGCAACGAGGAAGGGGTCGGCCGCGCGATCGCCGCGAGCGGCATCGCCCGTGACGAGCTGTTCATCACGACGAAGCTGTGGAACTCGGAGCAGGGCACCGACACCGTCCGCGCCGCGATCGCCGAGAGCCTCGGGAAGCTCGGGCTCGACTATGTCGACCTGTACCTCATCCACTGGCCGCGCCCCGACCTCGACCGCTACGTCGCGTCGTGGCAGACGATGGAGCAGCTGCGCGCCGAGGGCCTCACCCGCTCGATCGGCGTCTCCAACTTCCACCGCCCGCACCTCGAGCGTCTGCTGGCCGAGACCGAGACCGTCCCGGTCGTCAACCAGATCGAGCTGCACCCCGCGTTCGCCCAGCGTGAGCTGCGCGCATTCGGCGAGTCGCACGGCATCCGCACCGAGGCGTGGGGCCCGCTCGGTCAGGGCAAGTACGAGCTGTTCTCGGAGCAGCCGATCGCGGATGCCGCGGCCGCGCACGGCGTGACGCCGGCGCAGGTCGTCATCCGCTGGCACCTGCAGCAGGGCATCATCGTGTTCCCGAAGTCGTCGACTCCGGAGCGCATCCGCCAGAACCTCGACGTGTTCGGGTTCGAGCTCACCGCCGACGAGATGGCGGCCATCGACGGCCTCGACCGTGGCCTGCGCGTGGGCGCCGACCCCGACACCGCCACCTTCTGACATCGCACTGTTGCGGGCAGGCCCCGCTCTTTGATATCTCTTGATCTGCGGGATGGGGGTCCCGCTGCATCGATCACTGGGGGGATTCGATGAGCGATGTCACGCTTGTGCCGGCGGTGTTCCGCTGCCCGGACCACGACAACAGCGAACTGCTGACTGCTCGCGTCTATGAGCAGGTCGACCGCGAAGCGGAGTGGTTCGCCGACCGAGCGTCCGAGACGTTCCGTGTCTCGGTCGTCTGCCCGGGCGGGCTGTTCGATCCGACGCCGCACCGGCGCGTGTTCGATGGCGCCTGGAGTCGCACGGCGTCGACGTCGCGCGTGGCCTGAGCCACACACGCAACACACGGCCACACAGCAGCGCCGGCCACCGGGGGACGACCTCGGTGGCCGGTGTGGCGCGGCTGCGGCCGGTGCGAACCGTGTGCCGGGCGTGACGCGGCTCAGGGCGCGGGCGTGACGCTCGTCGTGGCGGTGACGGTCGCGGTGGGTGACGGCGTCGGAGCGGCAGGCTGAGGGCCGCCGCCCGCGAGCACGCCCCATACGCCGCCGATGACGGCGACTCCCGCGGCCGCGATCGCGAAGAAGTGCCAGCGCTGCCAGCCCCCAGGTCGGGGTGCCTTCGAAGCCTTCGATGCCCTCGTCACGGGCCCACTCTAGAGGCGCGACGACGCGGCGATGCGACTGCGCTTGAATGCTGACAGCGAACAGTGGGGGATGCGCCCTGTGCGTGTCGGAGGTCGGCGTTAGCATGAACCGTTCTGCGAGGCACGGGAGGCCCTCATCATGCTCGGCAAACTGCTGGTGCGCTACCTGAAGACTTACCGATGGTGGCTGCTGGGCGTACTGGTCTTCCAGTTCGCCTCCGCGATGGCGTCGCTGTTCCTGCCGCGACTCAACGCCGACATCATCGACAACGGCGTCACCCGCGGTGACGTCGGCTACATCTGGTCGCACGGCGTGCTTATGCTGGGCGTCGCGCTCGGACAGATCGTGGCATCCGTCATCGCGACGTTCTTCGCGGCGCGCGCCGCCATGAGCGCCGGCCGCGACATCCGCCGCGACGTCTTCGAGAAGGTCGGCGGCTTCTCCGAGCGCGAGGTGTCGCGGTTCGGCGCCGGCACCCTCATCACACGCAACACGAACGACGTGCAGCAGGTGCAGATGCTCGCCATGATGGGCGCGACCATGCTCGTCACCGCTCCGCTCCTGGCCATCGGCGGCATCATCATGGCGCTGCGTCAGGATGTCGGGCTGAGCTGGCTCATCGGCGTCTCCGTGCCGGCGCTCCTGATCGTCGCCGGCCTCATCATCAGCCGTATGGTGCCGCTGTTCCGGCAGTACCAGCACCGGCTCGACACCGTCAACCGCGTCATGCGCGAGCAGCTCACCGGCGTGCGCGTCGTTCGCGCCTTCGTGCGGGAGCGCATCGAGGAGGCGCGGTTCCGCGTCGCCAACACCGACATCATGATCGTCGGCCGCAAGGTCGGATCGCTGTTCGTCCTGATGTTCCCGCTCGCGATGCTCGTGCTCAACGTCACGGTCGTCGGAGTCATCTGGTTCGGCGGCATCCAGGTCGATCTGGGCGGCGTACAGATCGGCACCCTGTTCGCATTCATGCAGTACGTGGGTCAGATCCTCATGGGCGTCCTGATGGCCACCTTCATGACGATCATGATCCCGCGCGCCGCCGTGTCGGCCGACCGCATCGGCGAGGTGCTCGACTCCGACGACCAGCTCACCCGCCCCGCGAGCCCCGTCTCCGAGTTCCCGACGCCCGGCAGCGTCGAGTTCGACGATGTGTCGTTCACCTACCCGGGCGCCGAGGAGCCTGTGCTCGCGGGCCTCAGCTTCCGGGCCGAGCCGGGGGAGACGGTCGCCATCGTCGGATCCACCGGCTCCGGCAAGACGACCCTCGTCCAGCTCATCCCGCGGCTCTTCGACGTCACCGGCGGCACCGTCCGTGTCGCGGGCGTCGACGTGCGCCACGCCGACCTCGACCGGCTGTGGCGCGGCATCGGGTACGTCCCGCAGCGGGCGTTCCTGTTCACGGGCACCGTCGCATCCAACCTCCGTTTCGGACGCGAGGAGGCCACCGACGAGGAGCTGTGGCGCGCCCTCGAGATCGCACAGGGGCGAGAGTTCGTCGCTGAGATGGAGGGCGGGCTCGACGCACGCATCTCCCAGGGCGGCACGAACGTGTCGGGCGGGCAGCGGCAGCGGCTCGCCATCGCCCGGGCCATCGTGCACCAGCCCGACATCCTGATCTTCGATGACTCGTTCTCGGCGCTTGACGTCGCCACCGACGCCCATTTGAGACAGGCGCTGTGGAGGGAGCTCCCGAACGTCACGAAGATCGTGGTCGCCCAGCGGGTGTCGACCATCACCGACGCCGACCGCATCGTCGTGCTCGACGACGGCCGCATGGTCGGCCTCGGCACGCATGAAGAGCTGCTCGCCGGCAATGAGACCTACCGCGAGATCGTCGAATCGCAGCTGGGAGTGGACGCATGAGCGACCAGACGATGACAGAAGAAGAGCGGCTCGACGCCGAGCGCGCCGAGCAGGCACGACTGAGCTCGGGGGACTGGGACTCGGTCGCTCCCGGCAAGGCCGCCGACTTCGGCAAGAGCTTCGCCCGCATGATCGGGCTGCTCGGACCCCACAAGTGGGCGTTCGCGTTCGTCTCGTGCCTCGGCGCGATCGGCGTGGTGCTCGCCGTCATCGCACCGAAGGTTCTCGGTGAGGCCACCAACCTCATCTTCCAGGGAGTCGTCTCGCGCGCCCTCGGCGAGCAGTTCCCCGCGGGAACGAGCCAGGAGCAGGTCGTGGAGGCGCTGCGCGGCGCGGGCCAGACCGACCTCGCCAACATGGTCGCCGCCATGCGCGACTTCCAGGTGGGCGCGGGCGTCGACTTCGACAGCCTGCGGTGGGTCGTCGTCGGCGTGCTCTCGATCTATGTGATCTCCGCCGTCCTCACCTGGCTGCAGGGCTACGTCATCAACATCATCATGGTGCGCGCCATGTGGCGCCTGCGCGAAGACGTCGAGGCGAAGATCAACCGCCTGCCGCTCGCTTACTTCGACCGCGTGCAGCGCGGCGAGCTGATCTCGCGCGTCACCAACGACATCGACAACATCACCCAGACGATGCAGCAGGCGCTGTCCACCGCCGTCACCAATATCCTCACGGTCGTCGGCGTGCTCATCATGATGTTCTCGATCTCGTGGCAGCTCGCGATCGTCGCGCTCGTCGCCCTTCCGCTCATGGGCGTCATCTTCGGCGTCATCGGCCCGCGCTCGCAGAAGGCGTTCGCCGCGCAGTGGCAGAAGGTCGGCCGACTGAACGCCCGCGTCGAGGAGTCGTTCTCCGGCCACGCCCTCGTGCGGGTCTACGGCCGCGAAGAAGATGCGCGGGAGAAGTTCCAGGAGGAGAACGAGGAGCTCTACCAGGCGTCGTTCAAGGCACAGTTCCTGTCGGGCCTCATGATGCCGTCGATGATGTTCATCGGCAGCCTCACCTACGTCGGCATCGCGGTGCTCGGCGGGCTCATGGTCGCCTCCGGCCAGCTGCGGCTCGGAGACGTGCAGGCGTTCATCCAGTACTCGCAGCAGTTCACCCAGCCGCTGTCGGAGCTGGGTGGCATGGCGGCCGTCGTGCAGTCGGGCACGGCATCCGCCGAGCGCGTGTTCCACCTGCTCGACGAAGACGAGCAGGAACCGGATGCCGAAGACGCACCGGCACCCGTCGACGGAAGCGGAGTGATCGAGTTCGAGCACGTCGCCTTCTCGTACTCGCCCGACAAGCCGCTCATCCGCGACCTGTCCTTCCGCGTCGAGCCCGGGCAGACCGTCGCGATCGTCGGCCCCACCGGCGCCGGCAAGACGACGCTCGTCAACCTGCTCATGAGGTTCTACGAGCTCGACCGCGGCCGCATCCTTCTCGACGGGCAGGACATCGCCGAGCTGACGCGCGACGACGTCCGCTCCCGGACCGGCATGGTGCTTCAGGATCCGTGGCTGTTCGCGGGCACCATCCGCGACAACATCCGCTACGGCAAGGAGTCGGCCACGGACGAAGAGATCGTCGAGGCCGCCGTCGCCACCCGCGTCGACCGGTTCGTGCACTCCCTGCCCGACGGGTACGACACCGTGCTCGACGAGGACGCCGCGAACGTCTCGGCCGGTGAGAAGCAGCTGATCACCATCGCACGCGCGTTCGTCGCGCAGCCGGCCGTGCTGATCCTCGACGAGGCCACGAGCTCCGTCGACACCCGCACGGAGCTGCTCCTGCAGCACGCGATGTCGGCGCTGCGCGAAGGACGGACATCGTTCGTGATCGCACACCGCCTCTCGACGATCCGCGACGCCGACCTCATCCTCGTGATGGAGCACGGCGACATCGTCGAGAAGGGCACGCACGACGAGCTCATCGCGGCGCAGGGCGCGTACTGGCGCCTCTACCGCTCGCAGTTCGAGAAGGCCGCGACCGACGACGACATCGCCACTGAGCCGGCGGCAGGGGAGCCAGTGGCGAACCCCGATGCGACGGAGGCGGAGGCGGCCCAGGTCGCCGTGGCCACGGACGCGGCGGAGGTCGAGGCCGACGCGCCCGCGGCGCGCGGCGGGCAGGAGAAGGCTGCGGAGCACGACGCGTGACCGCCCGCGAACGGGCGATCACGCCCCGCTTCGTCATCACGTGCATCGCGATCGGCCTCGCCGCGGGACTGCTCTCCGGCCTGTTCGGCGTGGGCGGCGGCACCGTCATCGTTCCCCTGCTCCTCCTCTTCCTCCGCTTCGAGCAGCGCCTCGCGGCCGGCACGTCGCTCGCCGCCATCGTGCCCACCGCAACCGTCGGGGTCGTCTCCTACGCCGTGCACGGCTCCGTCGCCTGGATCCCCGCGCTCATCCTCGCCGCCGGCGCCGTCGTCGGCGCTCAGATCGGCACGTGGCTCCTGGCGCGACTCCCGCAGAACGCGCTGCGGTGGGGCTTCATCGGATTCCTCCTGGTCGTGATCGTGATGCTGTTCGTCGTGGTCCCCTCACGCGACGCCGAACTCGAACTCACCGTGCTGGTCGTCGTCGCGCTCGCCGGGCTCGGCCTGTTCACCGGCATCATGGCGGGTCTGCTCGGCGTCGGCGGCGGCGTCATCGTCGTGCCCGCGCTCATGTTCCTGTTCGGCACGAGCGACCTCGTCGCCAAAGGCACGTCGCTGCTCATGATGATCCCCACCGCGATCTCCGGCACCGTGGGAAACATCCGCCGACGCAACGTCGACCTGCCCGCCGCCGCGCTCATCGGCGTCGCCGCGTGCACGACCACGGCGCTCGGCGCGTGGATCGCGACGCTCCTCGATCCGTTCGCCGCCAACGTGCTGTTCGCCGCCTTCCTGACCTTCATCGCCGCACAGCTCGCCGTCAAGGCGTGGCGCGCTCGCTCGCGGTGAGCCCCGCGGCATCCGCCGCACCCGGCCCGCCCGCACATCGGCTCGATAGGATTGCAGGGTGCCAGTGAACCCTGACCTGGTCGGCCGTGAGTTTCCGCCGACGCCGCCGTACCTCGTCGGACGTGAGAAAGTGCGCGAGTTCGCACGCGCGGTCTTCGCGACCGATCCTCAGCACACCGACCCCGCCGCCGCGCAGGCCCTCGGCTACGCCGACGTGGTCGCCCCTCCGACCTTCGCGATGGTCGTGCAGGACCTCACCCTTCAGCAGCTGCTGAGCGAGCCCGACTCAGGCATCGCCCTGGAGCGCACGGTCCACGCCGAGCAGCGCTTCCGCTACACGCGTCCCATCGTCGCCGGCGACGAACTCACCGCCCGTCTCCAAGTGACCAACGTGCGCGCCTTCGGCAAAGGGGCCATGGTGACGAGCGAAGCCGAGATCACGGATGCCGCGGGCGCACACGTCGTCACCGCCATCTCCGTGCTGCTGATCGGAGGCGAGGAATGACGTCCATCGAAGTCGGCGCGATCGTCGCCGAGCGCACCGTCCACCTCACGCGCGAGTCGCTCGTGCGCTACGCGGGCGCTTCGGGCGACTTCAACCCCATCCACTACCGCGACGACGTCGCCCAGCGCGTCGGCCTGCCCGGCGTCCTGGCGCACGGCATGCTCACGATGGGCATCGCCGTCGAGACGATCGTCGAATGGCTCGGCGACAGCGGCCGCATCCTCGAGTACGGCGTGCGCTTCACGCGACCCGTCGTCGTCGACGCCGAGAACGGCGCCGAACTGACCGTCGTGGCCAAGATCGGCGCGGTCGACGACGAGGCGCTGCGCGTCGACCTCACCGTCTCCCACGGCGACACCGTCGTGCTCGGCAAGGCGCAGGTGCGCGTGCGCGCGGCAGCGTGACGATGGCAGAGATCGCTCCCGTCCCTCTCTCGCAGCTGACGACGCTGCGCGTCGGCGCGCAGCCCGCCCGGATGGTCGAGGCGCGCACATTCGACGAGGCCGTCGACACCCTCCGCGACGTGTGGGATGCGGGTGAGCCCTGGCTCGTCGTGGGCGGCGGATCGAACCTGCTCGTAGGCGACGAGCCGTTCGACGGCACCGTCGTGCTCATCCGCACGTCCGGACTCGAGAAGATCGACTCGCCGCGCGACGGATACGTGCGGCTGCGCGTGCAGGCCGGCCACAGCTGGGACGACCTCGTCGCCTACACCGTCGCACAGGGACTTCAGGGCATCGAGGCGATGTCGGGCATTCCCGGCACCACCGGCGCCGCCCCCGTCCAGAACATCGGCGCGTACGGGCAGGAGCTCGTGCAGACCCTCGTCGAGGTCGAGCTGCTCGACCACGAGACCGGCGAGGTCTCGACGGTCCCTGCCGCCGAACTCGAGCTCGGCTTCCGCACGTCGATCCTGAAGGCCCACTACGGCTCCGCCGCGAGGCGGGATGCCGTGATCCTCTCGGTGACGCTCGAGCTCGCCGACGTCGGCCACGGCCAGATTCAGGTCCAGGGCGCGCAGCTGCGTCAGGCGCTCGGACTCGACCCGTCAGCATCCGTGTCTCTCGAGTGGATCCGCGACACCGTGCTCGCCACGCGTGCCCGCAAGGGCATGGTGCTCGACGACGACGACCCCGACACCTACAGCGCGGGCTCGTTCTTCCAGAACGCGATCGTGTCTGCCCCCTTCGCACGCACGCTGCCGGCGGAATGCCCGCGGTGGCCCGTGTCTGTTGAGGACGACCCCGACACCGTCATCCCCCTCGCCGTCTACGACGGCATCGTGCCCGCCCCGAGCACGCGCGAGACCGACGTCAAGGTCAGCGCCGCATGGCTCATCGAGCACTCCGGGCTGCACAAGGGCTTCAAGCTGCCGCGCTCGCGGGCGTCCCTGTCGACGAAGCACGCCCTCGCCCTCACCAACCGAGGCGGAGCCACCGCGGGAGAGATCGCGGAACTCGCGCGGTTCGTACGCGGACGTGTGCACTCCGAGTTCGGCCTCATGCTGCAGCCCGAGCCGGTGCTGGTCGGCGTCGAGCTCTAGACAGCATCCGCGTCGTGCGCGAGACCGCGACGGTCAGCTGAAGAGCGCCTGCAGGCGCTGCACCCCCTCGAGAAGGGCGTCGTCGCCGAGCGCGTACGACAGGCGCAGGTAGCCGCTCGGTCCGAACGCCTCGCCGGGAACGACAGCGACCTCTGCCTCGTCGAGGATGAAGTCGGCGAGCTCCAGCGACGTGGTGATCTTCTTGCCGCGCCAATCGCGGGCGAGCAGGCCTGTGACATCGGGGTACACGTAGAACGCGCCCAGCGGGTTCGGCACGACCACCCCGGGGATCTTCGACAGCTCCGAGACGATGAGCCGGCGGCGGCGGTCGAACGCCGCGCGCATCTGCTCCGCCTCCGTCTGCGGACCGGAGAGGGCGGCGAGGGCCGCGCGCTGCGCGATGTTGTTGACGTTCGAGCTCAGGTGCGACTGGAGGTTGGCGGCGACCTTGATCGCGCTGGCGGGACCGATCATCCAGCCCACGCGCCAGCCGGTCATCGCGTAGGTCTTGGCGACCCCGTTGACGAGGATCGTCTGCTCGGCCAGGGCGGGCACGGCCTCCACGATCGACACGGCCCGCGTGCCCTCGTAGACGAGGTTCTGGTAGATCTCGTCGGTGATCACCCAGATGCCGTGCTCGAGCGCCCACTCGCCGATCGCCTTGGTCTCCTCGGGTGTGTACACCGAGCCGGTGGGGTTCGAGGGCGACACGAACACGAGGGCGGTGGTCTTGTCGGTGCGGGCGGCCTCGAGCTGGTCGACCGTGACCTTGTAGTCCTGGTCGGCGCCGGCGAACACCTCGACAGGCACGCCGTCGGCGAGAGCGATCGCCTCGGGGTAGGTGGTCCAGTACGGCGCGGGAAGCAGCACCTCGTCGCCGGGGTTCACGACCGCCTGGAACGCCTGGTACACCGCCTGCTTGCCGCCGTTGGTGACGATGATCTGCGACGGCGAGACCTCAAGGCCCGAGTCTCGGTGCGTCTTGGCGGCGATCGCCTCGCGCAGCACGGGGAGACCGGCGGCGGGCGTGTAGCGGAAGTTCGCGGGGTCGCGCAGCGCTTCGGCGGCGGCGTCGACGATGAACTGGGGCGTCGGGAAGTCAGGCTCGCCGGCCGCGTACGAGATGACGGGACGACCGGCCGCCTGCAGCGACTTCGCTTTCGCGTCGACCTTCAGCGTCGCCGATTCGGCGATCGCGCTGAGCTTGGCGGAAACACGGGGTGTACGGGTCTGGGGAGCGCTTTCGGTCACCCTACGAGCGTAGCGCCGCGGCCCCCGCGCCACAGGCGTCGCGTCCACGGCCCGGGGCTCTCCCAGGCGGGGCGCGTACTGTGGGGAGGTGACTGACAGCGACATCGCGGCCGACGCCCCCGAAGACACCCCCACGGCCACGGATGCCGCAGCCCACGCCGACTCGGCAGCCGAGCCCGAGGCTCCTGCTCCCGGATTCGCCGATCTCGGCCTGACCGGCCCGGTGCTGGCCGCGATCAAGGACCTCGGCTACGAGACCCCGTCGGCCATCCAGGCCGCCACCATCCCGGTGCTCCTCGGCGGACGCGATGTCGTCGGCATGGCGCAGACCGGCACCGGCAAGACGGCCGCGTTCGCGCTGCCGATCATGGAGAACCTCGATCTCCACCAGAAGACCCCGCAGGCGCTCGTGCTGGCGCCCACTCGCGAACTCGCGCTGCAGGTGTGCGAGGCGTTCGAGTCGTATGCCGCACGCATGAAGGGCGTGCACGTGCTCCCCGTCTACGGCGGGCAGGGCTACGGCGTGCAGCTGTCGGCTCTCCGGCGTGGCGTGCATGTGGTCGTCGGCACTCCCGGTCGCATCATGGACCACCTCGAGAAGGGCACGCTCGACCTCTCGCAGCTGAAGAACCTCGTGCTCGACGAGGCCGACGAGATGCTCAAGATGGGCTTCGCCGAAGACGTCGAGCAGATCCTCGCGCAGACCCCGACCGAGAAGCAGGTCGCCCTCTTCTCCGCCACGATGCCGCCGTCGATCCGCCGCCTCGCCCAGCAGTACCTGCGGGACCCCGAGGAGATCACGGTCAAGACGAAGACCACGACGAACACCAACATCACCCAGCGGTACCTGATCGTGTCGTACCAGCAGAAGGTCGACGCCCTCACCCGCATCCTCGAGGTCGAGGACTTCGACGGGATGATCATCTTCGTCCGCACCAAGAACGAGACCGAGACGCTCGCCGAGAAGCTCCGCGCCCGCGGGTTCTCGGCCGCGCCGATCAACGGCGACATCCCGCAGCCCCAGCGCGAGCGCAGCGTGCAGCAGCTGAAGGACGGCAAGCTCGACATCCTCGTCGCCACCGACGTCGCCGCCCGCGGCCTCGACGTGGAGCGCATCAGCCACGTCGTGAACTTCGACATCCCCACCGACACGGAGTCTTACGTGCACCGCATCGGCCGCACCGGTCGCGCGGGCCGCAAGGGGGATGCCATCAGCTTCGTCACGCCGCGCGAGCGCTACCTCCTGGCCCACATCGAGCGGGCGACTCGCCAGCAGCCGGCGCCGATGGAGCTGCCCACGACCGAGGACATCAACTCCACCCGTCTGGCACGCTTCGACGACGCCATCACGACGGCGCTCGCCGAGACGAGCCGCATCGCGGCGTTCCGCGACATCATCGACCACTACGTGCGTCACCATGACGTGCCCGAGCAGGATGTCGCGGCCGCTCTCGCCGTCGTCGCGCAGGGCGAGGCGCCGCTGCTTCTCGACCCCGCGGACGATGAGCTGGCCAAGGCGGTCGCCGCCGACGCGCAGCGGGGCGTGCGCAAGGACCGCGCCGACCGCCAGGGTCGCGACGGTGCCCCGCGCGAGCGCCGCAGTCGCGGCGACTTCACGACCTACCGCATCGAGGTCGGCCGCCGCCACCGCGTGGAGCCGCGTCAGATCGTCGGCGCGCTCGCGAACGAGGGCGGCCTGGGTCGCGACGACTTCGGCGCGATCCAGATCAAGCCGACGTTCTCGCTCGTCGAGCTGCCCACCGCGATGGACCCGGGCGTGCTCGACCGCCTGCGCGACACGCGGATCTCGGGTCAGCGGATCGACATCTCGCTCGACCGGGGGCGTCCGGGGCGCG
Source organism: uncultured Microbacterium sp. (assembly GCA_937926065.1). Taxonomy (GTDB): domain Bacteria; phylum Actinomycetota; class Actinomycetes; order Actinomycetales; family Microbacteriaceae; genus Microbacterium. The sequence goes on from CALANM010000012.1 coordinate 19,924, forward strand.
GCCGCGACGAGGACCGTCCGAAGCGCTCCTACGATGACCGTCCGAAGCGCTCGTACGACGAGCGTCCGGCTCGCAAGCCCCGCCACAAGGGCTGACACGCGCCGAGACCCCGGGGCCACACCACATCCCCCGGGGTCTCTCTGCGCGTCGGGCGGCACCCGTATCCACCGCGGCCGGCGCGGGCTCAGCGGAGTCTCAGAGGTCGAGCGGCCAGGCGGGGTGCAGCTGGATCACGCCGCCGGAGGCCATCGGATGCCGTGAGGCGATGTCCACGGCCTCTTCGAGCGTCTCGCACTCCAGCACGTCGAATCCGCCGATGAGCTCGTAGGCCTCGGCGAACGGCCCGTCGCTGACGATCACGTCTCCCTTGCGGCGCCGGATCGTGCGGGCTTCGGATGCCGGGCGCAGGCGATCGCCTTCGACGGCGCGGCCGGCGCCGTAGGTCTCATCGACCCAGGTCTCGATCGTGATGGGGCCCTCTTCGGGCTCGGTGAGGTCGGGGTCGGTGAGCACCAGCATCAAGAAGCGCATCGTCGTGTCCTTTCGCGTGTGAGCGACGTTACGTGAAGGCGTCGAACGGGCGCACCGGAAATCGACATTCCGCCGCCAGATGCGAGAACGGGCGGATGCCGCCCCGGCATCCGCCCGCTTCGCGTTGGCTGACTACGCGTCCTGCGCCAGGAACCTGTTGTACGCCGGCACGGTGAGGAACGCGGGGAAGTCCGTCCCGAGCGCGACCTCGCGGAACACGTCGGCGGCGTCGTCGAAGCGGTCGCCGTCGGTGCGGTCGGCCTCGGTCAGCACCTGCTCGATGAGTGACTCCACGTACTCACGGGTGATGGGCGTGCCGTCGTCGGTGCGGCGGTCCTGGTGGATCCACTGCCACACCTGGCTGCGGCTGATCTCGGCCGTCGCGGCGTCTTCCATGAGGTTGTCGATCGCGACGGCCCCCAGGCCGCGCAGCCACGCCTCGATGTAGCGGATCGCGACGGACACGTTGCCGTAGACGCCCGCCGCCGTGACGGGGAGGCCGATGTGCACGTCGATCAGCTGCTCGGCCGTGACGTCGACCTCGGGTCGCTGGCGGTCGACCTGGTTGGGCCGGTCGCCCAGCACCTTGTCGAACTCCGCCTGCGCGACCGGTATCAGGTCAGGGTGGGCCACCCAGGTGCCGTCGAAGCCGTCGCCGGCCTCGCGCCTCTTGTCGGCGGCGACCTTCTCGAACGCCTGCGCCGTGACCTCAGGGTCGCGGCGGTTCGGGATGAACGCGCTCATCCCGCCGATCGCGAAAGCGCCGCGCTTGTGACAGGTCTGGACGAGCAGCTCGGTGTAGGCGCGCATGAAGGGGACCGTCATGGTGACCTTACTGCGGTCGGGCAGCACGAACCGGGCGCCGCGGCCGCGGTAGTTCTTGATCATCGAGAAGATGTAGTCCCACCGGCCCGCGTTGAGGCCCGCGCAGTGGTCCCGCAGCTCGAACAGGATCTCCTCCATCTCGAACGCCGCCGGCAGCGTCTCGATCAGCACGGTCGCCCGGATCGTGCCGTGCGCGATGCCGATGCGCTCCTCGCTGAACGTGAAGACGTCGTCCCACAGCCTGGCCTCTTCGGCCGACTCCAGCTTCGGCAGGTAGAAGTAGGGGCCGACGCCGTTCTCGATGAGGCGCTGGGCGTTGTGGAAGAAGTACAGGCCGAAGTCGACGAGCGAGCCGGATGCCGGAAGCGTGCGCCCGTGGCGGTCGGTGTACCGCAGGTGCCTCTCGGGGAGGTGCCAGCCGCGTGGCCGCATCACGATCGTCGGCGTGCGCTCGGCTGTCACCGCGTACTCCTTGGCCGGCGCCGAATCGGTCGCGGGGATCGTGTGGCGCAGCTGTCCGCGGATCGCGTCGAACAGCGACAGCTGCCCCTCGATGACGTTCTTCCAGGTGGGGCTGGTGGCGTCCTCCTGGTCGGCGAGCCAGACCTTCGCGCCCGAGTTGAGCGCGTTGATCGTCATCTTCGGGTCGGTCGGTCCTGTGATCTCCACGCGTCGGTCCTCGAGACCGGGGCCCGCGCCGGCGACGCGCCAGTCGGGGTCTTCGCGGATGTGCGCGGTGTCGTCACGGAACCGCGGGTCATGGCCGTTGCCGATCTCGAACCGGCGGCGCATGCGGTCGGCGAGCCGGTCGTGGCGGCGGCCGCTGAATCGGTGGTGGAGCTCGGTGAGGAAGGCGAGGGCCTCGGGCGTGAGGATCTCGTCGTAGCGCGGGCCGAGCGGACCGGCGATCTCGAGCGAGGGTTCGTGGGTCGCGGTGGGGACGGGCCCGGTGCGGGTGCGCATCGGGGCGATGGTCGAAGGTGTCATGATCCTGTCCTCCTGGACGGTGCGGTCGCGAAGCGGCCGGTCTGACGATGAATGGGGGATCGCCGTGGTCGGCGATCGGAGATCAGCAGGTCAGTGGAACTGCTGCGCCTCCGTCGATCCGACGAGGGCGAGGGTGGCGCTGTCGGGGTTGAGCGCCGTCGAGACGAAGTCGAAGTATCCGGTGCCGGCCTCACGCTGGTGCCTGGTGGCCGTGTAGCCGCGCGCCTCGGCCGCGAACTCCGCTTCCTGCAGCTCGACGTAGGCCGACATGGCGCGCTCGGCGTAGCCCTGGGCCAGGTCGAACATCGAGTAGTTCAGGGCGTGGAAGCCGGCCAGCGTGATGAACTGGAACCTGTAGCCGAGCTCGGCCAGCTCCTGCTGGAAGGTCGCGATCTGCTGCTCGTCGAGGTGGCGCTTCCAGTTGAAGCTCGGCGAGCAGTTGTAGGCGAGCAGCTTGCCGGGGAACTCGGCGTGGATCGCGTGGGCGAACTCGCGGGCCAGCTCGATGTCCGGTTCACCGGTCTCGACCCACAGCAGGTCGGCGTACGGGGCGAAGGCGAGCCCGCGCGAGATGACGGGCTCGATCCCGTTCCGCACGCGGTAGAAGCCCTCGGGCGTGCGCTCGCCGGTGGCGAAGGCCCGGTCGCGCGGGTCGATGTCGCTCGTGAGCAGGTCGGCGGCGAGGGCGTCGGTGCGGGCGATGATGATGGTCGGGACATCGGCGACGTCGGCGGCCAGGCGGGCGGCGTTGAGCGTGCGGATGTGCTGCTGCGTCGGCACGAGCACTTTGCCGCCGAGGTGTCCGCACTTCTTCTCGCTGGCGAGCTGGTCTTCCCAGTGGATGCCGGCGGCGCCGGCGTGGATGAGCGACTGCGCGAGCTCGTACGCGTTGAGGGGGCCGCCGAAGCCGGCCTCGGCATCCGCGACGATGGGTGCCAGCCAGTCCTGCGTGATCGTGCCCTCTGCGTGCTCGATCTGGTCCTGTCGCAGGAGCGCGTTGTTGATGCGGCGGACGACGGCCGGCACGGAGTTGGCGGGGTAGAGGCTCTGGTCGGGGTACGTCTGCCCGGCGAGGTTGCCGTCGGCGGCCACCTGCCAGCCCGACAGGTAGATCGCCTTGAGGCCCGCGCGCACCTGCTGCACGGCCTGGCCGCCGGTGTAGGCGCCGAGGGCGCGGATGCAGTCCTCGGTGTGGAGCAGGTTCCAGAGGTTCTCGGCGCCGCGACGGGCGAGGGTGCTCTCCTCGCGCACCGAGCCGCGCAGCCGGATGACGTCCTCGGCCGTGTAGGTGCGCTCGACGCCGTCCCAGCGGGGGTCGGTGTCCCAGAGCTCCTGGAGCTCGGTGGCCGTCTGCGTCTGGTCTCCCGCTCGCAGGGGAGGCTGACCGGGCGTCGTCTGGATCGTCATGACTGCTCCTTCGTCGGTGCCGAGCGGCGGTGCTCGGGGGTCGTGTCCTCCACTCTGCGTGAAGTCCGGGGACAGACTTGGCCAGAGAGCCTGTGAAGTTCGGCAGATTTTCTGCTTTTGAGATGCATTTCCGTGAGTGGGTGTGCCACACTCGCCGCATGACCCAGCTCGACCTCACCGAAGCGGCGGCGTCATCGCCCGCCGAGGAGCCCGACGCCCTCACGATCGGCCGACGGGTGCGCCAGCTGCGGCTGTCGCAGGGGCTCACGCTCGAGGAGCTCGCGACCGCCGTCGACCGCGCCCCCAGCCAGCTGTCGATGATCGAGACCGGCAAGCGCGAGCCGAAGCTCACGCTGCTGCAGGCGATCGCGCGCGCCCTCGGCACGACGATCGACGCGCTGCTGGAGGCCGAGCCGCTCGACGAGCGCGCGACGATGGAGATCGCGCTCGAGCGCGCCATGAAGGGGCAGACGTTCCAGTCACTCGGGATCGCGCCGTTCCGCATCGGGCGCTCGGTGCCCGACGAGGCCCTGCGGGCGCTGCTCGCGCTCCAGGGCGAGATCGAGCGGCTCAACGACGAGCGCTCCGCCACGCCCGAGGAGGCCCGCCGCGCGAACGTCGAGCTGCGCCACCTCATGAGGCGCCAGGACAACTACTTCGCTGAGCTCGAGGAGCACGCCCGCTCGATCCTCGACGCCGTCGACCACCCGGGCGGGCCGCTCACGCAGCGCACGGCATCCGACATCGCCGCTCACCTGGGCTTCTCGCTCCACTATGTGCCGGATCTGCCGCAGTCGGTGCGCAGCGTCGCCGACATCAGACACGGGCGCCTGTACCTGTCGAGCACCGTGCCGGCCAAGGGCGATTCGCGCACCGCCGTGCTGCAGGCCCTGTCCAGCCGCATCCTCGGGCACAGCGAGCCGCGGTCGTACGCCGAGTTCCTCCGCCAGCGGGTCGAGACGAACTACCTCACGGGCGCGCTGCTCATCCCCGAGGCGCACGCCGTGCCGTTCCTGCAGGATGCGAAGGCGCGCCGGGCGATCTCCATCGAAGACCTGCGCGACGCGTACTCGGTGTCGTACGAGACCGCCGCACACAGGTTCACGAACCTCGCGACGCAGCACCTCGGCATCCGGGTGCACTTCCTGAAGGTGCACGAGTCCGGGACCATCACGAAGGCCTACGAGAACGACGACGTCAACTTCCCGTCCGACCGGCTCGGCTCGATCGAAGGACAGCTGTGCTGCCGCCGGTGGACCAGCCGTGTCGTCTTCGACATCCCCGACAAGTTCAACCCGTACTACCAGTACACCGACACGGGGAACGGCACGTACTGGTGCACGGCCCGCGTCGAGGCCTCGAGCGATGGGGCGCACTCGGTGAGCGTCGGTGTGCGCTTCGACGACACGAAATGGTTCATCGGTCGCGAGACCGCCAACCGCGGCGTCTCACGGCACTCCGTCGAGGTGTGCTGTCGGCGTCCGCCCGCGGAGCTCGAGAGCGCGTGGCGCGATCAGGCATGGCCCAACGTCCGCACGCCGCGCACGCTGCTCGCGACGCTGCCGACGGGCTCGTTCCCCGGCGTCGACACGACCGACCTCTACGAGTTCCTCCAGGCCCACGCGCCGCAGGACTGAGGGGCGTCGGCCGGAACGGGTCAGGCGCCGGAGGCGACGAGCGCGGCCCACAGCTCGGCACGCGCGGGAAAGGATGCGAGGTCGATCCCGAGCAGGCTCTGGGCCTGGGCCACGCGGGAGCGCACGGTGTGCCGGTGGATGCCGAGGGCCTCTGCCGCCGCGTCGATGCGGGCGTCGTGCTCGAGCCAGGTCCTGACCGTCGCGAGCAGCTGCGTGCCGTGGGTGGCGTCGTGGTCGCGCAGGGGAGCGAGCTGGGCGTCGGCCAGTGCTCGTGCCTCGACCGTGTCGAGCTGCCCGAGCACGCCGCGTCCGGCGACGTCGTCGAACGCGATCACGCGGGCGCGCGGGGCTCCGGGGTCGCTCTCGCCGCGGCGCAGTGCGGTGAGGGCCTGGCCGTGCGCGTCGGCGAAAGCGCTGTAGGCCGAGGGGACGGAGGCGCCGACGGTCGCGTCGAACAGCTCGGCGAACTGGCTGAGGATGTCGCCGCGCTCGGCGGCGGTGACGATCACGATGCCGTCGGGGCCGCGTCCGTGGAACAGCGCCCCGCGGTGCTCGGTGACGGTGAGCTCGAGCCAGTCGCCGGCCGCGTCGGAGCGTGAGGATGCCACGTCGGCGACGGCGACGATGACGGGTGCCGCCGGCAGCGGCCCCCACAGCTCCCGTGCGACGCGGCGCGCGAGCGCCGGGGCGCCGCTGAGCAGGCTCTGCACGAGGCCTGCGCGCAGCGCCGCTCTCGCCCTGCCGAGGCCGACGTTCTGCTCGAGCGCGAGGCCGGCCATCGCGATGACCGAGGTGACCACGCCGCGGCCTTCGAGGTCGAGGTCGCCGCCGGCGATGACGATCGCGCCCCGCAGGTGCCCGCCGCGGCCGAGCGTCTGCAGTGAGAAGCGGGATCCGGCGACGTCGAGCGTCGAGCCGGCACGCGCGCCGCGCCGCAGCACCGCACCGACGTCTTCCGTGAGCTCGTCGAGCAGGGCGTCGTCGACTGCACCGAGCGGATGCTGCTGCGTCAGCGTTCCGGCGGCGTCGAACATGCCCACCCAGGTGTCGAGCTGCCTGGCAAGCTCCGCCACCGTGGCCCCCAGTCCGTCGGGTCGCAGGGCGGCGAGGGATATCGCGTGCTGCGCCGACAGCGCCCACGTGCGGCGGGCGTACGCCTGGGCGGCGATCGCCTCGGCGTTCGCGCGGGCGAGCGCGATGAACGGGGTGCGGTACGGCACCTCGAACAGCGGCATCCCGGCATCCCGGCACGCCTCGACGAGCAGCGCGGGAATGCCGTCTCTCACGACCTCGGTGCCGAAGCCGAGCCCGCGCACGCCCCGGTTGCGCAGACGCGTCACGTACGCGGCGAAGGTCGCGGCATCCGTGTCGCCCGTGAACTGGGTGCCGGTGGTGAGCAGCAGGAGCTCGTCGGCGAGGAACGGCGTGGGGTCGAGCAGGTCGCTGCTGTGCACCCAGCGCAGCGGAAGGTCGAGTGCGCCGGGGGCGAGCGCGGCCTCGTCGGACTCCAGCCGCAGGCGCAGCTCGCGTCGCGCCAGCAGAGCGCGCAGGGTGGGTTCGGGGGTCGTCACGTCACTCCGATCGGCGGGCGGCGACGCCATCCGTACGGTGTACGCCATGTATGCGCCGCTCCTCAGAATGTACACGGTGGCGGCTGTGCGCACCGGGTCCCTCGACGTACGCTCGCCGTCATGACCCTCGCTGACATCGCGCTCCCCGTGGGCGGCCCGACCCTCCCGCAGGAGCGCCGCCTCACCACCTCCATCCCCGGCCCGCGTTCGCAGGAGCTCCTCGCCCGCAAGGCGGATGCCGTCGCAGCAGGTGTCGGTCACACCGTGCCGATCGCGGCCGTCGCGGCCGGTGGCGGTGTCGTGGTGGACGCCGATGGGAACTCGCTCATCGACCTGGGCTCGGGCATCGCGGTGACGACCGTGGGCAGCGCGCACCCGAAGGTGGTCGAGGCGATCGCCGCGCAGGCGGCGCAGTTCACCCACACGTGCTTCATGATCTCGCCGTACGAGTCGTACGTCGCCGTGGCCGAGGCTCTGAACCGCGTGACGCCGGGCGACCACGCGAAGAAGTCGGCGCTGTTCAACTCGGGCGCCGAGGCGGTCGAGAACGCGATCAAGATCGCCCGGCGCTACACCGGCAGGTCGGCGGTCGTCGCGTTCGACCACGCCTACCACGGTCGCACCAACCTGACGATGGGTCTCACCGCGAAGGCGATGCCCTACAAGCGCGGGTTCGGCCCGTTCGCGTCGGAGATCTACCGTGCGCCCATGTCGTACCCGTTCCGCGACGGCCTGACCGGACCCGAGGCGGCGGCGAAGGCGATCTCCCTGATGGAGAAGCAGATCGGCGCCGACAGCCTGGCCGCGGTCATCATCGAGCCCATTCAGGGCGAGGGCGGCTTCATCGTCCCGGCTGACGGATTCCTGCCGGCGATCGTCGACTGGTGCCGCGAGAACGGCGTCGTCTTCATCGCCGACGAGGTGCAGTCGGGCTTCGCTCGCACGGGCGCCATGTTCGCGAGCGAGCTGTTCGGCATCGTGCCGGATCTGGTGACGACGGCGAAGGGCATCGCGGGCGGCATGCCGCTGGCGGCGGTGACCGGTCGCGCGGAGATCATGGACGCCTCGCACGCGGGCGGCCTGGGCGGCACGTACGGCGGCAACCCCGTCGCGTGCGCTGCGGCGATCGCGGCGATCGACGCGTTCGAGAACGACGGACTGCTCGAGCGGGCGCGCGAGATCGGGGGGATTCTCCGCGCCCGCCTCGAGTCGCTTCAGGCATCCGATCCGCGCATCGGCGACGTCCGCGGTCACGGGGCGATGATCGCGGCCGAGTTCGTCGACCCGGAGACGAAGGCCCCGGATGCCGCGCTGACATCGGCGGTGGCGAAGGCGGCGATCGCGGAGGGCGTGATCGTCCTGACCTGCGGCACGTACGGGAACGTGATCCGTTTCCTGCCGCCGCTGAGCATCTCCGACGAGCTGCTTTCCGAGGGCCTCGACGTCGTCGCTGCCGCCCTCGCCGCCCACTGACCACCCCGTTTCATACGACGCCGGCGGGACACCGCAGGACAGCACCTGACCTGAGGGAGGGCGCCGGGATCCGGCCCCCGTCCAGGCGCTGCACAGAGCGACCCGCGCAGAAGGACGAAGGAGTACGCACCGCATGAGTGAGATCACGAGAGACGTCGTCGTCGTGGGGGCCGGCGCGGCCGGTCTGACGGCGGCGAACGAGTTGAAGAAGGCCGGATTCTCGGTGGCCGTGCTGGAGGCGCGTGACCGGGTGGGCGGGCGTCTCTGGACGGATGTGATCGACGGCGCGATGCTGGAGATCGGCGGCCAGTGGGTGTCGCCGGATCAGGATGCGCTGATCGACACGGTCGCGGAGCTGGGACTGGAGACGTACTCGCGGTATCGCGAGGGCGACAGCGTGTACGTCGGTCCGGACGGCGCCGCGAAGCGGTTCACGGGGGATGTCTTCCCGGTGGCGCCGGAGACGCAGCGGGTGATCGCAGAGATCACCGACCGGCTGGACGCGATGGTGGCGGAGATCGACCCTGATCGTCCGTGGGCCCACGAGAAGGCGGCCGAGTGGGACAGCATCTCGTGGGATGCGTGGCTGCGATCGCAGACCGATGACGATGAGGCGGTGCGCAATCTGGCGTTCGCGACGGGGTCGGCGATGCTGACCAAGCCGACGCACGCATTCTCGCTGCTGCAGTCGCTGCTGATGGCGGCATCCGCGGGGTCGTACTCGCACCTGGTGGATGCGGACTTCATTCTCGACAAGCGCGTCGTCGGCGGCCTGCAGCAGGTGCCGATCCGGCTGGCGGAGCGACTGGGCGCGGATGTGTTCCTGAACCAGCCGGTGCGCACGATCGAGTGGTCGGATGCCGAGCGCGGCTCGGTGACGGTGACGAGCGACGGGATGACGGTGCACGCCCGTCAGGTGATCCTGGCGCTGGCCCCGGTGCTGTACAGCCGGATCTCGTTCGTGCCGGCGCTGCCGCGGCTGCAGCACCAGATGCACCAGCACATCTCGATGGGCTTCGTGATCAAGGTGCACGCGGTGTACGACCGCCCGTTCTGGCGCGAGCAGGGTCTGTCGGGCACGGCGTTCAGCCCGTACGAGCTGGCGCACGAGGCGTACGACAACACGAACCACGGAGACGAGCGCGGCACGCTGGTGGGCTTCGTGTCCGACCGCACGGCCGATGACCTGTTCGCGCTGAGCGCGGAGGAGCGCCGCGAGCGCATTCTGGAGTCGCTGTCGCATTACTACGGACCGGAGGCGAAGAGCCCGGTCGTCTATTACGAGAGCGACTGGGGCTCGGAGGAGTGGACGCGCGGAGCGTATGCCGCGAGCTTCGACCTGGGCGGCCTGCACCGCTACGGCTCGCACCTGCGCGTGCCGGTGGGCCCGATCAGCTTCGCGTGCAGCGACCTCGCGGGCGCGGGCTATCAGCACGTCGACGGCGCGATCCGCATGGGCCGGCTCGCGGCCGACCGTATCGTCTCGGAGCTGAGGGCATGACCGGACACGTCGTCGTGGGCTACACGGCGACGAAGACGGGCCGGGATGCCGTGGCGTTCGCGTCGCGCCTGGCGGGGGCGACCGGCGCGGTCCTCGACCTCGTCGTCGTGCTTCCCGCCGTGGGGCGCAGTGTCATCACCCCGCCCGACGCGTCGTACGACCGCTACCTGCGCGAGCAGGCGCAGCAGTGGATGGCGGCGGCGATCGATCGCGTGCCGGCGGAGGTCGTCGCCCACGCGCACGTGCGCTGGGCGGAGTCGTTCGCGGAGGGGCTCATCGCGATCGCCGACCAGCTCGGTGCGTCGTGCATCGTCGTGGGCGCCGCCGACGGCGGGCTGCGCGGGCGTCACCGTCTCGGCTCGACCACCACGGAGCTGCTCCACTCGTCCGACGTCCCGGTCGCGCTCGTGCCGCGAGGCGCACGCAAGATCGCATCCGGCACCGGCATCACGCGTCTCACCGTCGCAGTGGGTACGCGTCCGGGGGCGGACGTGCTGCTCGACGAGGCGGCATCCCTCGCCCAGGCCGCCGGCGTCTCCGTGCGCCTGCTGTCGCTGCTGACCGTCGACCTGCCCCCGACCGCCGACACGGGGGTGATCCGCCTCTCGGCGTCCACCGAGGTCGACGACGTGCTCGCGGCCGCGAAGGCCGACCTCCCCGACTCCATCGACGCCGACGTCGTGGTGGCCGAGGGCGAGAGCATCGAGGATGCCGTCGCCCACCTCGACTGGCAGCCGGGCGAGGTGCTCATGGCCGGCTCCAGCCGCCTTGCACAGCCGCGCCGCCTGTTCCTCGGGTCGACGGCGGCCAAGATGCTCCATGAAGTCCCCGTGCCGGTGATCGTCGTCCCGCGTACGCGCCACAAGGAAGAGGTCGCGTCATGACCCAGTCGGCACCCGTGATCGGCGACCCGGTCACCGGCGGTCTCTCGAAGAAGGGCCTGAGCGCCGGCGCCGTGGGCCTGATCGGCGCCGTCGTCATCGGAGTCTCGACGATCGCTCCCGCCTACACGCTCACCGCTTCGCTCGGCCCCACGGTGTCGGCCGTCGGAGTGCAGGTGCCCGCCGTCATCCTCGTCGGCTTCCTCCCGATGCTCCTCGTGGCGTTCGGCTACCGCGAGCTCAATCGCGTCATGCCCGACTCGGGCACGAGCTTCACGTGGGGCGTCCGCGCGTTCGGCCCGTGGATCGGCTGGATGACCGGATGGGGACTCGTCGCCGCCACCGTCATCGTGCTGTCGAACCTCGCCGGCATCGCAGTCGACTTCCTGTTCCTGCTGATCTCGCAGATCACGGGGCAGCCGGACATCGCGACGCTCACCGCCAACCCGCTCATCAACGTCTCGGTGTGCCTGCTGTTCATGCTCGGCGCGACGTTCGTGTCGTACCGCGACATGCAGACCACCCAGAAGTTCCAGTACGTGCTCGTCGGCTTCCAGGTCGTGGTGCTGGTGCTGTTCGCGACGGTGGCGATCGTCAAGAGCGTCAACGGCGCCGCGCTCGACCCGCTGCCCTTCGACTGGGCATGGCTGAACCCCCTCGAGGTCGAGTCGTTCAGCGCCTTCGCCGCCGGCCTGTCGCTGTCGATCTTCATCTTCTGGGGCTGGGACGTCGTCCTCACGATGAACGAGGAGACGAAGGACCCCGACCGCACGCCCGGCCGCGCCGCGATGGTGACCGTCGTCATCGTCGTCGCGCTGTACCTCGCGCTGTCCCTCGGACTCATGATGTACGCCGGCGTCGGCACGGGCGAGTACGGCCTCGGCAATGAGGAGATCTCCGAGAACGTGTTCTTCGCGCTCTCCGACCCGATCCTCGGGCCGCTCGCCTTCCTGGTCTCGCTCGCCGTGCTGTCGAGTTCGGCCGCGTCGCTCCAGTCGACGGCGGTCGGCCCGGCCAGGACCCTGCTGGCCATGGGGCACTACAAGGCGCTTCCCGACGCGTTCGCGCGGGTGAGCCCCCGATTCTTCACGCCCGGGTTCGCGACGATCGTGTCGGCGGTCGTGGCATCCGTCTTCTACGCCGTCATGCGCGTCGTGAGCGAGAGCGTCCTCACCGACACGATCCTGTCGCTGGGCATGATGATCTGCTTCTACTACGGGCTCACGGCCTTCGCGTGCGTCTGGTACTTCCGCCGGCAGTGGTTCGACTCCGTGCGGATGTTCCTCTTCAGCTTCCTCTTCCCGCTCGTCGGCGGTGTCATCCTCGCGGTGCTGTTCGTCACGACGCTCGTCGACTCGATGGACCCCGCCTACGGAAGCGGGTCGGAGATCGGCGGCGTCGGGCTGGTGGGGATCCTCGGGGTGCTCATCATCGTGGTGGGCATCGTCATCATGATCTGGCAGGCCATCCGGCGCCCCGCCTTCTTCCGCGGGGAGACCCTCGCGGTGGAGGCCCCCGAGAGCCTGCGTCGTCGAAAGGAGGCGGCACGATGAGCCGCGAGACGGAACAGGCGCTTCTCGAGCAGGTGCCCACGGGACTGTTCATCGGAGGGGAGTGGGTCCACACCGGATCGACCTTCCCCGTCAAAGACCCCGCCACGGGCGACACCCTCCTGGAGATCGCGGATGCCGGCCCCGACGACTCGGTGCGCGCGCTCGACGCCGCTGTCGCGGCCCAGGAGGAGTGGGCGGCGACACCGCCCCGCACGCGCAGCGACATCCTCCGCCGCGCGTTCGACCTCGTGCAGGAGCACCGCGAGGACCTCGCGCTGCTCATGACGCTCGAGATGGGCAAGCCGCTCGCCGAGGCGCGCGGCGAGGTCGCTTACGGGGGCGAGTTCCTGCGCTGGTTCAGCGAGGAGGCGGTGCGCATCGCCGGCCGCTACGGCCTCAACCCTGAAGGCACCGGCCGCATGGTCGTCTCGCAGCGTCCCGTCGGCCCGTCGTTCTTCATCACGCCGTGGAACTTCCCCTTCGCGATGGCGACCCGCAAGATCGCGCCGGCGCTCGCCGCCGGCTGCACCGTCGTGATCAAGCCGCCGGAGCTCACCCCCCTCACGACCCTGTACTTCGTGAAGCTGCTCGTCGAGGCGGGCCTTCCCGCGGGCGTCGTCAACGTCTTCACGACGACGCGCTCGTCGGGAACGTCAGCCCCCGTGATCGCCGACCCGCGGCTGCGCAAGCTGTCGTTCACGGGCTCGACCGAGGTGGGACGCAAGCTCATCGCGCAGGCCGCCGAGGGCGTGCTGCGGGTGTCGATGGAGCTCGGCGGCAATGCGCCGTTCGTCGTGTTCGACGACGCCGACCTCGACAAGGCGGTCGAAGGCGCGATGCAGGCCAAGTTCCGCAACATCGGACAGGCCTGCACCGCCGCCAACCGCTTCATCGTGCACGAGGCGGTCGCTGAGGAGTTCGCGCGCCGTGTCACCGAGCGCGTCACGGCGATGAGGATCGGCCGCGGCACCGAAGAGGGCGTGCAGATCGGACCCCTCATCGACGACAAGGCGGTCGCGAAGGCAGACGAGCTGGTGCAGGATGCCGTGTCGCGCGGCGCCACGCTGCTCGCCGGCGGGTCGGCTCCCGAGGGGCCGGGCACCTTCTATGAGCCGACGGTCGTCGCCGACGTCCCCGCGGGCAGCGCCATCCTCCGCGAGGAGATCTTCGGCCCCGTGCTCGCCATCGCGACCTTCTCCGACGAGGACGAGGCGGTTCGCCTCGCCAACGACACGGAGTACGGCCTCGTCTCGTACGTGTTCACCCAGGACCTCGCCCGCGGCCACCGCATGATCGACCGACTGGAAACGGGCATGATGGGGCTGAACGTCGGTGTCGTCTCCAACGCGGCGGCGCCGTTCGGGGGTGTCAAGCAGTCCGGCGTCGGCCGCGAGGGCGGGCTGGAAGGCATCCACGAGTATCTGTCCACGAAGTACACGCTGATCCCGGTCGACTGACCAGAACACGAAGGAGTGACATGAGCGACTATGCCGTCGTCAACCCCGCCACGGGGGAGACGCTCGCGACGTATCCGACGAGCAGCGACGCCGAGGTGCAGGCTGCCATCGCCGCTGCCGATGGGGCGTACCGCACGTGGGGGAAGTCGTCGACGCCTGCGGAGCGTGCCGAGCTCATCCGCAACGTGGCGCGCCTCCACCGAGAGCGTCGTGACGAGCTCGCCGCCATCATCGTCCGCGAGATGGGCAAGCCCCTCGCCGCGGCCGAGGGCGAGGTCGACTTCGCGGCCGACATCACCGAGTACTACGCCGACTACATCGACGCGATCACGGCCGACGTGCCGCTGAACATCGACGGCCAGGGCACCGCCGTCATCCGCAAGGCCCCGCTGGGCGTCCTGCTGGGCATCATGCCGTGGAACTTCCCCTATTACCAGGTGGCCCGGTTCGCGGCGCCGAACCTCGCGCTGGGCAACACGATCCTGCTCAAGCACGCCCCGCAGTGCCCCGAGTCGGCTGCCGCGATCGCCCAGATCTACGCCGACGCGGGCTTCCCCGCCGGTGCCTACACCGACCTGCGCCTCACGAACGAGCAGGCGGCCGAGGTCATCGCCGACCCGCGCGTGCAGGGCGTGTCGGTGACCGGCTCGGAGCGTGCCGGCGCCGCGGTCGCCGAGATCGCGGGCCGCCACCTCAAGAAGGTGGCGCTCGAGCTCGGCGGCTCCGACCCGTTCATCCTGCTGTCGACCGACGACCTGGACGCGACGGTGCAGGCTGCCGTCGACGCCCGCCTCGACAACACCGGCCAGTCGTGCAACGCGGCAAAGCGCTTCATCGTGATCGACGACCTGTACGACGCCTTCCTCGAGAAGTTCACGACGGCGATGACGTCGGCCACGGTCGGCGACCCGTTCGCGGAGGACACCGTGCTCGGACCCCTGTCGTCGCTCGCCGCGGCCGAGCGCCTCGAGCAGCAGGTCACCAAGGCCGTCGAGCAGGGGGCGACGCTCGTCGCCGGCGGCAAGCGCGACGGCGCCTTCTACCACCCGACGGTGCTCACCGGCGTGACGCCCGAGATGGACGCGTACCGCGAGGAGTTCTTCGGCCCGGTCGGCGTCGTCTACCGCGTCTCGAGCGAGGAGGAGGCCGTCGAGGTCGCCAACGGCACCTTGTTCGGTCTCGGCTCGTACGTGTTCACGACCGACGCCGAGCAGGCGGAGCGCGTCGCGAACCAGATCGAGGCCGGCATGGTCTACATCAACGTCGTCCTGGCCGACGAGCCGGCGCTGCCCTTCGGCGGCGTCAAGCGCAGCGGCACGGGTCGTGAGATGGGCCTGCTCGCGGCCGACGAGTTCGTCAACAAGAAGCTGATCCGCATCGCCTGACAGCGGCGACGAGAGGATGCCGGGCGCCTCGCCGCACCCGGCATCCTTCGTCGTGGATTCTCCCGGCCCTGCCCGCTTTCGGCGGCGCTCTCGGAGGAGGAGAATCAGGTCATGGACCACATGGGTGGAGCGATGACGCTCCTGAGCGACCAGGAGTGCGTCGATCGCCTCGCGACGCAGGAGCTCGGCCGGCTCGTCACATCGGCCGCGGGCATTCTCGACATCTTCCCCGTCAACTACGTCGTCGACCGGCGCGACATCGTGTTCCGCACCGCGGAGGGCAGCAAGCTCACCGAGCTGACGATCAACGACGAGGTGCTCTTCGAGGCCGACTCGTGGACGGATGCCGATGCGTGGAGCGTCGTCGTCCGCGGCAGGGCGCGTCGTCTCGACACGAGCGCCGAGGTGCAGGCCGCCGACGAGCTGCCGCTGCGGCCCTGGCTCCCGACGCTGAAGTACAACTACGTGCGCATCACGCCGGAGTCGCTCTCGGGCCGCGCCTTCCTCCGCGGCGAGGAGCCCGATCGCTACGGCATCCAGCAGTATTGACGACCCGCGCAGGACCCGGCGTGATTCGCGCCCGGTCGAGGCATGCCGTACACTCGAAGGCGCAGTTGTCTGCATTCTTTCGCCGTGCCTGCGGGTCGCAAACCCTCCCGATGCGTCTACGGTAGAAGTGTGGACACCCGGGGTCGAGAGGCTTCGGCTGCACACCCGGGTAACAACCTAGGGCGGTAGCTCAATTGGCAGAGCAGCGGTCTCCAAAACCGCAGGTTGCAGGTTCGATTCCTGTCCGCCCTGCGCGTCAACGGCCAACGTTGACACAGCGCGCCAGCACCGAGCTGGCGTGAGAAGTCATACAGGTGGGTACATGGTCCAGGATGAGGCGAACGGCGAGATCGTCGCAGTCGGCGGCGCCCCTCGCGAGAAGAAGCTGAACTTCTTCCAGCGCATCGCCCTCTTCATCCGCCAGGTCTTCGCCGAGCTCCGCAAGGTCGTCACTCCGACCCGTCAGGAGCTTGGGAAGTTCACGGCGGTCGTCCTCGGCTTCGTCGTCGTCATGATGGCGGTCGTCTACGGCCTCGACCTGCTGTTCACCTGGGTCGTCGAAGTCGTCTTCGGCGTGCCGAGCTGATCGGATCCCCGACCGCTCGGACGTCCCGCGGATGACGGCATCCGACCATCCAATGGAAGAGAAGGCAATTGTCTGAGAAGCATGTCGACGACGCCGACTGGGCGACGGCCGCCGAGCAGTCGAGCGAGGACGACGAGGCCCAGGAGGGCAACTACCTCGAAGGCCAGCTGCGCGCCTCCGAGGCCGCAGAGCACAACGCCATCCACGTCGTCGATGACAACGGCGAAGACGACATCGACGATGCCGACACCGACATCGAAATCAGCGACCCGGAGGCGGATGCCATCGTGAACGACGCACTCGAGATCGACAACACCGCCGAGGCGGAGGCCGCGGCCGAGGTGCTGAACGACTCGCTCGCCGAAGAAGAGGCCGAGGCCGCCGCGCAGGCAGCGGAAGAGGTCACCCCCTACGACGGCCCCGAGCTGGGCGACGATGAGGACGAGGAGGCCGACGAGGCCGCCGACCTCGACCCCTACGAGGCGTTCCGCGCCGAGCTGCGCAGCCTCCCCGGCAAGTGGTACGTCATCCACTCCTACGCCGGCTTCGAGCGCAAGGTGAAGGCCAACATCGAGCAGCGCAAGTCGACGCTCGAGGTCGAGGACGAGATCTATCAGGTCGAGGTCCCCATGGAGGACGTCGTCGAGATCAAGAACGGCCAGCGCAAGATGGTCA
>CALANM010000013.1 GCA_937926065.1 uncultured Microbacterium sp.
CGCAACCGCCGCTGCGCCGTCCGCGTCAGCCCTGTGAACGACCAGCCCGACCGGTACTTCGTGCGCCGCGACGCGGACACCACCTGCGACCGCGACCCGTACCGCTGATGCACCAGGCTCGAACAGTCCTGCGGCACACAGTCCACGCCGCACCGCATCCGCCGCGCCGCATCCCCGAGCGCCACCTGATGCCGCCACACCGCCACCGGCACATCTTCGGCATCCGTCGCCACATCTTTGAGGACGTAGTTCAGCGCTTTGGAGAGGTACCAGATGGTCTTTGCGCCGTCGCCGTCCGCCCGGAACGCGTCACATTGCGCCTGCGCGCCCCACTCGACCACCGACCCGTCAACCTTCGACACCGCGACCGCCGTGCGGGCCGCGTCACGGAGCGCGATCGCCGCCGGGGCTTCGCCCCGGGCAATGCGGACGATCGCGTGCACATGCAGCACGCCCCGGTCCTGCCACTCGCGGACGATGAAGTACTCCACCGACTCCCACCGGTCACGCAACCGCCGCCGTGTCCGATCCCAAAGCACCCCGGCATCCCGGTTCCACGCCACCTGACCCGCATAGTCATAGGTCGCCGGATCGAGCGGCACGCCGCGCAGGCCCGCGTCATCGACAGCGTGGACCGCACCGCAGCCGCAGCGCGTCGGAGAGCCCGAACGCGGCACCCTGTGCACCCGCCCGAAGGAGGGAGCCGTCAGTGTCAGGAGGTAGAAGCGGTACTGCTCAACGGGTCCGTCGAAGACACCAGAGCGCGCAATCGCCACCCAATCGCCCCGGTAGAGCTCCGCGCACGACTCGCAACGCGACTTGATCCGAGAGTTGCATCGCACCCATTCGCCCGTCGCCGTCTTGACAGGGGAGGAGCAGCCCCGCGCGAGCACGTCGGCTTTGCCGGGGTCGATGGTTTCCGAGTTGGCTCGCATAGCGAGCGGCTACGGGTGCACGCCTCATAATCGTGAGGTCGCGGGTTCAAGCCCCGCTCCTGCTACAGATTGAAACCCCCGAAGCCCGGAAGTCCGCGAGTTTAGAGGGTTTCACTTTTTCCTCAGGGGGCGTGCCGCGCGGCCAGTAGCCACTTAATGGCCAACAACCTGCTGAGTTCGTGCGCGAGGGCTCAGCCGCGCCGGTCACTACCGAAAGCTACTGGATCGACTCGACGGTTCGGGCAACTTCAGTACGCTGGGCGAGCATCGCCGTCGCAAGCGGACTGAAGGTCCAATGGAAGACCTAGTTTCGGTCAGTCCCCCGCCGGGAGCGGTCATCGCCTTAGCCGGCGCACGCGATCTGAGCGGGCGGGGTGAACTCGACACCAAGTTCGGAATCAAGGCTGCAAACGGACCCGAGGAAACCTTCCGCGAAACTCGCACTCAATGGCGGCCGACTGCTCGCGGCGGCGGACGCCCAAACGATCAATTCCGAGACTGCTGCCCCCGCTCGATCCGATCCGCAGTGCTGCCCCATGTTCTCGCCCGCCTGATTGAACAGGTCATTCATCGGAGCTGAGGCCTCCTCGATCTCCGCTGATGAGGCGGCTCTATCCATCCGATCCATCGCCGCATCAAGAAGTTCAATCGACTCTGCCGTCGAAGTTTCGCAGCGGTCCGGGGAAATGGTCTCCTGGGGCGATGCCACCTCGAAGTCAGATCCACCTGCGGGCGGGGTCGGATTCGGTGTGCAGCTCGAACGCAGATGACCCACAGGAGCATCTCGCGGCGGCCGGTGAAGACGCGACGGCATCCTGAGGGGCTGACGTTGATTCGTGACCTCAGCGTCGACACCGGCCAAGCGAGTCGCAATCGGTACGGATCCCTATGCGGGCGGCGAGCGAAAGCGGGACCCCAACGTGCACCCGTCGGAGGACCGGCGGGTTTCGTCAGCTGGCTCGACTTCGGCGCCAGGAGTACGGTTGGCGCGCGACGTCTTCAAGAGCTGCGGCGAGGCTCCGTCAGTGCGGCGGGTGAAAAGGCCGCAAAACTTTAGGCGGTGCGGCCGGATCTTGACATAGCGTCGGCGAACCCGTCGAGCAGGAGCTCGAGGCCGTACTCGAACTCTGCCGCGTCATCCTGAGCGAGAAGTGTTGGCGTGATCTCCGTTACAAGCGGGAGGAGCTTGGCTGCCGTGGGCGTGTCCATGCTGTCGCGCGTCTCCGATGTGATCGTGCGCGTTTCGGGCGAGAAGTATCCACCCAGTTCGATGTCGAGAGTGCCCAGCGAATACGCAGCCAGAGCGCGGTAGCAGCGTGCGGTGCTGAGCTCGTCGAAGCCGGCGCGGCGGAAGCTCCGGAACCCCGCTTCCACGAAGGCCAGAGCGTCGGGTGTGTGCGGTGGGAACTGGTTGATGAGTCGCGAGGCGTTCGGGTGGCGCATGGCGACGTGGCGAACGGACCGCATGATGAAGCGCATGGCGTCGCGCCAGTGGATGTCCTCCGGCGGCGTGTCGACCTCGGCGAGCAGAAGTTGAGCGACGCCGTCGAGCAACGCGTCCTTGTCCGGGAAGTACGTGTAAACCGCCATCGGCGACGAGCCGAGGTTCTGCGCGAGCTTGCGCATGCTGAGGCCCTCGATACCGTCCGCGTCGATCGCGGCCAGGGCCGCCTGCGCGATACCCATCTGTGTGAGTTTTTCTGCCATTGCGGCCTCCCGACTTGACAGCTTACACCGTACGGTGCAGTCTGTACGTCGTATCCGTACACCGTAAAGGATACAACTGACACCGTAAGGAGCATCATGATCCACATCCGACAGGCCGGCCCCGGGGATGCCGTGGCTCTGGACGAGATGGTGCGAGAGCTCGCCGCGCACGAGGGCGACCTGGAGCACGTTCACGTGGACGCGGAGGCGTGGCGGCAGCTGCTCGCGCGCCCCGACGTGCGCGTCGTGATCGCCGAGGATGACGCCGGCGTGGTCGGCTTCGCCAGCACCGTGCGCCGCATCCATCTCTGGACCGGTGGCGACCTTCTCGCCCTGGACGACCTCTACGTCCGACCCGGCCACCGCGACAAGGGCATCGGCAGCCAGCTGATGACCGCCGTGGCCCGCCTCGCCGCCGAAGACGACCTGCTCGTGCAGTGGGGCGTCCGCCTGAACAACCACGCCGGGCAGCGCTTCTATGCGCGCCTGGGCGCCACCCTCAACACCAAGATGACCGCGTCCTGGACGCCGGCGCAGTACCGCCGACACCTCGCCGCCGCCCGCTGAACTGCCGAAGGCCACACACAATGAGCACCACATTCGCCATCGAGGCCACCGACCTCGTGAAGACGTACGGCACCGGCGACACCGCGGTCCGGGCACTTGATCACGCCAGCCTCAGCATCCGCCGTGGCCGGTTCACCGCCATCATGGGCCCGTCCGGGTCCGGCAAGTCCACGATGATGCACGCCATGGCGGGGCTGGACACGGTCGACTCCGGCAGCATCCGCCTCGGAGAGACCGAGCTCGTCGGCATGAGCGAGAAGCAGCGCACCCTGCTTCGCCGTACCCACGTCGGCTTCATCTTCCAGCAGTACAACCTCGTGCCCGCCCTCACCGCGGAGGAGAACATCGCCCTCCCGCTGCGCCTGGCAGGTCAGAAAGTCGACAAGGACTGGATGCTGGAGCTGGCCGCGACGCTCGGCATCGCCGACCGGCTCAACCACCGCCCCTCCGAGCTCTCCGGTGGCCAGCAGCAGCGCGTCGCGGTCGCCCGCGCCCTCATCTCCCGCCCCGAGGTCGTCTTCGCCGACGAGCCCACCGGAGCACTGGACTCCCGCTCCAGCGAGGCGCTGCTGGCCT
>CALANM010000014.1 GCA_937926065.1 uncultured Microbacterium sp.
TCGTGCGAGCGGAGCCGCGCGAGCTCCTCGCCTCGGCGGATGCCGTCAGCCGTGCCGTGCAGGACGCTCTCGCCGGTTCGTACGCGGTCGCCGTCACAACGACGGGCGGTCACGTGGGGGCCGGCGACCGGGCGCGGCTCGTGCAGTCGCTGGCGACCGCGGTGAGCGTCGCCACCGATTCCGGTCGAGCAGACACCGCCTTCCTCGCCACCGGTGGGCAGACGGCGCGGGCGCTTCTCGACTCTTGGGGCACGCGCATCCTGCATGTGACGGGCGGCGACCCGTCGGGGGTGGCATGGGGCACCACCGACGACGGAGTGCAGGTGCTCACCCGCCCAGGCAGCTTCGGCGCCGACGACGACCTCGTGCGCGTGCTCCGAGCTGTGCGTGAGATGACAGCCGATCCGAGCAGAACAGGAGAGCGGAATGACGACGACAGGACGTGAGGCGGACGTGGAGACACGCCGTCCGATCATCGCGACGACGATGGGAGACGGCGCCGGAGTGGGCCCCGAGATCATCGTCGCGGCCCTCAGCGACCCCCATGTCGTCGAACGGTCGCGCCCACTCGTGATCGGCGACGCCGGACGCCTGCGGGAAGCGGCGCGGATCATGCGGGCGGATGTTGAGATCGTCCCGGTCGACACGGTGGCCGATGCCCGGTTCGTTCCCGGGCGCATCGACGTCATCGACCTCGGCCTGCTGCCGGCAGACCTGCCGTGGGGCGAGCTGTCGCCGGTGGCCGGTGATGCCGCGTTCCACTGC
Organism: uncultured Microbacterium sp.; assembly: GCA_937926065.1. Classification (GTDB taxonomy): domain Bacteria; phylum Actinomycetota; class Actinomycetes; order Actinomycetales; family Microbacteriaceae; genus Microbacterium. The sequence goes on from CALANM010000014.1 coordinate 766, forward strand.
GTCCGCGTCGCGTGCGAGCTCGCGATGGCCGGCGAGGTCGACGCCATCTGCACAGCGCCCCTCAACAAGCAGGCCCTGCACTCGGCCGGGCACCGCTACCCCGGGCACACCGAGCTGCTCGCCGAGCTCACGGGTACCGAGGAGGTCTCGATGCTGCTGTCGACGCCCAAGGTGAAGGTGATCCACGTGACCACCCACATCGGGCTCATCGACGCCATCGCCCGGATCGAGCCCGGCCTGGTCGAGCGGACGATCCGGCGCGGCCTCAGCGCGATGCACGGCGCCGGGATCCGCTCCCCGCGGATCGGCGTGTGCGCGATCAACCCCCACGCCGGTGAGAACGGCCTGTTCGGCTACGGCGAAGAAGAGGAGAAGATCGCGCCGGCTGTCCGCGCCGTCGCGGCTGAAGGACACGACGTGGTCGGCCCGCTCCCCGCCGACACCGCGTTCTTCCTCGCGGGGCGCGGAGACTACGACCTCATCGTCGCCATGTACCACGACCAGGGGCACGGGCCCGTGAAGGTGCTCGGCATCGAGGCGGGCACGAACATCACGGTCGGGCTGCCCGTCATCCGGACCTCGGTCGACCACGGCACGGCCTTCGACATCGCAGGGACGGGCCGCGTCGACCCGCGAAGCATGATCGAGGCGCTGCGCCAGGCCGCCGAGATGTCCCAGGCGCCCGCATCCTGACCCCGTCCACCCCAACGAGGAGACCCGAATGACCGCCACCGCAGCACTCACGCCGCCCGCCCCGATCGTCCTCGGGACGATGACGTTCGGAGACACGACCGACGAACGGGAGGCCGCACGGATCGTCGACGCCGCACGGGACGCCGGGGTCACCTGGATCGACACGGCGAACGCCTACTCGGCGGGGGAGTCCGAGGCGATCCTCGGCCGGCTTCTCGAGGGGCGCACCGACGTCGTCGTCGCCACCAAGGTGGGTCAGGCGCATCCGGAGGTGGGCACGGAGTCCCTCCTGCGCCCCGATCGCGTGCGCACCGCCGTCGAGGGCAGCCTGCGTCGTCTGCGGCGTGATCGCATCGACATCCTCTACCTCCACACGCCCGATCGCACCACCCCGCTGCACGACACGCTCGGCGAGTTCGCCGCGCTCGCCGAGGAGGGCAAGATCGGCGCGATCGGCATCTCCAACTACTCCGCCTGGCAGACGGCCGAGGCCCGTGCCGTCGCGCGTGAGGTCGGGGCGCCGCCCATCGTCGTCGGGCAGCACATGTACAGCCTCGTCGCCCGGCGGATCGAGGAGGAGTACGAGGAGTATGCCCGGGTCACCGAGCTGCCCACGATGATCTACAACCCGCTCGCCGGCGGTCTGCTCACCGGGCGCTACCGCTTCGGTGAGGAAGCCCAGGAAGGACGCTTCTCCAGTGCCCGCAACGCGAAGATGTACCGCGACCGGTACTGGGATGCGCGGCTGTTCGATGCCGTGCAGCGTCTGACCGAGATCGCCGACAGCGCCGGCATGTCGCTCGTGGAGCTGGCGCTGAGGTGGGCCGTCTCGCGTCCCGTGACCCAGTCGGTGCTGGTCGGCGGGTCTCGTCTCGAGCAGATCACCGCCAACATCGAGCTCCTCCGGCGGGGCCCGCTCGCCGCCGACCTCGTCCGTGCCGCGAACGAGGTCGGCGACGACCTGCGCGGCCCCATGCCCGCCTACAACCGTTGAAGGAGAACACGGTGACAGAGAAGTCGTTCCCGTCATCCCGCACTGCGATCGTCACGGGCGGCGCGTCGCCCCGGGGCATCGGCCGGGTGACTGCGCAGCGCCTCGCGGCGGAGGGGTGGGCGGTCGCGATCGTCGACCTCGACGCGCAGCAGGCGGCGCACGTCGCGGCGGAGATCGCGGACGAGCACGGTGTCCCCACGATCGGCGTCGGCGCGTCGGTCGCCGACGAAGCACAGATCCGGGCGGCGATCGACGAGATCGAGCTGCGGATGCCGCAGATCGCCGGCCTGGTGAACATCGCCGGGGTGAGCTCGCCGACCGACTTCCTCGAAGTGACCGCCGCTGAGTGGGACCGCGTGTTCGACGTGAACCTGCGCGGTCTCTACTTCGCCACACGTCGCGTCGCCGAGTCGATGGTGCGTGACGGCGTGGGCCGCATCGTCTCCCTCGCCTCGATCTCCGCTGAGCGCGGCGGGGGGACCTTCTCGAAGGCTCCCTATTCCGCGAGCAAGGCCGGCGTCATCGGCTTCACCCGTGCAGTCGCCCGGGAGCTGTCGCCGAAGGGCATCACCGTCAACGCCGTCTCACCCGGTCCCATCGACACCGACATCATGGGCGGCACTCTCACGGACGAGCGGAAGGCCGAGCTCAGTCGCGATGTGCTCGTCGGCCGGGTCGGTCGTCCCGAGGAGGTGGCGGCGCTCATCGCCTTCCTCATGCGCGAAGAGGCCGGCTACATCACGGGCGTCAACTATGACATCAACGGCGGGCTGCACTTCTCATGAGCTCGTCGGCCCCGAAGCGCCTCGTCACGATCGTCCTCGATGACGACCCCACCGGCACGCAGGAGGTGACGGATGTGCCCGTGCTGCTGCGGCGCGACAGTGACAGTCTCGAGCGCCTCGTCCGCGAGCACGACGCCGTCTTCATCCTCACCAACTCGCGCGCTCTGCCCGAAGCGGAGGCCGTCGCCCTCATCCGGGGGCTCCTCGACGACATCCACAGCGTGGAGAGGAGTCTGGGCGTCGAAGCGCTCGTCGTCCAGCGCGGCGACTCCACGCTGCGCGGGCACGTGTTCGCGGAGATCGACGCGGCCGATGAGGACGCGGTCGTCGTCTTCTGCCCGGCGTTCCCGGCGGGCGGGCGCCTGGTGCGCGTCGGCGGGGAGTGGCTCAACGCCGCCGACACCGAGTTCGCGGCCGACCCGGTCTTCGGCTATCGCGCCCGGTCGCAGGAGGAGTATGTCGCGGAGAAGGGGCGTGGACGCCGCGGCGTCTCGCTTGCCGCGGCCGATGTCGGGGACGCCCTGCGGTCGTCGCCTCCGGGCACGGTCCTCCTCCCGGACGCGGCGGACGATGACGACATCGCCCTCCTGGCCCAGCAGATCCAGCAGGCCCGGGTCGATGGCGTGCGGCTGGTCGTGCGCAGCGCCGCCCCGCTGGCCGCGTTCCTCGCGGGGGCGAAGAGCCGACGGATGCTGGACGCCGACGACGCGGCGCGCGCGTGCATCCGGTCGCGACTGGGCGGCATCCTCGTGGTCGTCGGTTCGCACACCGCCGCGACGACCGAGCAGCTCGCCGCGCTCG
>CALANM010000015.1 GCA_937926065.1 uncultured Microbacterium sp.
GGAGCGTGGGATGGAAACCCGGCGCCCCCGTCGGCGCCCCCGGCCGCCACTGCGTCGACGCGGTCGGGCCGATGAGTGCCCGCCGCGTCTCGATGTAGTCGTCCGCGAGCAGCGGAGCGGCATCCACGCCGTCGCCGAAGTGCGCATCGCGGTCGGCCAGGGCGAGCTTCAAGGCCTCGATGATCGTGTGGGCGCCCTCGGTCGTCGACGGGTCGAGCCGATCGTCCGGGAGCGGTTCGAGGATGCGCAGCGCCTGCAGGAGCGCGGGCCCCTGAGTCCAGGTGCCGGCCTTCACGATCGTGCGCCCGCGGAAGCTCGTCGTCAGGGGCGTCTCATAGCGTGCCGCCGGCTCGCTGAGATCGTCGGCGCTGAGGACCGCCGCATGGTCGCCGCCTGTCGAGTGGCGATGCGGCTTCGCCAGGTGCTCGACGGCCGCCAGCAGCTCGGTCCGCCATTGCGAGCGCGCCGCATCGATGCGCGCCGCTCGGTCGCCGGGTCCGCTGGCGGCGGCGGCGATCCGGTCGAGCACGTCGGCATACGCGGGGTTGCGGACGATCTCGCCCCCGCGCGGGAGGCGGCCCTCCGGCATCCAGAGCACGGCCGAGTCCGTCCAGTGCTCGCGGAAGAGGTCCTCCACCCGGGCGATCGTCGCTGCGGCGGCGGGAAGGAGCGGGTGCCCGTGCCGTGCATAGTGAACGGCCGGGGCAAGGACGTCGGCCAGGTCGAGCGTGCCATGATCGCGCAGCAGCAGGAGCCAGGCGTCGACGGCGGCGGGGATGGCCGCCGCGAGCCCACCGGCGCCGGGAACGAGATCGAGTCCCTCGTCGCGGAAGTGCTCGATCGTGGCTCCTCGGGGAGCCGCTCCCTGCCCCATGAGCACGACGGGCTCAGAGCCGGCGGCGCGGAAGAGACCGACGAGATCGCCACCCGGGCCGTTGAGGTGCGGTTCGACGATGTGGAGCACGAATCCGCCCGCCACGACCGCGTCGAACGCGTTGCCGCCGCGCTCGAGGATCGCCTGTGCCGTCGCCGTCGCGAGCCAGTGGGTGGACGCCGCGAAACCGAGCGAGCCCTCGAGCTGCGGGCGTGTCGTGAACGGGGCGGGAGGAGTGAACGTCATACCGACAGCCGGGCGATCCACGCCTCGACGTCGTCGGCCGTGCGGGGGATCCCCGCCGAGAGGTTCACGGGGCCGTCGGCGGTCAGGAGGATGTCGTCCTCGATGCGCACGCCGATGCCGCGGTACTCCTCCGGCACCGTGAGGTCGTCGATCTGGAAGTACAGTCCCGGCTCGATCGTGAACACCATGCCGGGCTCCAGGATCCCGTCGTAGTACATCTCGCGGCGGGCCTGCGCGCAGTCGTGCACGTCGATGCCGAGATGGTGGCTCGTGCCGTGCACCATGTAGCGCCGGTGCTGGCCGCCCTTCTCGGGGTGAAGGGCTTCCTCCGCCGTGACCGGCAGCAGGCCCCACTCGGCGACCCGCTCGGCGATCACCGCCATCGCGGCCTCGTGCACCGAACGGAACGTCACGCCCGGCCGGGCCGCGGCGAAGGCGGCGTCGGCGGCCTCACGCACCGTCTCGTACACGCGTCGCTGCGTCGGCGTGAACGTGCCCGACACCGGCAGCGTGCGAGTGATGTCCGCGGTGTAGAGGCTGTCGACCTCGACGCCCGCGTCGATGAGGATGAGGTCGCCCGGAACGACGGGCCCGTCGTTGCGCGTCCAGTGCAGGTAGCAGGCGTGGGGTCCGGAGGCGGCGATCGTGTCGTATCCCTCGCCGTTCCCGTCGATGCGGGCACGGTGGTGGAACACGCCCTCGACGGCGCGTTCGCCCCGAGGCGTCTCGACGATGCGCGGCAGATTCGACACGATGTCGTCGAAGCCGCGGGCCGTGACCTCGACGGCGAGCTTCATCTGCTCGATCTCGTAGTCGTCCTTCACGAGCCGCAGCTCCGAGACGAAGCGCGTGAGCTCGGGGTCCTCGTCGAGCACCACGTCGCCCTCTCGCGACTCGAAGGCATCGAGGTGAGCCGTCGGGAGCCCGAGATCCGCCGCCACGCCGCCGAGGGCAGGACGCGGTCCGATCCAGAACTCGCCGATGGAGGCGTCGGCGTAGAACTCGGCCGTCGTGCGGTCGGCGCGCTCGCGAAGGTAGAGCGTCACCTCGTGCCCGTCTCCCGACGGCTCGAAGACGAGGACCGAGTCGGGGACGGTGTCGGCGGCCCACCCCGTCAGATGCGAGAACGCGGAGTGGGCGCGGAACGGGTAGTCGGTGTCGTTCGAGCGCTGCTTGAGCGATCCGGCCGGGATCACGATGCGCCGGCCGGTGAAGGCGGCCGAGAGCTTCTCCCGACGCGCCGCCGCGTACGGTGCCTGGGGGCGCTGCACAGGCGCCGGCTCTGGCCGCTCGGCCCACCCCGTGGAGATCGTGTCGAGGAAGCCCTGAGGGAACGGCTGACGCCGATTCGCGTTCTCCTGGGGCTCAGCCGTCGCCTCGCTCGCGGTGCTCGGGGTCTCGGCGATCGTGTCGCTCTCGCTGGTGCTCATGGCATCCAGTCTCGCACTTCGCGCCCGGCGGGGGACAGGGTGCGGCAGGTCAGTCCGACGCGCCCGACCGCTCGTACTGGACGACCATGGGACGGTGGTCGCTTCCCGACGACGAGTCGAGCGAGCCGAGCACCACCGACGCGGATGCCGTCCAGGCGCGTCCGGCCATGACGTGGTCGATAGGTGCGCCCAGCAGCGACGGCCACCGCGTCGACCAGGTGCCGACCGAACCGTTGCCGGTCGCCGCCGCCGCGTCGTGGCAGCGGCCGAGAGTGCCGCCGTCGACGCCCAGGCGGTCCATGTGGTCGACGGTGGCGTTGAAATCGCCCGCGAGGATCACGTCATCGACGGCGCACTGATCCGCGATCCACCGGAGGTCCCGGCGCCATGAGTCCATCGCCTGCTGCCGCGGGGCGACGGCGTGAACCGCGACGACGATCGGCCCGCCGCCCTCGACCGGCATCGCGACCACGCTCGGGACCGACGACGTGTTCGTCGTGCCGTCGGATGTCGAGTCGACCACGGCGTATCTTCCCAGATCGGGGGAGATGAGCAGCGTCGTCGAGTTGGCGTCCCATTCGGGATAGTCCTCCCGCTCGCCGAAGTTCTCGTGATGCGCCCACATGGGGTGCCCCATCTCACGCATCGCGATGGCGACCTGCTCGCCCGTGTCGATCGTCGTCTCGGGGAGGGAGACGATGTCAGCCTCCATCGACACCGCGGTGCGGGCGATCACGGCCGGGTCGGTCGCGGCGCCGGCCGTGTTCCAGGTCATGACCCGCAGCGAATCGCCGGTCTTGGCGGGAAGCGTCGAGGAGCCGACGCCGCGCGAGGCGATGATCGCGACGTTGGCGCTCGCGGCGAGGAGCGAGATGACCAGGATCGACCCGGCGAATGCGCGGGCCCGGCGTGCGAGGCAGAGCAGGAGCGCGAGCGCAGCGAGCGCGAGGAAGGCGAGCAGCATGACGCCTCGCAGCGACACGATCTGCGCGAACGGGAACGTGCGCTCGAGTCGGAAGAACTGCGGCCAGGTGGCGATCGCTGCGGCTATCGCGAGGACCACCGTCACCAGCACACCGAACAACCGCAGCACGCCGCCGACTCTATGCCAGCAGGCTGTGAATTCTCGGCATCCGGAGACCTCTCGCGGGGTGCGTCCGCGACGGCGGCGCACGCGGCGCCGGACGGCCCGCGATACGCTCAGGGGATGTCGTCTGCGGTCCCGCCGAGGTTCTCCGGTCCGAGTGACCTGCACCTCCACTCCGACCACTCCGACGGCACCGAGCCGCCGTCGAAGGTGATGGCGTCGGCGCACCGCTGCGGGCTGCGCACGGTCGCCCTGACCGACCACGACACGACCTCGGGATGGGCGGAGGCGGCGGATGCGGCGACCTCGCTGGGAATGACCTTCCTCCCCGGCATGGAGCTGTCCGCGCGGCACGAATGGCGCAGCGTCCACGTGCTCGCCTACCTGATCGACCCCGATCACGCCGGCCTGCGGGCCCTCACCGACCGCATCCGCGACTCACGCATGACGAGGGCGCGCACGATGGCCGACCGCATCTCCCGCGACTACGACGTCGGGTGGGAGGACATCGTCGCCCACACCGCTGCGGGGGCGACCGTCGGGCGGCCCCACATTGCGGACGCGCTCGTCGCGAAGGGCCTCGTTCGCGATCGCGGGGAGGCGTTCGCCGACATCCTCCACCCGAACAGCGACTATTACGTCGCGCTGTACGCGCCCGACCCGGTCACGGCCGTCTCCGCTGTCACGGAGGCGGGAGGCGTCGCGATCATCGCGCACCCGGCGGGACGTGCGGGGCTTCCCACCGCGCTGATCCATCGCATGCTCGAGGCAGGTCTGGGCGGCTTCGAGCTCGGCCATCGCGAGAACCACGGCCCCGCACTCGAACGGCTCCGAGAGCTCGCGCATCGCCGCGATCTCATCGTCACCGGCTCGAGCGACTACCACGGCGTGGGCAAGCCCAACGTCCCGGGCGAGAACACGACGACCGATGCCATGGTCGCGAGGATCATCGAGCGCGCGACGGGAAGCGCGCCGGTCTACGCCTGACGGGAGACGCCCCGCCGCCCGAGAGTCTCGCGCGGCGGGTCTGAAGCCGGTGGCTCAGGCGCC
>CALANM010000016.1 GCA_937926065.1 uncultured Microbacterium sp.
CTCGCCCGGCGACGCGAAGCGCACCCGCTCGTGGAGGTCGGGCGCGAGGGCTCGCCCCTCCTCGCGGGAGATGAAGTCGACTCGCCCCACCGGCTCGGAGACTCGCCAGCCGGCCCGCCGCAGGTCGATGCGCCACTTCGCCGCCGCGGCGGCCGGCCCGAAGCCGAAACGGCCGTAGATGCCCGCCTCGCTCGCCGTCAGCATGGCGACCGGGAATCCCGCCGCGGCGGCCGCGCGCAGCTCGCCGACCATGAGGCTTCGCAGGAGTCCCCGGCGGCGGTGCGTCGGCGCGACGGTGACCGAGCTGATGGCGCACGAAGGAACGACCCCGCCGGGCAGCGTCAGCTCTGCGCCCCACGTCGCGAAGGTCGCGATCGGGATCTCGGGCTGCGCCCCGGCCGCGTCGTAGACGCCGAGCTTCCGGCGGTACGCGGTGCGCTCGAAGAAGCCCTGCCGATGCGTGTCGTTTCGCTCCGAATCGAGGAATCCGCGCGCCACGGCGTCGAGCCACGGGTCGGTCTGCGCACGATCACCGCTGTCGGCCTTGCGCACCTCCAGGCCCTGTGTCCGCAGCACGGCGACGAGTTCGGCATCGAGGTCGGAGTCGTAGAAGGTCGAGTTGATGTCGCTCATGGGTCTTTCAGTGATCGGTGAGAAAGAAAGGAGGGAGGGCGTCAGTCCACCGCCACGACGCGGGCTCCCGCTACGGGGCCGTGCGCGGCGCTCGCGGCGTGGCCGCGCGACCGAAGAGCGTCGGCGAGAGCGGTGGCATCCTGCTCGCCCGACGTGAGGAAGGCGACTGTGGGACCGGAACCGGAGACGATTCCGGCCAGCGCGCCCAGGCCGACGCCCTGGTCGATGAGCGTGCCGAGCTCGGGGCGACGCTCCACTGCCACATCCTGCAGGTCGTTGCGGACCACGGTCGCCAGCGCTGTCGCGTCTCCCGCGCGCAGCGCCTGCAGCACCGCGGGGTCGACGTTCGGCGCACCCCGGCGCGGCGCGATGTCGGCGCGGGCGCGCATCTCATCGAGGCCCGCGTACGCCTCGGGCGTCGAGAGGCCCTCGGCCTGGGTCACGAGCACCCAGTCGAACCGGCCACGGGCGAGCGCAGGGGCGAGCTCGTCGCCGCGTCCTGTGCCGACGGCCGTGCCGCCGCGCAGGGCGAACGGGACGTCGGCGCCCAGCTGCGCGGCAAGCACGTGGAGCTCGGCTGTCGACAGTCCGCCGTCGAGCAGCTCGTTGACCGCGACGAGCGCGGCCGCGGCGTCCGCGGATCCGCCGCCCATTCCGCCGGCTACGGGGACGCCCTTGTGCACGCGGAGGGCAATCCCGGCATCCCACCCGATCCGGCGGGCGACCAGGCGCGCCGCGCGCACGGCAAGGTTGCGGTCGTCGAGGGGCACGCCGCTGACGTCGACATCACCGGTGACGGCGATCGTGAAGTCGTCGGCGGTCATCGCCCAGAGGTCTTCGCACAGCGACAGCGCCTGGTAGACGGAAGCCACGTCGTGATAGCCGTCAGCGTGGACGTCGCCGACCTCGAAGAACACATTGACCTTGCCGGGCGCGCGCACGTGCACACGGCGTTCAGGCTCCCAGCTGAGGGTCACGCGGTCTCAGCCCACAGCGGTCCGATGGCGGCGGCGATGACGTCGATCTGCTCCAGCTCCTCGGTGGCGAAGGCCGGGCCGTCGACCGCGGCGAGGTTCTCGTCGAGCTGCTCGGGCCGAGAGGCGCCGATGAGCGCGGAGGCGACGACGCCGTCGCGCAGCACCCACTGCAGCGCCATCTGCGCGAGCGACTGACCACGGTCGCGGGCGATGACGTCGAGGGCCCGCAGCCCTGCGAGCGCACTGTCGGTGAGCTTCGAACCGGGGATCGAGTCACGCTGCTGCGAACGGGTCGACGTGCCGTCTTCGAGGTAGCGGCTCGTGAGCAGGCCCTGCGCGAGCGGCACGAACGCGATCGCGCCGATCCCCTCCTGCGTCAGGACTCGCGTGAGACCGTCTTCGATCCAGCGGTCGAGGATCGAGTACGACGGCTGGTGGATGACCAGGGGCGTGCCCAGCGACCGCGCGATCGCGACGGCCTCGGCCGTCTGCCGTTCGCCGTACGAGGAGATGCCGACGTAGAGCGCCTTGCCCTGCCGCACGAGCGTGTCGAGCGCGCCGATCGTCTCCTCGAGCGGCGTGACGGGGTCGAACCGGTGCGAGTAGAAGATGTCGACGTAGTCGAGGCCCATGCGGCGCAGCGACTGCTCGGCGCTCGCCATGAGGTACTTGCGGGAGCCCCACTGCCCGTACGGTCCCTCCCACATGTCGTAGCCCGCCTTCGACGAGATGATCAGCTCATCGCGATACGGAGCGAAGTCCTCCCGCATCATGCGGCCGAAGTTCGTCTCGGCCGACCCGTACGGCGGACCGTAGTTGTTGGCGAGGTCGAAATGGGTGATGCCCCGGTCGAAGGCATGACGCAGCAGCGCCCGCTGGCTGTCGAACGGGATGTTGTCGCCGAAGTTCCACCACAGCCCGAGCGAGATCGGCGGGAGGAAGAGCCCGCTCGTCCCGACGCGCCGGTAGGCGGTCGACTCGTTGCGACCGGCGGCCGCCGCGTACGGGCGGTGGAGATCTCCGCCGCGGGAGGGAGGGAAGCGGTTCTCAGTCACTCACCCAGGCTAGCGACCGTCGCGGCCGCGCGGGAGATCGCGACGAAGTCGTCGATCGTGAGCTCTTCGCCCCGCGCCGTGGGCTTCACACCGGCCGCCTCGAGCACCTCAGATGCCGCCGCAGCGGAACCGCCCAGCACGCCGGCCAGAGCCTGGCGCAGCATCTTGCGCCGCTGCTGGAACGCGGCATCCACGATTCGGAAGGTGCGCACGCGCTCGTCTTCGCTGCCGCGCGCCGTCTCGTCGCGGTCGAACGCGACGAGCACGCTGTCGACGTTGGGCACGGGCCAGAACACCTGCCTCGAGACCACGCCGGCCAGGCGCCACGAGCCGTACCAGGCCGCTTTGACGCTCGGCGCGCCGTAGACCTTCGAGCCGGGAGGAGCGGCGAGGCGCTCACCCACCTCGGCCTGCACCATGACGACACCACGACGGATGCCGGGGAACGTCTCCATGAAGTGCAGGAGCACGGGCACGCTGACGTTGTACGGCAGGTTCGCCACGAGCACGTCGGGGTCGCCCGGAAGCTCCCTCACGCGCAGCGCATCGGCCGCGATCACCCGCAGCGCGCCGTCGGGGACGCCGTGCCCGGCGGCCGTGCTCGGCAGCTTCTCGGCGAGACGGCGGTCGATCTCGACAGCCGTGACGGGAGCACCCGTCTCGAGGATCGCGAGCGTCAGCGACCCGAGACCCGGCCCCACCTCCACGACGTGGTCGTCGGCGGTCACGCGGGCGACGTGCACGATCTTCCGGACGGTGTTCGCGTCGACGACGAAGTTCTGTCCGAGCTTCTTGGTCGGCGTCACGTCGAGTTCGGCGGCGAGCGCACGGATCTCCGCGGCACCGAGCAGAGTCACGGGCATGGCATCCAGCCTACCCAGGCTCGCCCCTGCCGCCGAGGCGAACGATGGATGCCGTCAGGCGACGGCGGCGCGCGCCGCCGCGGGCAGCGCTTCGACGACCCTGCTGACGGCCTCGTCGTCGTGCGCGGCCGTGAGGAACCACGCCTCATATGCCGACGGCGGCAGGGAGACTCCCGCGTCGAGCATCGAGTGGAAGAAGCGCGCGTAGGCGGCGGCATCCTGGCGCTGCGCCGTCGCGTAGTCGGGGACGCCCGCGGCGACCTCGGCGCCGAAGAACACGCTGAAGAGCGTTCCGGCCCGCTGCACGACGTGCGGCACGCCGGCCTCCGTGAGCGCCTCGCCGACGGCGTCGGCGACGGCGGCGGCGGCGGAGGCGATGCGGGCGTACACGGCGTCGTCGGCGAGACGCAGCGTCGCCAGGCCTGCGGCGACGGCCACAGGATTCCCGCTGAGCGTTCCCGCCTGGTACACCGGGCCCGTGGGCGCCAGAAGATCCATGATGTCGGCGCGGCCGCCCACGGCGGCCACCGGCATCCCGCCGCCGATGACCTTCCCGAACGTGACGAGGTCGGGTCGCACGTCTTCGCCCGCTTCGCGCAGCACCTGCGCGTAGCCTCCCGCGGCGGCGCGGAAGCCCGTGAGGACCTCGTCGCTGATGAGCAGGGCGCCTTCGCGGTCGCACAGGTCGCGCAGGAACGCGGTGAATCCCGGCTGGGGGGCGACGACGCCCATGTTCGCCGCCGCGGCCTCGGTGATGACGGCGGCGATGCGACCCGCGTGCGCGGCGAAGACGGCTTCGAGGGCCGCACGGTCGTTGTAGGGGACGACCAGGGTCTGCGCCGCGACCGCCTCGGGCACGCCCGCCGACCCCGGCAGCGCGAAGGTGGCGAGGCCGGATCCGGCGGCGGCCAGCAGCCCGTCGGAGTGGCCGTGGTAGTGCCCCGCGAACTTGACCAGAAGGTCGCGCGTCGTGGCGCCCCGTGCCAGCCGGATCGCGGTCATGGTGGCCTCGGTGCCGGTCGAGACCAGGCGCACCTTCTCGACAGCCGGGACGCGGGAGACGATCTCCTCGGCCAGCTCCGCCTCGACGCTCGTCGGCGCGCCGAACGAGAGACCGCGGCGGGCGGCGGTCACGACCGCCTCGACGACCCCCGGGTGC
>CALANM010000017.1 GCA_937926065.1 uncultured Microbacterium sp.
ACCGGGTCGCCGAAGGTCCACGCGCTGGAGCAGGCCGCGATCATGCAGCAGGCCCTGACGCTCTGACCCGACGTCGCCCGCGGCGTGCGGCGGTGACGATCATCGCCGCACCCGCGAGGACCAGCGCGGGTGCAAGCGATGCCCAGGCGAGCGCGAGGAGTCCGGCGCACAGCACCGCCGCGACCATCGCCATGATCCATCCCGCCGACCCGCGCGGCAGGAGGCGAACGGCCGCGATCATGCCGACGGCGTAGATGGCGACCATGCTGCTCGTGTGCGTGAGGATGAAGGGCGACAGCTCCAGGCCACCGAGGTTCATGAGCGCGAAGTACACGGTCACGACGGCGCCGGTGAGCGCGAGTGCGCGACGCGGGATCCCGCCCTGCTCCACGCCGGGCGAGAACCAGCGCGGAAGGTCGCCGTTGGCGGCCAGTGACGCGCCGAGCTTCGAGAACGCCGCCAGGTACGCGTTGAGGACGCCGAGCGTGACGATCGCCGCGATGATGCCCACGGCGATCGGCCCCAGGCGGGGCGACCCGAGCCGCGCGAGGTCGAGCAGCGGCACCGGTCCGTCTCCGGCGGACTCCCCCAGCGCACCGACGACGACGAACTGGAGCACGAGGTAGCATCCGCCCGTCACGACGATCGCGATGATCGTCGCCAGGGGGATGTCGCGAGCCGGGTGGCGAAACTCCCCCGAGATGTGCGTGCCGACCTCCCAGCCGGCGAACGCCCACACGAACAGGACGATCGCCGTGCAGACCCCCGCCCAGCCGTGGGGCAGCAACGGCGTGAAGCGCTCGCCCTCGACCGCCGGCGCGGCAAGCCCCACGACGAAGACAACGACGGCCAGCAGCAGCGCCGTGAGCACGAACTGCACGCCGCCGGCCACCCTCACGCCGAGAGCGTTGAGAGCGAACGGCGGCCCGAAGATGGCGACCGCGAGGAACGGAACGATCGCGCGGTCGACCCCGAGCGCGGCCACGAGGTACTCCGCCCCGAGGGCGCCCACGACCGGCGCCCCGGCGCACACGCCGAACAGGAACCAGTACCCCGTCATGCGGGCCGCCGTGTCGCCCAGGGCTCGCCGCACGTAGCTCGCGACGCCTCCGGCATCGGGATACTTCGTCGCGAGCACGGCGAACGTGCCCGCCAGCGGGATCGACATCCCGAGCACGGCGACGACGGCGAGGACACTCCCGGGGCCTGCAGCAGCCGCCGTGATCCCCGGAAGCACGAGGAGGCCCGTGCCCAGCACCGACGCGACGTACAGGGCCGTGCCCTGCACGGGCCCGATGCCGCGCACGCGTGCGGGCGTGTCGGTCATCAGGTCGCGCGTCGCCATGAAAGCATCCTGACGGACCCCTCCGACATGACGCGCCGGCCCGACGGTCGCGACGAGGCGGAATCCTGCCAGCAATCCCGACCCGCCCCGAGGACCCCATGCACGTCGCCCTCCTCGTCAACCCTGCGGCGCGCGGCGGCGCGCACACCGACGTGGCCGAGCGCGCCGCGGAGCGTCTGCGGGCCGCCGGCATCCGAACGACGTCGGTCTCGGGCGGGAGCGCCGCCGAGTCGACGCAGCTGCTGCGCACGGCGCTGCGCGACGGGGCCGATGCCGTGCTCGTCGCGGGAGGCGACGGCACCGTCGCGCTCGCGATCCAGGAGCTCGCGGGGACGAGCATCCCCCTGGGCATCGTCCCGACGGGAACGGGGAACGACCTGGCGGCCGCTCTCGGCATCCGCGAGCTCGACGACGCGGCGGCGGCCGACGCCGTCATCGGCAGACGCACCCGCCAGATCGACGTGGCGCAGGTCACCCGGCCGGACGGGTCGACGACGCTGTTCGGCACTGTGCTGGCGAGCGGCTTCGACTCACGCGTCAATGACCGTGCGAACCGCATGCGGTGGCCCAAGGGGCGTCTGCGCTACAGCATCGCGCTGCTCATCGAGTTCGTGACGCTGCGCGGTCTTCCGTACGACATCGAGGTCACCGACGCCGAAGGACGGGTCGAGCGCCTCGACGGCCCGTCGGTCATGGCGACGGTGGGAAACGCACGCACGTACGGCGGCGGCATCCCCATCTGCCCGGATGCCGACCCCTCCGACGGCCTGCTCGACCTGCTCCTCGTGCGACCCGCCGGGCGCCTGCGGCTGCTCCGGCTTCTCCCGCGCGTGTACCGCGGCACGCACACCCGCGCGTCTGAGGTGACGACGCGCCGGGTCCGCTCGGTGCGAATGTCGTCGCCCGGGGTGACGGCGTATGCCGACGGCGACCCCATCGGCCCTCTGCCGCTCACCATCGAGGTCGTCCCTCGCGCGCTGACGGTCTTCACCGCCTGAACCGCAGGGCCCGCTCGCCGCGGCAGGGTCAGTGGTGAGCGGCCTGCTCCTCGCGCAGGCGTGCCAGCACCTGGTCGCGCAGCTCCTCGGGCGCTGTCTCCTTGCACGCGCGTGCGATGACCGCCGTCAGGGTCGTGGCCACGAGGGCCTCTTCACGGCAGGCTTCGCAGTTCTCGAGATGCTCCCTGATGTCGGCGTGCTCGGTCTTGCACACCTCGTTGCGGAGGTATTCTTCGAGGTCCTGCCTCGCCTTCTCACAGCCGCAGTCGCTCATTTCGGGCTCCTTGTCGCGGGCACGTCGATGCCTCGCTCTTTTGCATAGTCGGACAGCAGTTCACGAAGCATCCGCCTGCCACGGTGAAGGCGGCTCATGACTGTGCCGATCGGGGTTTTCATGATGTCCGCGATCTCCTGGTACGCGAAGCCCTCGACATCTGCGAGGTACACCGCGAGCCGGAAATCCTCGGGGATCTGCTGCAGCGCGTCCTTCACCGCCGAGGCGGGCATGTGGTCGATCGCCTCGGCCTCGGCCGACCGCGTGCGGGTCGCGGTGGTCGACTCCGCTCCCCCCAGCTGCCAGTCCTCGAGATCGTCGATCGTGCCCTGATAGGGCTCGCGCTGCTTCTTGCGATACGTGTTGATGTACGTGTTCGTGAGAATGCGGTACAGCCACGCCTTGAGATTCGTGCCCTGGGTGAACGACGCCCAGGAGGCGAACGCCTTCACGAACGTCTCCTGCACAAGATCAGCTGCGTCGGCGGGATTGCGGGTCATCCGCATCGCCGCCGCATAGAGCTGGTCCATGAAGGGGAGCGCCTGCTCCTCGAACTGGGTACGCGGATCCGTCGCCGCCTCGTCATCCATCGAGCGCCAGTCTACGTCCCCGATATCCGGCGTCACGGGGAAGACGTCGGTCACCGGCTCCAGGGTGGCGAACACGGGCGCTCCTCGCTTCGGGCGGCACACGCTCGCGTCCCGGAGGACGCGAACGGGCGATACGGACTCTCTTGCCTGTCTCGACGATCGATGTCGACCTGCCGGCCGGATCATCTGCCTTCTCGACAGGTTCGTTAGGGTAGAACCCGATGACTGCGCCCGGGTATTCCCCACAGCCCTCCTCCGCCGAGGCGACGACCGCCCCCGGCGGGCGAAACGCCGCGCCCGAGGGGTCAGCCGAGGCCACCGACGACGGCCGGGCGGCAGCCGCACCGGCCCATTGGCCCGCACCCTCTTCGCCGTCGCCGGTGCACGCGACCGTCACCATCCCTGGCTCGAAGTCGCTCACCAACCGCAAGCTCGTGCTCGCGGCCATCGCCGACGGGCCCAGCACGCTCACGGCCCCGCTCCATTCCGACGACTCGGCCCGCATGATCGACGCGCTGCGCACTCTCGGCGTCGAGATCGAGCAGCTTCCTCCCACCGGTCCGTATGGGCCCGACCTCCACATCACGCCCCCGTCGCACTTCCGCGGCGACATCACGATCGACTGCGGGCAGGCCGGGACCGTGATGCGCTTCATCGCCCCCCTGGCGGGGCTCGCCGACGGGGACGTCACGATCACCGCCCACGAGAGCGCGCTGCACCGCCCCATGGGCGCCATGATCAAGGCGCTCCGCGAGATCGGCGTGGACATCGACGACGGCGGCCGCTGGGCCCTCCCGTTCATCGTCAAGGGTCGCGGGCACATCCGCGGCGGCGAGGTCGCCATCGACGCGAGCGCGTCGAGCCAGTTCGTCTCGGGACTCCTGCTGGCCGCGCCCCGCTACGACGTCGGCCTCCACCTGCACCACTCGGGCGAGCGCCTGCCCAGCGTGCCGCACATCGACATGACCGTCGAGGCCCTCTCTCGACGCGGCGTACACGTCGAGCACCCGCAGCCCCACGAGTGGCTCGTCCCCGCTGGCACGCCACGCGGGCGCGACGCGACGGTCGAGCCCGACCTGTCGAACGCGGCTCCGTTCCTGGCCGCCGCGATCCTCACAGGCGGCTCCGTCACCATCCCCGGGTGGCCGGCGACCTCGACGCAGCCCGGCGCCCTGCTCACCGACATCCTCGCGCTCATGGGCGCCCGCGTGAGCCGACGGGGCGGCGCTCTCACCGTCGCCGCCGGCGAGCGGATCGCGGGCGTCGATCTCGACCTGAGCGCCGCCAGCGAGCTCACCCCGACGCTGTTCGCCCTCGCCGCGTTCGCCGACTCCCCCTCGACCCTTCACGGCATCGGCCACATCCGCGGTCACGAGACCGACCGCATCGCCGCCCTCGTGTCGAACCTCCGCGAACTCGGCGGCGACGCCGAAGAGCAGGCCGACGGCATCCGCATCACTCCGGCGCCCCTTCACGGCGGGGTCTGGAAAGCCCACCACGACCACCGCATGGCGACCGCGGGCGCCGTCATCGGCCTGCGCGTCCCGGGCATCGAGATCGACGACATCGGCACGACCGCCAAGACTCTCCCTGAGTTCCCGCAGCTGTGGCTCGGGATGCTGCAGGGCCCGTCGGCCGGCTGAGGACCGCGGCAGCGATGAGCTGGCTGGAGTTCGAAGACGACGACGAGACGGAGTTCGACGAGTCGTCTGTGCGCGTGCGACCGAACCCCAAAGCCAACCGGCCTCGCACCAAGCGGCGTCCCGCGCACTCAGACGCGCACATCGCACGCGTGCTGGGTGTCGACCGGGGGCGCTACACCGTCCTCGTCGACGAGGACGGGCCAGACGAGCGACACGTGCTCGCCACCCGAGCGCGCGAGCTGCGCAAGCAGCCGATCGTCACGGGCGACCGCGCTCGCGTCGTGGGCGATGTGTCGGGCGCCGAAGGCACACTGGCGCGCATCGTCGGCATCGAGGAGCGCACCTCGCTGCTGCGTCGCAGCGCCGACGACACAGACCAGGTCGAGCGCATCATCGTCGCCAACGCCGACCAGATGCTCATCGTCGTGGCCGCCGCCGATCCCGAGCCCCGGCCGCGCCTCGTCGACCGCTACCTCATCGCGGCGCTCGACGCCGGCATCCGCCCCTTCCTCGTCGTCACGAAGACCGACCTCGCCGACCCCGCCGAGTTCCTGCGCCACTTCGAGGGAGTCGACGACCTCCACGTGTTCACGAGCGGGCAGGGCCGGATGCCGGTGGCCGAGATCGGCGCGCACCTCGTGGGCCACTCGACGGTGTTCGTGGGTCACTCCGGAGTGGGCAAGTCGACCCTCGTCAACGCGCTCGTGCCGACGGCGGCGCGCGCCACGGGGCACGTGAACGAGGTCACCGGACGCGGGCGTCACACGTCGAGCTCGACCGTGTCGCTGCGCTACACCAGCCCGGAGGGAACGGAGCATGCGGGCGGCAGAGGCTGGGTCATCGACACTCCGGGCGTGCGGTCGTTCGGCCTCGGCCACGTCGATCCGGCGAACATCCTGAAGGCGTTCACCGACCTCGCCGCCGTCGCGGAGGAGTGCCCGCGAGGCTGCACGCACCTGCCCGACGCGCCCGACTGCGCGATCATCGAGGCCGTCGCCGACGGACGCCTCGGCGAGCGAGGCCCTGCACGACTCGACTCTCTCCAGCGGCTCCTCGCGACGTTCGCCTGACGTCGCCGTCGCGGCGCCGGCGGCCGAGGGCTGGATAGGCTGGAGCCATGCCTCGCCTCGAAGCCGGAACACCTGCGCCATCGTTCACCCTCGTCGACCAGGACGGCCGCGCGGTGTCCCTCTCTGACCTGCGCGGCACGCGGATCGTGCTGTTCTTCTACCCGGCGGCCATGACGCCCGGGTGCACGACCGAGGCGTGCGACTTCCGGGACAGCCTGGCTCCCCTGCAGGCCGCCGGCTACACCGTGCTCGGCGTCTCGCGCGACGACCCGAAGACGCTGACCGCGTTCCGCGAGCGCGACAGCCTGCCCTACGACCTGCTGAGCGACCCGGACCACAGCGTGCACGAGGCCTACGGCGCGTGGGGTGAGAAGACGAACTACGGCAAGATCGTCGAGGGTGTGATCCGCTCGA
The DNA here is from genome assembly GCA_937926065.1 of uncultured Microbacterium sp. GTDB lineage: Bacteria > Actinomycetota > Actinomycetes > Actinomycetales > Microbacteriaceae > Microbacterium. The sequence goes on from CALANM010000017.1 coordinate 6,335, forward strand.
CGTTCGTCATCGACGAAGACGGCGTCATCCAGCACGCGCTCTACAACGTGAAGGCCACGGGCCACGTGGCGCGGGTGCGCGCCCTCCTGGGAGTCTGACGCTCCGACCTGGACTCTCGCGCGTCCCCTGCTGCGCGAGTCAGTCCGTCGCGCGCACGCGGCGCCCGGCGTTGCGGGTGCCCACGATGAGCGCGACGAGCCCCAGCACGGCGGGGACTGCGACGGCGAGGGCGAATCCCGGCTGCGGCTCGGGCCCCGACACCGCGCCGAGGGCCACGGCGAGAGCGAGCAGCTGCGTCACGATGCCGCCGCTGCGGCCCCAGGAGCCACCGCGCCAGACCGTCACGGCGAAGGCCCCGACGGCCGCCGCCCCGATCGCGGTCAGCACGAGCAGCGCGATCGAACTCGACACCGACTCAGTGTCGCCCGACACCAGAGCGACGAGTTCCCAGCCGGCGACCGCCAGCAGCACGACGCACTCCAGAGCCAGGATGACAGCGGCGATGCGTTCGGCGGCGGAGGTGGGCATGACGAGAGCTCCTCTATATCAAATCGGGTGTGCGCAGCACGGCCGATGCGACCATGACAGCACGCTCCACTCCCTCTTTTCGGAGGGGATACGCAGGGAAATCAGGCCGAAATGGTCCGTTAACCCTTGATTCATTTCGCGGCCGTATGGGACCATGGAGGAAGCGTGTGCTCCCACAGCGCAGTGGGGCGAGCAGTGGCTCGCACACTTCCAGGGTAATCGACGTCACCGCGACGCTGCCCGCCCGATTTCTCATCCCGCATCAAGGAGCACTTCACCATGGATTGGCGCGACAAAGCCGCCTGCCTGACCGTTGACCCCGAGCTGTTCTTCCCCGTGGGGAACACCGGCCCGGCGGTCGATCAGATCGAGAAGGCGAAGGCGGTCTGCGCCCGCTGCACCGTCACGGAGATCTGCCTGCAGTACGCCCTCGAGTCCGGCCAGGACTCGGGCGTGTGGGGCGGACTCTCCGAAGACGAGCGCCGCGCCCTCAAGCGTCGCGCCGCTCGCGCCCGCCGCGCCTCCTGACTCCCCGCCCGACCGACTGACGCCCCCTTCAGCAAGGGCCCGTCACGCGGTCTGACGGTCGATATACCTCATCGGGATCTCGATCGTCACCTCGGTGCCCGAGCCGACAAGCGTGTGCCAGTCGATGGCGCCGCTCAGCTCTCCTTGGATGAGGGTGCGCACGATCTGCGTGCCCAGGCCCTGCCCGACCTGTCCCTCGGGCAGCCCGACCCCTGTGTCGCGCACGCGCACGCCCAGGCTCTCGTCGGTGCGCTCAGCGATGATCTCGACTTCGCCCTCGCGGTCGGCGAGGCCGTGCTCGACGGCGTTGGTCACCAGTTCGGTGAGCGCGAGCGCGAGCGGCGTGGCGTACTCACTGGGCAGCGTGCCGAACGTGCCGGTCTTGAGCGTGCGCGCCCGGGTGTTCGGGGCCGCGGCGACCTCGGCGACGAGCTTGAGCACACGGTCGAAGACGTCGTCGAAGTCGACGTTCTGCGTGAGACCCTCCGAGAGCGTGTCGTGCACGACGGCGATCGCCGACACGCGACGCATCGCCTGCGTGAGGGCATCACGCGCCTCGTCTGACCGGGTGCGCCGTGCCTGGATGCGCAGGAGCGACGCGACGGTCTGGAGGTTGTTCTTGACGCGATGGTGGATCTCGCGGATCGTCGCGTCCTTGGTGATGAGCTCCTGCTCCTGATGCCGGATCTCCGTCACGTCGCGGCACAGCACGATGGCGCCGATGCGGGTGCCGTGGTCCTTCAGCGGGATGGTGCGCAGCGACACCGTCACTCCGCGCGCCTCCAGATCGGCCCGCCAGGGGGCACGGCCCGCGATGACGATGGGCAGCGACTCGTCGAACTGCCGGGAGGCCGGGAGGAGCTGGGTCGCGACCTCGATGAGAGGCTCGCCCTCGAGCTCGTCGTCGAAACCGAGACGGTTGAACGCCGACAGGGCATTGGGGCTCGCGAAGGTGGTGACGCCGTCGACGTCGATGCGGATGAGCCCGTCGGACGCGCGCGGTGCGCCACGGCGCGGCGAGGTGGGAGCCGACATGTCGGGGAAGTCGCCCGACGCGATCATGCCGAAAAGGTCGTCTGCGCAGTCGTTGAAGGTGATCTGCTGGCGGGACGGCGTGCGCGCCTCCCCCAGGTTGGTATGGCGCGTCAGCACGCCGATGACCGTCGCCGGCGAATCGGCTGTCGCACGCTCACGGACGATCGGCACGGCGCGCACGCGAGTGGGCGTCTCCTCGAACCAGTCCGGCGATGCCGAGTCGACGATGCGCAGCTGCGTGAAGGCGTCGCGTACCTGCGTGCGCCACTGCGGACGGACGCGGTCGCCGACGATGTCGCGGTAGAACAGCGTGGCCGCACCCGAAGGGCGGGTGTGCGCCACGGCGATGAAGGAATCGTCGCTCGTCGGCACCCAGATCACGATGTCCGCGAAAGCGAGGTCGGCAAGGAGCTGCCCATCGCCTGCCAGCCGGTGCAGCCACTCCACGTCCGCCTCACTGGAACGGCCCTGGGCATAAACGAGATCGCTGAGCGTCGACACGCCTTCCAGGCTACCCATCCTCACGCGGCCCGAATGCCGCGGCGCCGCCGGCCCTGTCGACGAGGCAGATCGTCTGATCGCTCCCCCGCGCCGATCGCCTCCCGCGCGAACCGCCGGACAGCGCCGGCGAGCGACGAGCGACCGCCCTCGGCAAGCGGCTGAGCGCGAAGGAGCGCGGCATCGGCTGCGCGGGGCTCGAAGGGCGCGAACCACACCTGGCGCACCCCGGCGTAGCGCTCGAGGGTGCGCCGCACCTGTCCCCGCGGGTCGACGCCGAGCACGCCGCCGCGGGTCTTGTTGACGAGCACATGCACCATCGCCCGTCCGGCCGCCGCCCGCAGGTCGGGATATTCGCGCACGAAACGCGAGATGCCGATCGGATCGGCCGCCGCGACGGCCACGACGACGTCCGCCATTCCCACCGCCGCGAGGGAGGCGGCGTTGCGACGGTGCCCGTCCAGGTCGCTCACGATCTCCTCGTCGGCCTCCAGGGACGCCGCCACATCGACGACCGTCACGTCGACCCAGTCGCGGCACATGTCGAGTGCGGCCTTCACGCGCGCTCCGCTGAGCTCGGGCCAGCGCGCCGGTCGATTGATGCCGGCGAGCACCGACATGCCGTGGAGCTGCTGCGCGACGCGCGCGAGTTCCGCGACCGTCAGCCCGCCGCGGTCGGCTTGACGGCACACGGTCGCGAAACCGGGGCCATCGTCGGCCGCGCCGGTCGCAAGGGCGATCGACGGGGCGTGCGTGTCGGCATCGGCGAGCGCGACGCGGCATCCCTCGCGTGCGAGTGCCGCACCGATCCCGATCGCCACGGTCGACCGCCCCGGTGCTCCGGCGGGCCCCCACACCGTCACGACGCGGCCACGCGGGCGCTCTGGGGCCTCGGAGGGAGGCCGAGAGGCGGTGATCTCGCGCGCCGGAGCTCTCATCGAGACCGTCTGCAGGCCGAAGGAGGCTGCGAGACGCTCGTCGTCGTCGCGGGCGCACCGCACGACGATCCGCACACCGAGACCGTCGCAGGTGGCCACCAGGTCAGCGGTGACGGCGTCGCGCGCGGCGTCGACGACGAGCAGATCCGCCTCGGCCAGCAGCTCCAGCAGCTCGGCGGCGAGCGCGTCGTCGGCGACCGCGGCCGCGGCTTCGGCAGGTGCCGACCGGGGAACGATCGCCATGACCTGCACTCCCTCGGTCCGGAGATCGTCGGCGATGTCTCGGCAGGGACCACGGCCCGCGATGACGGCGCGCATCATCGCACCGTCGCCGGAATGACCGACAGCCTCGCCCCGTCGGCGAGCGCCCCGAGCACAGCGACGACGTCTGCCCGAGCGATGACGACTTCGATCGCCGTCGCGGAGCCGCCCATGACCCGGTCCGACCGCGAGACCGAGCGCACCGCTGCGTCGGCTGCCAGCACCCGCGGCTTCGCGAAGCCGCCGTCCTTTGACGGCGGCGCGGCCCACACGTCGACGGCGGTGCCGACGTCGACGACCGCCGGCACGTGGTCGTCGACGACGACCACGACTGTCGTCGTGAGCGCGGCAGCTGCGGGACCGAGCGCGGCCACGGGCACGAGCTCCCCTTCGTCGATCGTGCGCCGCGCGACCGTGTCCGGCTCCAGCGCACCGGGCGCGAGGTAGGCGTCGGCCGTCAGCCCCAGCGACACATCGACAAGCGCCAGGTCGTCGAGCGTCACCGCCTGCCCTGCGACGATCGTGTGGACCGCGAAGTACGCAGGGGCGGTCTGCCGCGCCGCGGCCACGACCGCCGCGACGCCGGCGATGGAGCCGATGATGAGGACGACGCCCAGGATGAACCGCGCATCGGCCCAGAATCCTCGGGGCCGCGGTCGAGCATCCGCTGTGATCATGACGCCATCGTCATCCGTAGGCGTTCGCGCGCGTGTGGCCTGTCCACAGCGCACCGGAGCGCACGGTTTCACACGTCGGCTTTTATGCGCGAATATTCACAGGAGCGCTTGGGCCCCTGCCGCTGAGCGGCCCGGCGGCGGATAATCGGAGCATGCCCGAGCCTCACCCCTCGCAAGCACCGCTGATGACGGCGGAACAGGTCGCCGAGTCACTGGCGATCGATGTCGAGGAGGTCGTCGCGCTGATCCTCGACGGCCGGCTGGCGGGCACCCGAGTAGGAAACCCGCCCCGGTGGCGCGTCACCGCGGACAGCGTCGAGGCCTACCTCGACGATGCCGCCGAAGAGGCGCGTCGCATGGCCCTGTGGCGCGAGTCGAACGCCGCGAGCTTTCCTGAGCTCTGGGGCCGTGGCCACATCCGGCACGGCGACTGACGTCGTCGACGCCCTTCGCGATCGGGACCGGGCTCAGCGACCCGCCACGTGAGCGTCTGGGCGCAGCCAGACGATGGCGGCGAGCGCGACGAGCCGGTGTCCGTGCACGGCGCCGGCGCGCCGGAAAGCCGCGGCGTCGTGGAGTGCGAGGTCGAGGTGGTCGGCACCGACCCGATCGATCGTCCCTGTGAGCAGGCGACTGCCGCGCACCTGCACCGAGACCGGCACGCGACGTCGTGCGAGGTCGCGCATGACCATCGCCCAGAGCATCCGCGCTCCCCCGCTCGACGTCGCATCGCGGAGGCTGTCACGAACCTCGGCCTGTGCCAGGCCGACCGCGACGAGGGACGCGAACGGCACCAGCCACAGCCCGCATGGCGACGCCTCGTCGGCGATCGCCAGCCAGTCTGCGCCCACGGCGCGGAGGCGCCCCGCGAGAGTCGTGCCGTCGATGAGCGCGACGGATGCCGGGCGCTGCGCCTCGCACAGGGCGCGGAGTCGTTCCGACAAGGGGGTGTGTGCGCCCCGCAGCCGGTGATCGTCACGCCCAGGACCGGCACGATCGGGATCCTTCACGACGTCGACCCGGGACCCGAGGTCTTCCAAGAAAGTGTCCCAGCGCACCCGCCGAGCGTAGACGATGCTGCGCTCTCGACCACGGCTCTCCACAGATGAGAGGACTCTCATCAAGCGGCGGAAACGCCTGTGCTCTACTCATGCGGATGTACCCGCCTGAAGGAGGCTTCAGCATGTCGACCGCGTCGCACGGAGGCTTGTCCACACCCGAACCGTCAATACCGGGGGGTCGCCGTCGGCGCATCGGAAACGCCCGCGAGATCGAGGAGTTCTTCGCCCCGCAACGCACCTCGTCGGCCGATCTGCCGCCGCCCGAGCCGCTGCTGCGCAATCTGACGGTCGGTGTGATCGAGGTGCTCGCCGGCGTGCGCGAGGCCGAGCAGCTGGCACGCTGGCTCGACGAGGACGCGTTCCGCGCTCTCGTCACGCGCGCGAACCTCTCGAAGCGCGCCCGCAGCGCGCGCGGCGTCCCCGTCGTGCGCCCGACGCATCGCGTCATGACGGTGCGCCACTCCAGCCCCGCCGACGGCGTCGTCGAGGCGGTGACCGTCGTCGCCGGGCCGGCGCGCACGCGCGCCCTGGCCGTCCGCCTGGAAGGCTGGGACGGCCGCTGGCGGGCCACCTCGCTCGCGCTCCTGTGACCGCGCAGCTGCCCGCGGCGCTCACCTCACGGCTTTGCCACTCGCCCCCGTCACTGACGGTATGACGAAAGGAAGTTGCCGAGCCGCTCGATCGCCTCTGACAGGACCCGCGCCTCCGGGAGGGTGACGATTCGCAGGTGATCCGGCGTCGGCCAGTTGAATCCGGTTCCCTGCACGAGCAGCACGTGCTCGGCAACCAGGAAGTCGTACACGAACTTCGCGTCGTCGTGGATCTCGTAGACGTTCGGGTCGAGGCGAGGGAACGCGTACAGAGCGCCCTGAGGCTTGTGGCACGTGACGCCGGGAATCGCCGTGAGACCCTCCCACGCGGCATCCCGCTGCTCGTGAAGGCGACCCGACGGGGCGATGAGCGCGTTGATCGACTGCACGCCCGACAGCGCCGCCTGCACCGCATGCTGCGCCGGCACGTTGGGGCACAGACGCGTGGAAGCGAGCAGCTGGATGCCTTCGAGGAACCCGGCGGCATGCTCCTTGGGGCCCGTGATGACCATCCACCCGGAACGGTAGCCGGCGACACGGTAGGTCTTCGACAGCCCGTTGAACGTGAGGCAGAGCAGGTCGGGAGCGAGCGTCGCGAGAGGGATGTGCTGCGACTCGTCATAGAGGATGCGGTCGTAGATCTCGTCGCTCAGCAGCAGGAGCTCGTGCTCGCGCGCGAGCTCGACGATGCCGGTGAGGGTCTCGCGAGAGTAGACGGCGCCCGTCGGGTTGTTCGGGTTGATCACGACGATCGCCTTCGTGCGCGGCGTGATCTTCTCCCGGATGTCGTCGAGGTCCGGCTGCCACCCGTTCTCAGAATCGCAGCGATAGTGCACCGGCGTACCGTCGGCAAGGCTCGTCATCGCGGTCCACAGCGGGTAGTCCGGCGCAGGGATGAGCACTTCGTCGCCCTCGTCGAGGAGAGCCTGCATCGTCATCGTGATGAGCTCGGAGACGCCGTTGCCCAGGTACACGTGATCGGGGTCGAAGGTCGGAAAGCCCTCGATCTGCTCGTAGCGTGACACGATCGCGCGCCGGGCCGACATGATGCCGCGGCTGTCGCTGTAGCCGTGGGCGTGCGGGATCGCCTCGATCATGTCGCGGACGATCTGGTAGGGCGCCTCGAACCCGAACGTGGCCGGGTTGCCCGTGTTGAGCTTGAGAATGGTGTGGCCGTCGGCCTCGAGACGGTCGGCCTCCACCAGTGCGGCCCCGCGGATCTCGTAGAGGACGTCCTTCAGCTTCGACGATTGATCCAGGATGCGGGGTGTCATCCGTTCAGGATATCTCCGCCCATGCCGTGCCAATGGACGACCCGTGGCCCGCACGTGGCCGCTGCCGCCCGCAGGCGAAGCGGGCCGGCCCCGTCGGAGCCGGTCCGCTCACCGAGATCACTTCTTCTTGTCGGCCGCTCGCCGCTGCGCTCGATTGAGGGGCGCGGCTGCCGGCGCCTCACCGTCGGTGCGCTGGCCGAAAGCGCCGCGGGGCGCCTCCTGCGCCGGAGCCTCCTCGGCGGGGGCGGCCGGGGCC
>CALANM010000018.1 GCA_937926065.1 uncultured Microbacterium sp.
CGTCTCGGCGGGAGCCGGTGCGGCCTCGGCAGCGGGAGCGGCCGCAGCGCCCGAGCCGATGCGCGCGAGCACCGAGCCGACCGCGACGGTCTCATCCTCGGAGACGACGATCTCCTGAAGCACACCGGCGACAGGCGAAGGGATCTCCGTGTCGACCTTGTCGGTCGAGATCTCGAGCAGCGGCTCGTCGACGGCGACGTTGTCGCCCACCTGCTTGAGCCAGCGGGTCACGGTGCCTTCGGTCACGCTTTCGCCGAGCTCGGGAAGGACGACGTCTTTCGCATCGCCCGACGCAGCCGGTGCAGACGCCTCGGCCGCAGGAGCCTCAGCGGCAGCGGAGGGAGCCTCAGCGGGCGCCGCAGGAGCCTCGGAGGCAGGAGCCTCGCCCTGAGCTGCGGGAGCCTCAGCGGCGGGAGTCTCAGCGGCGGGGGCCTCGGCCGGTGCAGAGGCGCCCGAGCCGTCGCCGATCTTCGCCAGCACGGCTCCGACCTCCACGGTCTCATCTTCCTGCACGAGGATCTCCTCGATCACGCCGCTCACGGGCGACGGGATCTCGGTGTCGACCTTGTCGGTCGAGATCTCGAGCAGGCCCTCGTCGGCCTGAACGGTGTCACCTACCTGCTTGAGCCAGCGGGTCACCGTACCCTCGGTGACGCTCTCTCCGAGCGCGGGGAGGACCACGGATGTGCTCATGGGTGTGTCTCCTTCAGACTTCGATTGCTTGTCTAGCTTAGTGACCCGAGGGGCGGGCCGTCAGATGGCGTGGAGCGGCTTGCCGGCGAGCGCGAGGAAGGCTTCGCCGAGTGCCTCGCTCTGCGTGGGGTGCGCGTGAATCAGGGGGGCGAGGTCTTCGGGATGGGCTTCCCATCCCACAGCGAGCTGGCCTTCTGTGATCAGCTCTCCGACCCTATCGCCGATCAGGTGCACGCCCACGACGGGCCCGTCGACGATCCGCACGACCTTGACGAGGCCGCCGGTGCCGATGATCTCGCTCTTGCCGTTGCCCGCGAGGTTGTACTCGTATGCAGTGACCTTGTCGCCGTGGGCGTCGCGTGCCTGCGCTTCGGTGAGCCCGACGGATGCGACCTCCGGGCTCGAGTACGTGACCCGCGGGATCGTCGACTCGGGCACCGGGACAGGGGAGAGGCCCGCGATCTGCTCGGCCGCGAAGATGCCCTGCTGGAAGCCGCGGTGCGCCAGCTGCAGGCCGGGGACGATGTCACCGACGGCCCACACGTGGGGGACGCTCGTCTGCAGCCGCTCGTCGACCGTCACGAAGCCGCGCTCCACGTTCACGCCCGCTTCCTCGTAGCCGAGGCCGCCAGTGGCAGGGCCGCGCCCGACGGCGACGAGCAGATAGTCGGCGGTGAGGCTCGAGCCGTCTTCGAGCTCGACCGTCACCTCACTGTCGGTCTGCGTCGCGGAGGCGAACCTCACGCCCAGACGCGCCGCGATGCCGCGCTTGCGGAACGCGCGCTCGAGCCCCTTGCTCAGCGCGATGTCCTCATTGGGGACGAGGTGGTCGAGTGCCTCGACGATCGTGACCTCGGCCCCGAACGAGCGCCATACGCTCGCGAACTCGACGCCGATCACACCGCCGCCGAGGATGATGACGCGACCGGGGACCTCATCGAGGGCCAGTGCCTCCTCGCTCGTGAGGATGCGGCCGCCGGCTTCCAGTCCGGGCAGCAGCCGACTGTACGATCCCGTCGCCAGAATGACATCGGCGCCGCGGTACACGTCGTCACCGACAGCCACGCTGCGATCAGGCAGGAGACGTCCTTCCCCGGAGACGACCGTGATGCCGCGAGCCTTCACGAGTCCTTCGAGACCCTTGTACTTCTTGGCGACGATGCCCTCGCGGTAGGCCCTCACTCCAGCGACGTCGATCCCGCTGAAAGTCGCCGTGACGCCGACGGACGCGGCATCCTTCACATGCTCAGCGACCTCGGCCGCGTGGAGCAGCGCCTTCGTCGGGATGCAGCCTCGATGGAGGCATGTGCCGCCGACCTTGTCCTTCTCGATCAGGATGACCGACTTGCCCAGCTCCGCAGCCCGCAGCGCGGCGGCGTAGCCGCCGCTCCCGCCGCCCAGAATGACGATGTCCGACGTGTGCTCTGTCATGCCTCATCTCCTGTGATGAATTCGATCAACGAGCGCACGATGGCGCCGGTCGGTCCCTTGTCGGCGGCACCATAAGCCGCCTTGGTCGAACCTGAGCCGGCGATGTCCAAATGCACCCACGGGATCCGGGGAGCGTCGGCATCGTCGGAGACTCTCCCGACGAAACGGCGCAGGAACAGTCCCGCGAAGAGCGCACCGCCCGCGGGGTCGCCGATCTTCGCGTTCTGCAGGTCTGCGATGGGGGAGTCGAGCTCGTCTTCCATGTGATCAGGCAGAGGCATGTGCCAGGCGAGCTCGCCCGCGCGCTGCGATGCCGCGAGGAACGCTGCGACCGTCTCGTCGTCGCCCATCACTCCCGTGTGGCGGGTGCCGAGCGCCACGGTGATGGCGCCCGTGAGAGTCGCGACGTCGACGATCACGTCGGGCTTCAGACGACTCGCGGCCGCGATGCCGTCGGCGAGCACGAGTCGGCCCTCGGCGTCGGTGTTGAGCACCTCGACCGTCGTTCCGTCGAGTGTGCGCACGACGTCGCCCGGGCGGGTTGCGCTGCCCGAGGGCATGTTGTCCGCGATGCACAGGTAGCCGCTCACCCGCACGGGGAGTGCAAGCTCGGCCGCAGCGCGCACGACGGCGAGCGCGACGGCGGCTCCGCACATGTCGTACTTCATGCCGACCATGCCTGCGGCGGGCTTCAGGGAGAGTCCGCCCGTGTCGAATGTGATCCCCTTGCCGACGAGGGCGACGTGACGGGTCGCGCCCGCAGGGGAGTAGTCAAGACGCACGAACCGAGGCGGCCGAGCGGATCCCTGCCCGACGCCGAGGATGCCGCCGAACCCCTGCTCGGCGAGCTCCAGCTCGCCGAGCACCTCGACCTCGACGGGAAGTCCCTCGACTGAGGTGACTGCCTTGTCGGCGAACTCCTGCGGGCCGAGCCACTGAGCGGGCGTGTTCACCAGGTCTTTCACGAGCGCGACAGCCGAGCCGACGGCCGCGACGGCGTCGGCGACCTGGCCTGACGGCTCGGTCGGCATCGACACGATCACCGAGCTGGCGCGCGGCTTGCCAGGGTCGGACTTGTAGCCGTCGAAGCGGTAGCCGCCGAGCACGGCGCCTTCGGCGATCGCACGCGCGCCGTCGGTCACGAAGGGCGCGGCGAGAGCGATCGTGTCATAGCCGGTGGTCGTGCGCACGGCGGCCCCGACGGCGTCGCGCAGTGCAGAGGAGGTGGGCGCCTCACCCGTTCCGACCACGAACAGCGGGCGCTCGGTGACCGCGGGAGCGTGAACACGGACGGTGGTGCCTGCGGCGCCGGAGAACCCGACGCCGCGCAGGGCGTCGGCCAGGCCCGGCCAGCCCTCGAGCGTCTCGTCGTCGCTCAGCGGCGGCAGTGCCAGCATCACAGCGTCGGCTTCGATCTCGGTCGGGGAGGCGGTGGTGTACGACAGCTCCGGATGCGGCATGCGCTCCATCCTAGTTTCGGCGCGCGCCGCCGGGGCGAGACCGGCGGGCAGGACGGCGGGGCGTGTTCGCTGTCAGCGCGACGCCCGCGCGCCCCCGCCTGTGCGAGCCTCGTACAGTGGAGATATGCCACTGTCGGGTCCTCTCTACGAGCGCGTCGCGACCGCCCCGCCTGTTCCCAGCGGACTGCCTCTCGTCATCACGCTCACCGGCTTCACGGATGCCGGGGGAGCTGCCTCGCGCATGCTCGATTTCTTCCGCGACGATCTCGACCCCACGCCGATCATCTCGTTCTCGGCCGACGTGCTGCACGACTACCGTGCCCGGCGCCCGCTCATCACGTTCGAGGCCGACCATCTGACGTCGTACCGCACCCCGCGGCTCGAGCTGTCACTGGCACATGACTCCATCGGCCAGCCGTTCATCCTCCTCGCCGGGTATGAGCCCGACTTCGCGTGGGAGGCCTTCACGGAGACGGTCGTCGGTCTTGCGGAAGGTCTCGAGGTGTCGACTGTCACCTGGGTGCACGCGATTCCCATGCCGGTGCCGCACACGCGCCCGATCGGCACCACCGTGTCGGGAACGCGCGCCGAGCTCACTCAGGCGCACTCCGTGTGGAAGCCGCACACGCAGGTGCCGTCGAACGTCGGTCACCTGCTGGAGTATCGGTTTGCCCAGGCCGGTGCCGAAGTCGCGACTTTCGCACTCCTCGTGCCGCATTACCTCGGCGACACCGATTACCCCGCGGCCGCGATCGCGGGCCTCGACACCATCTCCGTCGCGACCGGGCTGGTGTTCGATCTCGATGATCTCCGCGAGGAGAACCGGATCTTCCTCGAGAAGGTCGCCGAGCAGGTGTCTGCGAGCGAAGAGCTCACGGCGATGCTGCGGAACCTCGAAGAGCGCTACGACTCGTACATGGCCGGATCGAACCTCGGGCAGCCCATCATCCACACGGGTGACCTGCCGAGCGCCGACGAGCTCGCGGCCGAGCTGGAGCGATTCCTCGCGAGTCGCCCGCCTGGCGACGACGACAAGCGCGGCCGGTACTGACGAGACCCCCACGCGCGGGGGAATCTTTCGGCGTCCTCCGACGTTGCCTTGAAGGACTCCCGCGACTCTCGCCACGATGGTGTGGTCCTGGACACGACCCCACAAGCGGCGGTTGACGCGGGTGGTTGGACAGATGTATGCGACAATGGATGATCTGACCCGTTGTCACCCACTGCGGTCGCGTCATGCGGACTGCGGTGGACTTGACAAGGGTCTTACTAGTGTCCGAAAACCCGACGGCTCCCGTCGGTGAAAGGCGAGACGTGACGTCAGGCACGAAGAGCACCCGCACCCGCAAGGCAGAGGACACCGACGAGGTCGCCGTGGCTCCCGCAGCGGCGAAGAAGGCCGCCGCTTCGAAGACGGCGAAGGCTCCCGCGAAGGCGAAGGCTGCCCCGAAGTCCAAGGCCGCTCCGGCCAAGGCACGGGCAAGCAAGGCGAAGGCGAAGTCCGACGAGGACGAGGATCCTGAACTCGAGGACGATGTCGACCTCGAGCTGGCCGACGACGACCTCGAGGTCGACGACGCGACTGAGACGTCCGCGGACAAGAAGGACAAGAAGTCCACGGCGTCCGACGACGAGGACGAGGAGGAGGCGCCCAAGCCTGCATTCACCGAGCCCCTCCCGACCGGCGCGATCGTCATCTCGTCGAGCGACGAGGACGACGTCCCCGTCTACTCGACCCAGATCACTGGTGCGACCGCCGACCCGGTCAAGGACTACCTGAAGCAGATCGGCAAGGTCCCGCTGCTGAATGCGGCCGAAGAGGTCGAGCTCGCCATGCGCATCGAGGCCGGCCTGTTCGCCGAAGAGAAGCTGTCGCACATGACTCCGGCGGAGAAGTCGTCGCAGCTGGGCCTCGACCTCCAGTGGGTCGCCCGCGACGGGCAGCGCGCCAAGAGCCACCTGCTCGGCGCCAACCTGCGTCTCGTCGTCTCGCTTGCCAAGCGCTACACGGGTCGCGGCATGCAATTCCTCGACCTCATCCAGGAAGGCAACCTCGGCCTCATCCGTGCGGTCGAGAAGTTCGACTACACCAAGGGCTTCAAGTTCTCGACCTACGCGACGTGGTGGATCCGACAGGCCATCACCCGCGCCATGGCCGACCAGGCTCGCACCATCCGCATCCCGGTGCACATGGTCGAGGTCATCAACAAGCTCGCACGCGTTCAGCGCCAGATGCTGCAGGACCTCGGTCGCGAACCCACGCCCGAGGAGCTCAGTCGCGAGCTCGACATGACCCCCGAGAAGGTCATCGAGGTCCAGAAGTACGGTCGCGAGCCGATCTCCCTGCACACGCCGCTCGGTGAAGACGGCGACAGCGAGTTCGGCGATCTGATCGAGGACACGGAAGCGGTCGTCCCGGCCGACGCGGTGGGCTTCACGATGCTGCAGCGTCAGCTCGAGTCTCTGCTCGATTCGCTGTCCGAGCGCGAGGCAGGCGTCATCCGGATGCGCTTCGGCCTCGGCGACGGGCAGCCGAAGACTCTCGACCAGATCGGCGACACGTTCGGCGTCACGCGTGAGCGCATCCGCCAGATCGAGTCGAAGACGATGGCCAAGCTGCGCCATCCGTCTCGTTCGCAGTCGCTTCGGGACTACCTCGAATGAGCGCGCAGGCAAACGACGGCAAGTCGCTCGAGATCGCCGTCGACGGCGCTTCGTACGCTCGCATCCCGATCCGCACGCGGGTCGTCATGCCGGGTGATGATCTCGACGAGTTCATCACGGAGTATGCGACCGGTCAGCTGGTCACCGGCGACATCCTCTTCGTCACGGAGAAGATCGTGGCGATCACGCAGGGCCGCTCCTTCCTCGTCGAGGAGATCAAGCCCCGTCCGCTCGCGCGCTTCCTGTCGCGCTACGTCGTGAAGACGTCCTACGGCATCGGCCTTGGCATGCCCGAGACCATGGAGATGGCGCTGCGGGAGTGCGGCACGCCGCGCATCCTGTTCGCCGCCGCCGTGAGCGCGGTCGGAAAGCTGTTCGGACGCCGCGGTGACTTCTACCGCATCGCCGGTGACAAGGCCCGCTCGATCGACGGTCCGACGCGTCACACGATCCCGCCCTACAACAAGGCGGTTGTGCTCGGCCCGAAAGACCCCGACAAGGTGGCGGCACGTCTCAAGGCGCTCCTGGGCGGCGGAAACGACGTCGCGGTCGTCGATATCAACGACATCGGCGGAAACATCCTCGGCTCGACGCTCGACAAGGCGGGGGAGCGCACCCTCGTGCAGATCCTCCGCGACAACCCGCTCGGACAGGGACACCAGTCGACACCGCTCGGCATCATCCGCCGCAGCGACGCCGCCACGAAGGCCTGATCCGTGCGCGCGCTGAACCGCCTGTACCGGCGTGCCCGCTTCTTCGTGAAGCGCGTGCTCGCGTTCGACCGGGAGCGCGTGCTGCAGTTCGCGCGCCAGTCGGCGACGCTGTCGAAGGCACCGCTGTGGTGGGTCGTGCTCGACATGGCGTGGTGCGCCGTGCGCTACGAGACGACGTTCGAGAACTACTCGGAGTGGGACTTCCGCATCCTCAAGGGTCGTGAACGCAAGACGTACATGACCGACCCGAAGTCGTTCCATCTGTCACGCAAGCTCAACGACAACTCCCAGCGGGCGATCTTCGACGACAAGCTGCAGTTCGCCGAGCGGTTCGCCGACGAGCTCGGCCGCGCGTGGCTCGACGTGTCGTCCTCCGACGTGACGGCCCTGGAGGACTTCGTCCGCCGCTACGACCGGATCATCACGAAGAATCCCGGCGGCGTCGGCGGCAACGGCATCTCGCTTCGCGACACCTCGCACATCACCGACGTCGCGGCGCTCCGCGAGGAGCTGGTCTCCTCAGGTCAGACGCTCGTCGAAGAAGTGCTCGTCCAGCACCCCGAGATGGCGCGCCTCTACCCGGGGAGCGTCAACTCGCTGCGCATGGTCACCTATCTCGACCCCGACGGTGAAGTCCACCTCCTGGCCGGTGTGCTAAAGATCGGCAACGGCGGCGTCATCGACAACTTCAGCAACGGCGGCATGTACACGATGCTCGACGAGCGCGGGCGCGCCCTGCACGCCGCGGCCGACGAGGAGGGGCATCCGTTCGAGACGCACCCCATCACCGGCGTGACCATCACCGGCTACCAGGTGCCGCTGTACGACGAGATCCTGAAGCTCGTCGACAGACTCGCTCGACGCGTGCCGGCACTGCCGTACATCGGCTGGGACATCGCCATCACTCCGGAACGCCCCGTTGTCATCGAGGGAAATCACAACACGGGTGTGTTCCAATCGAAGCCGTCGGTCTCGGGCATCCGTCACGGCCTGCTGCCGCGATACCGTGCCGCGATGCGCTTCTGACGCCTGAGTAGCAACCCTGAGGAGGGAACCCGAATGGGTCGAGCCACGGTCCGTCTGCGATATCTCGCGCGCCGCGCCCGAAAGCTCCGGCCAGGCAACCTCGTGGAGTTCGCCCGCCAGGCCCAGAGGGTCTCGAAGGCGCCCCTTCCGGTGATCATCGTCGACATGCTGTGGTGCTCGCTCAAGTACGACATGGGCTTCCGCGACTACGCAGTCTGGGACATCCGTCTGCTCAACGCCAAGGAGCGAGCGACCTGGATGACCCATCCCAAGTCGTTCCGCATCACGCGCATGCACAACACCCCCGAAGGCCGCGCCAAACTCGAGGACAAGCGCCGCTTCGCGCGAGAGTACGCCGATCTGCTCGGCCGCGAGACGATCGACCTGCGCGACGTCGACGACAGTGAGCTCGCTGCTTTCCTCGCTCGGCATCGCAAGGTGCTCGCCAAGCCCGTCGAGGGACACGGCGGCGGCAACATCACCCTGTATGAGAACGTGACGGATGCCGCGGCCTTCCGCGCGGAGGTCACCGCCGCCGGGCAGTCCACGATCGATGAGTTCATCGTCCAGCACCCGGCGATGAGCGCGCTCTACCCGGATGCTGTCAACACCGTCCGCATGATCACATTCCTCGACAAACGCGGCACCGTCCACCTGCTGGCCGCAGTACTGCGCATTGGTAACGGCGATGTGATCGACAATTTCGCCTCCGGCGGAATGTTCACGATGCTCGACTCCGACGGCGTGGCGCTGTATCCCGGCGTAGACAAGCAGAGCAACGTCTACGCAGAGCACCCCGTCACTCGAACACCGATCGTCGGATTCAGGGTCCCGATGTACGACCGCGTGTGGTCGCTCACGCAGGAGCTGGCACGTCGGACACCAGAGGCGCCCTACGTGGGGTGGGATCTCGCGATCACGCCGGATGGGCCCGTTGTGATCGAGGGCAACCACAACTCGAGCGTCTTCCAGCCGAAGCCCTCGGCATCCGGGGTGCGCACCGGCCTTCTCCCGGTATACCAGCGCGCCGTCGGCTTCTGACCTGCTCCCTGGCAAGAGGGAGGCCGGACACACGAAGACGCCGGCCGCGAGGGCCGGCGTCTTCGAAATCGTTCAGCGCGTCAGGCGGACTTGCGGGCGTCTTCGCCGCCGCGGCGCGCGCGCAGCAGAGCGAGTCGCTCCTCAAGCAGCTCTTCGAGCTCGGGGATCGTGCGACGTTCCATGAGCATGTCCCAATGGGTGCGCGGAGTCTTGTCGCCAGAATGGTCTACCTCCACGACGCTGTCTCCGACGCGAAGCACAGCCTCGGCGCCACACGTGCGGCACTCCCACGTCTCAGGGGCATCCGCGTCAGCGGCAAAGGTCATGACGGTCTCTCGTGAGCACTGCGTGCACACGTACGTGAAATTTGCGCGCTCATGGAAGACGACGCCTTCTTCGCTCTGTAGGCTCGAAGCGCCGATCCGCATGCCGCGCAGGCTGCGATCTGCCATTGTGTGGTCCTCTCGTCTTCGTCAGGTATAACGAACTCACCTGTGTGCCCCATCCGAACGGACCTCCTTGGAGCATCTTTCACAGACGATGCTCAGCCGATTCGTAGGCTGTTGGCTGATTCGAGGTCTATTCGCGCGAGGCCAGCACTTCTAGGGCCAGATCGCCGCGGTCACTGACCAGTCCATCGACGCCCATATCCAGCAGGCGTGCCATGTCGTCGCGCTCGTTCACGGTCCACACGTGCACCTCGACACCCGCCCGGTGGACGGCGTCGACGAAGCGAGGTGTGACGATGCGCAGGCGCCCCTGACGCTCGGGCACCTGCAAGGCATCGACCCCGGCGAGCGATCGCCGCACCAGGGCGG
>CALANM010000019.1 GCA_937926065.1 uncultured Microbacterium sp.
GTCGGCGCACGGCGGCGGGGCGACGCGGCAGCGGCGGGCGCACGCGCAGGGGCGGCTGGGCGCGCTCTACCGTGATCTCGTCGCGGGGGGATGACAGCTTCGGCGACGGATGCCGGTACCATCGGGCGCTGATCGCGCCAAGCCCCTCCGCCTGCGGACGCAGGTCGCGTAACGTGGCAGACGCTCGGGCTCCGGTGAACGGGTGCCGGTGAGGAGGCGGACGATGGCGAAGAACAGGCGGCGGTTCGCCTGCGCTCCCGACGCGGTGTTCGAGGTTCTCAGCGATGCCTGGCTCTATCCCGTGTGGGTCGTGGGCGCGTCTCGCATGCGCGAGGTCGATGACGCCTGGCCTCGCGTGGGTGCACGCCTGCACCACTCGGTCGGCACGTGGCCGTTCCTCCTGAACGACAGCACGAGCGTCGAGGAATGGGATCCGCCTCGACGGATGACGCTCATGGCGCGTGGCTGGCCCGTCGGCGTGGCCCGCGTGCACATCGAGGTGACTCCCGACGGCGACGGCTCGATGGTCGAGATCCGCGAGGAGGCGGTGTCGGGACCGGCGAGCGTCGTCAGCGGCCTGCTCGACCCTGTGCTGTTCTGGCGCAACACCGAGACCCTCCGTCGGCTCGCGTATGTCGCCGAGGGGCGCGCCGGCACGGCCGATCGCACGGGACGGCCCGCATGAGCTCTGCGCCCACCGCTGCGCGGGCCCGCGCGACCGAGTACGACGCGGTCGTCGTCGGCTCGGGCCCCAACGGACTGGCTGCAGCCGTCACGCTCGCGCGGGCGGGACTGCGCGTCGTCGTCTTCGAGCGCGCGGCGCAGTGGGGCGGCGGCGCATCGACGAGCGAGCTGACGCTCCCCGGCTTCCGGCACGATGTCTGCTCCGCCGTGCACCCGCTGGCCTTCGAATCGCCGTTCTTCGCGGCCTTCCAGCTGGAGCGTCGCGTCGACTTCGTGCGTCCCGAGATCTCATTCGCGCACCCTCTCGACCAGGGGGCGGCGATCGCCTACCGTGACCTCGACCGCACCGCCGAGGGCCTCGGGCGCGATGGCCGGGCCTACCGCTCGATCATGCGCGGACTCGCGGCGCGTGCGCACGAGGTCGCCGTGACGACCGGCTCGCCGCTGCTGCGGGTGCCGCGGCATCCGCTCACCGCTGCACTGCTCGCCCTGCGCACGGCGGAGCAGGGCACACCCCTGTGGAACCTCCGCTTTCGGGAAGAGCTCGCGCCCGCCCTGCTCACCGGCGTCAGCGCGCACACGATCCTGCCGCTGCCCGGCCTCGCGGCCGCCGGTGCCGGCCTGGCCCTCACGGCATACGCACACGCGAAAGGGTGGCCGATCCCCGTGGGCGGCAGTCAGTCGATGATGGACGCCCTCGTCGGCGATCTGCGCGCGCACGGCGGAGAGGTCGTCTTGCACCACAGCGTGAGCGACCTGCGCGATCTCCCCAAGGCGCGCGTGCAGCTTCTCGATGTGACTCCCCGAGCGCTGCTGTCGATGGCCGGCGGCCTGCTGCCCGACCACTACCGTCGCCGCCTCGGGCGCTTCCGTTACGGGAACGCCGTCGCGAAGGTCGACTTCGCACTGTCGGCCCCTGTCCCGTGGCGCGACGAGCGCCTGCGGCAGGCGCCCACCCTCCCCCTCGGCGGAAGCCGAGAGGAGCTCGCCGCGGGTGAACGTGAGGTGGCCCGCGGCATCCATCCGGCCTCGCCGTACGTGCTGGTGTCGCAGCCGTCGCTGTTCGACGCCACCCGCGCGCCCGCCGACCGTCACACGCTCTGGGCCTACACGCACGTGCCCGCCGGGTCGAGCGAAGACCGCGCGGAAGCAGTCATCGCGCAGATCGAGCGGTTCGCGCCGGGGTTCCGCGACACGATCCTCGCTGTCTCGAGCCGCACGGCGGTCGACCTCGAACGGCACAATCCCAACTACCCCGGCGGTGACATCGCCGCCGGCGCGCCCGACCTGCCGCAGATCCTCCGCCGTCCCGTCACGAGCGGCGCGCCCTGGCGCACGCCGGTTCCCGGTCTCTACCTCGCGTCAGCATCGACCGCCCCCGGGCCGGGCGTGCACGGTCTTGCCGGGTGGCAGGCGGCGCTGGGCGCCCTGCGCGACCGCTTCGGCATCGACGAGCCCCCCGACCTCGGTATCGACTCTCACCGCACCAGCGGTCGCTGACATCCGCCCGGGCGGACAGACCGCGCGGCCCCTCCGAAGAGGGAGCCGCAGAGGAGCCACGCGGTGTCTTGAGGAACGGCGCTCAGAAGGCGTCCTTGATCATGCCCTCCGCCTTGTCGACGATGTTCGGCTTCGCGTCGGTGCCGTAGAAGCGCGGGTCGGGCTGGGTCGGCGGCGGCGCCGGCACCGACGTGTCGGGACCGTCGAGGTACGAGAACTCGCCTTTGCCGTCGGGGGTCGGACCCGATGCCCACGGACCGTCTGCCGCGGCCTGGCCGTCGGAGAAGTTGATGTACTTGTACGAGTGCTCGCGCGCCTCGTTCGACAACGGGAAGTTCTTGGGCACCGGCACGTCTTCGACGCCCGACTCCCGCAGCTCCTGCGCCGCGCGGATCCACTGGTTCTGGTGCATCGTGTCGCGCGCCAGCAGGAACGAGAGCATCTCGCGCACGCCGTGGTCGTCGGTCATGTGGTAGAGCCGGGCGACCTGCACGCGCCCCTGCATCTCGGCGTTCGCGTTGGCCGTGAAGTCGGCCAGGAGGTTGCCGCTCGCCGTGATGTACGACCCCTGCCACGGGTTGCCGTTGCTGTCGACGGGCCGTGCGCCGGCGCCCGCGACGATCGCGTGCTGCACGTCCATGCCGCCCATCACCGCGCCGAGCACCGGGTCGGATGCCGCAGCCGCCTCGCTCTGCTCGACCGGCGCCTTCTCGAGCAGCTGCGCGATCATGATCGCCAGCATCTCGACGTGCCCGAACTCCTCCGCGCCGATCCCGTACAGCAGATCGCGATACTTGCCAGGGATATGCGCGTTCCACGCCTGGAAGCCGTACTGCATCGCAACGGTGATCTCGCCGTACTGACCTCCGAGCACCTCCTGCAGTCGGCGGGCGAAGAGGGCATCCGGCTTCTCCGGGGTGGCGTTGAACTGCAGCTCCTGCCTGTGGAAGAACATGCGAACTCCTTTCATGGGGTGAGGCGGCGCGGACGCGTCGCCACCGCGTGGGCGACGCTAAAGACGTCATCGCGGTCTGGCCCCGGGGTTGACGTGCGTCCGTCGGGCCGTTACGCGCGGCGCGCGATCGTCCACCGTGCGCGACGGCGGTCACCGGCGGTACCAGCCGTCGCGGCGGCGGACAAGGCCCTCCACCCACCCGGCCGACGGCGTGCAGGCTCGGAGCATGAGAGTCGAGCCGGACGGAATCAGCGAGGTCGCTCGCGGGGTCATTCGCATTCAGCAGGCGGGGGTCAACTGCTACCTCGTCGCCGCCGACGGCGGCCTCACCCTCATCGACGCGGGACTTCCCCGCATGTGGGGCCTGCTCGGCGAGGCGCTGGCCACCGTGGGCGCGACGGCCGCCGACATCGACGCCGTGCTGCTCACCCACGGGCACTTCGACCACGTCGGCATGGCCGCCCGCCTGCGCGAGAAGCATCGCACCGCCGTGCGCGTGCATCCTGACGATCAGCGCCTGGCGCGGCATCCCTACCGCTACGAGCACGAGGACCCCCGGTGGCGGTATCCCTTCCGCTACCCCCGCACCCTCCCGCTCCTGGCCCGGCTCAACCTCGCCGGTGCGCTCACCGTGAAAGGCGTCGACGCCGAGCCCGTCATCGAGCCGGGAGCCGAGGTCGACGTGCCGGGCCGGCCCCTCGCCATCGCCTCGCCCGGACACACGAAGGGGCACTGCGGCTTCCTGCTGCCGGGCACCGGGGTGCTCTTCTCCGGCGACGCGCTCGTGACCCTCGACCCGTACTCGGGTCGCGTCGGACCTCGCATGGTCGCCCGCGCCGCGACGGCCGACGTGGCCGAGAACCGGCGCGGACTCGCCGCGCTCGCCGCCACGGACGCGAAGCTCGTGCTGCCCGGGCACGGCCGGCCAGACGAGAGAGGCATCCGGTGGGCCGTCGCCGCGGCCGTCGTCGAGCCCGTGGCGTGAGCCGGGCCGTCGGGGCCCCGCGCCGCATCGACATCGGCGACCTCGCCTACCGGGTGTGGGATAACGCCGCGCTCACCGGCGAGCTCCCGACGATCGTGCTCGTGCACGGCATCGGCGTCTCGCACCGCTACCTCGCCCGGCTGCATGAGGAGCTCCGCCGCCGCGCGTCGGGACGGTTCGCCGTCGTCAGCGTCGACCTGCCCGGCCACGCGGGGCTGCCGAAGCCTCGCGCCGATGCCGACGTCTCACGGATCGCGACAGGGCTCGACGCTGCGCTCGCCGCGTGCGGAGCCGGACCGCTCGTGCTCGTCGGGCATTCGATGGGCGCGCAGTGGGTCACCGAGCTCGCCGTGCGCCGGGGCGGGCGCGACGTGACGGCGGTCGTGCTGATGGGCCCGGTGAGCGACGAAGCCCATCGCAGCCATGGCGCCCAGGCGGTCGCCCTCGCCGTCGACACCCTCCGGGAGCGCCTCCGAACGAACGCGATCGTCTTCGCCGACTATGTGCGCTGCGGAGTCCGCTGGTATCTCACCCAGTCGCGCCACATGGTCGCGTACCCCATCGAAGAGAGGGTCGCGCGGCTCGAGCTCCCCGTGCTCGTCATGCGCGGTGAACGCGACCCGACGCGGGGGAGAGCTGGTGCCGCCGCCTCGCCGCCGCCACCCGCCGAGCCCGCCTCGCGGTCGTGCCGGGCGGCGCGCACGTCGTGCAGGACGCCGCCCCCGAGGCCGTCGCCGACC
>CALANM010000020.1 GCA_937926065.1 uncultured Microbacterium sp.
CGCGGCGGGAGAGCGCCTGGCGATCGACGCGCCGCCTCGCCCGGCGGCGAACGAAGGGGTCGCGTGGGGAGCGTGGGCCGAGGTGGTCGCGGCGATGGCGGTCGAGACGCTCTCGAACGGCCGAAGTGCGATCGTCGTTCTGCCCGATCATCGAGATCAGAGCCAGCTGCTTGGCGCGCTGGCAGGCCGGGTGCCCGACGAGGCAGTGATTCGTGACGATGCGCGGCGGTCGGGGCCGGAGCGTTATGCGACCTACCTGCGGCTGCTGCATCCCGTGCCCTGCATCGTGGTCGGCAACCGCTCGACGGTGTACGCGCCGGCACACGACGTGGGTCTCGTGGTCATCTGGGACGACGGCGATCCGCTTCTGGCCGAGCCTCTCTCGCCCGGGGTCCACGCGCGCGACGCGGCCCTCGTCCGACAGGAGCAGGAAGGCTCTGCGCTGGTGTTCGCGGGCCACACACGCACCACGGACGTCGAGCGCCTCGTGCAGCTCGGATGGGTGCGAGAGGTTCACGCCGCACGGCGCGAGAGCCCTCGTGTCGTCCTGTCAGGCACACAGGAGGCGGAGGGGAGAGGACAGCGCGTGCCGTCGGCCGCCTTCGCCGCCGCCCGCGAGGCCCTCCAGCACGGCCCCGTCCTGGTACAGGTGTCGCGCCCGGGGTACGCGCCTGTGCTGGTGTGCGCTGACTGCCGCAAGCCCGCTCGCTGTCCCCACTGCGGGGGGCCGCTGCATGCGAAACGTCCGGGCGCCGCTCCCGACTGCGCGTGGTGCGGACGCACCCTTCCGCGCTGGACCTGCACGAACTGCTCGTCCCCACGGCTGCGCATGGCGTCGTCAGGCAGCGAACGCACCGCCGACGAACTGGGCCGCGCCTTCCCGAACACCCGCGTCGTGGTCTCGGACGGCACGCACCAGGTGACCGAGCTCGATGCCCGGCCGGCGCTCGTGATCGCCACCCGTGGTGCAGAGCCCTTCGTGCCGGGCGGCTACCGGGCGGTGCTGCTGCTCGACGGCGACAAGATGCTGTTGGCGGAGCAGCTGCGGATCGGGGAGGCGTGTCTGCGCTGGTGGTCCAATGCCGCGGCGCTGGCCGCGCCGGGAGCGCCCGTGCATCTCGTCGGAGTCACCGGGCCGGTCGCGCGGGCACTGGCCACCTGGACGCAGGCCGCCTACGCGCGGAGCGAGCTCGCGGCGCGCGCCCCGCTCCATATGCCGCCTGTCGTCCGCGTCGCCGCTGTGGAGGGGACGACGGCGGCCGTGTCGGCGGCGCTCGCGCAGCTGCGGGCCGATGTCCCGGAGTTGGCCGACACTGCGGTCCTCGGCCCCGTGCCGACAGGTGATGAGGTGGTCCGCGCGCTCGTTCGTTTCGAGTACGCGCTCGGAAAGCCCGTCGCCGACTCCCTGCGCGCCTCGGTGATCGCCGAGGCGCTCAAGGGCCGCCGCGCCGCTGCTCGCGGTCGCGCGGAGCAGAAGCCGACTGCGCCCCGGACTACACTCAGGGTGCGGCTCGACGTGCCCGAGCTCGATCTGTGAGGAGTTCCATGCGCATCGTCTTCGCCGGGACTCCGGCGCCCGCCGTTCCGTCGCTCGAGGCGCTCGCTCACTCGCGCCACGAGGTGGTCGGCGTCGTGACGCGGCGCGACGCCCCGGTGGGCCGCAAGCGCGTGCTGACGCCGTCGCCCGTCGCGGCTGCGGCCGAGTCGCTCGGCATCACGGTGATCAAAGCGGATCGGCTGGATGCCGAGGCGACCGCGGCGATAGAAGAGCTGCGGCCGGATCTCGGCGTCATCGTCGCATACGGGGGACTTGTGCGGGAGCCGCTGCTGTCCGCTCCGCGGCACGGGTGGGTCAACCTCCACTTCTCACTCCTCCCGAGATGGCGCGGCGCCGCGCCAGTGCAGCACGCGCTCATCGCGGGAGACCGCACGACCGGGGCCGCGGTGTTCCGACTCGTGCCCGAGCTGGACGCGGGCGACGTGTACGGGGAGATCCGCTACGACGTGCCGGAGGAGGCGACCGCCGGTGACGTGCTGGCGGCCCTCGCCGAGAGAGGCGCGGGTCTGCTGACCACCGTCGTCGACGCGATCGCCGACGGCACAGCGGCAGCGGTGCCACAGACAGGGAAGCCGACGTTCGCGCCGAAGCTCACGATCGGCGACGGGCTGCTCGACTTCGCCCTGCCCGCGGATGCCGTGCTCGATCGGTTCCGGGGAACGACTCCTGAGCCGGGGGCCTACGCCATGATCGGCGGGCAGCGTCTCAAGGTGCTGGCGGCTCGGCGCGGCGAAGGCGCCGACCTGCCGCCTCGCCGCGTGCGCTTGGTCGGCAGGGAGGTTCACGCCGGCACAGGCGACGGCACGGTGGTGCTCACAACAGTGCAGCCTGCAGGCAAGGGCGCGATGGGCGCGGCCGACTGGTGGCGCGGTCTGCACGTCGACGAGCTCGAGATCGACGCAGTGGGGGAGCGGTCGTGAGCTCGCCGCGGTGGGTCGCGTACGACACGCTTCGGGCTGTCGGTGAGTCCGACGCCTACGCCAACCTGCTGCTCCCGCGCGAGATCACGCGTGCCGGTCTCAGCGGGCCGGATGCGGGACTCGCGACGGAGCTCACGTACGGCACGCTCCGGCGCCTCGGCACCTACGACGCGATCATCGCCGACGCTGCGGGCAGGCAGGTCGAGCGCATCGACCCGCCGGTGCTCGATGCGCTCCGGCTGGGCGTCCATCAGCTGGTCTCCATGCGGGTGCCCGCGCACGCCGCCGTCAACGAGACGGTGCGACAGGTGCGCAAGGCATCGGGCGCCGGCGCGTCGCGTTTTGCGAATGCGGTCCTTCGGCGGGTGTCGGAGCGCACCAGCGATGAGTGGATGGCCCGGCTCGACGAGGTGGCCCGTTCCGACGACGAGCGTCTCGCGCTGCGCCATGCGCACCCGGTGTGGGTCATCCGCGCCTTCCGGCGCGCACTTGCCGCTGAAGGACGAGCCGATGAGCTGGAGCAGCTCCTCGCGGCCGACAACGATGCGCCCGCCGTGACGATGACGGCACTCCCGGAGCTTGCGGTCATCCCGGAGGGCGCCGAGCCGACGCCCTATTCGCCCATCGGCTTCCGTCTCGGTGGGGGCGACCCGGCCCGCGTCGTCGAGCGCGCTGCCGGCCGCATCCGCGTCCAGGACGAAGGCTCGCAGCTGGCGGCACTCGCCCTCACTCGCGCTGCCGACGTCCGTGAGGGCGAGCTCTGGCTCGACCTGTGCGCGGGACCGGGAGGCAAGACCGCCGTGCTCGCTGCCGAGGCTCTTGCCGCGGGCGCGCGATTGGAAGCCAACGAGGTGTCGCCGGCACGGGCGGGTCTCGTCCGCGACTCGGTGTCCGGCGTGCCGCTGAACGTCCCCGTCTCAGAGGAGGACGGCCGCAGTCGTGCCGGCAAGGGCCGCTACGACCGCATCCTGGTCGACGCGCCGTGCACGGGTCTCGGCGCTCTGCGACGGCGCCCTGAGGCGCGGTGGCGCAAGTCGGCCGCGGACGTTCCGGAGCTCGCCCATCTGCAGGGAGAGCTCCTCCGCGCGGCGGTCGAGGCTCTCCGTCCGGGCGGCATCGTCGCCTACGTCACGTGCTCGCCGCACCTGGGGGAGACAGCGGCGATCATCGCCGACGCGCGACGTGAGTTCGGCGACGCCATCGAGGAGATCGACGCACGCGCCGTCGTGGCATCCGTCGCCGTCGGCGACATCGACCTGCCCGTGCCGAAGGACGGTTCTGGCCGCGCGCAGCTGTGGCCGCACCGCCATGGCACGGATGCGATGTCCATATCGCTCCTGCGCCGCCGATGACGGGGCGCGGCGCCTCCGCCAGTAGGGTGGGTGCCGTGACCAGCGACATCCGCATCAATCCCAGCATCCTGGCCGCAGACTTCGTGAACATGCAGTCGGAGCTCGCCCGCATCGCGACCGCCGATTTCGTCCACGTCGACGTGATGGACAACCACTTCGTGCCGAATCTCACCTTCGGCCCGCAGATGGTCGAGCGCATCCAGGCGACCAGTCCCGTGCCGCTGGACGTCCACCTCATGATCTCGGACGTCGACCGATGGGGCCCCGGCTATGCGGAGCTCGGCGCAGCGTCTGTCACGTTCCATCTCGAGGCGTCGGCCGAGCCGGTGAAGCTCGCTCGTCGCCTGCGCGAGATCGGCTCTCGCGCGGGGGTCGCCGTCAAGCCCGCGACTCCCGTCGAGGGCCTTTACGACATCCTCGACGAGTTCGACCAGATCCTGGTCATGACGGTCGAGCCCGGCTTCGGGGGCCAGTCCTTCATGGCCGACCAGATGCCCAAGCTCGCCCGGCTGCACGACGAGGCGCGCCGCCGCGGCTCGCAGGTGTGGCTGCAGGTCGACGGCGGCATCTCGGAGTCGACCATCGCACAGGCCGCGGCTGCGGGCGCCGACACCTTCGTCGCGGGATCGGCCGTCTTCGGCGCCGACGACCCCGCCCAGGCGATCGCCGCCCTCCGCGCAG
>CALANM010000021.1 GCA_937926065.1 uncultured Microbacterium sp.
ATGCTTGGCGGGATCAGTTGCCCGAGTGTTCCCACCGCCGACACGGTGCCGGTGGCGAGACCGGGCGAGTAACCGGACTTGATCATCGACGGCAGTGCGACCTTGCCGAGCGCGTAGGTGACACTGACCGTGCTCCCGGAGACGGCGGCCAGACCGGCGCCCGCGAAGTTCGAGCTGACAGCAAGCCCACCCGGGAGCCAGCCGAGCCACGCACGCACCATATCGAAGAGTCGATCGGTGATGCCTGCCTTCCACATGACGACGCCCATGAGGATGAAGCTCGGGATGACGCTCAGCGACCAGCTGGCCGCACTGTTGAAGACAGTCTCCTTGAGGGTCGACGCCAACGGCGCGTATCCCGCGAGCTTCCACAGCCCCACCATCGAGGCGCCCAGCATTCCGAACGCGATCGGCACCCCGAGGAGCATGAGTGTGACCATGAAGACGATCACAAGGATGCCGAGCAGCTCACGTGGGAGGTCGATGAAGCCGATCAGCACGAAGAGCAGGATGTTGACCGCATAGAGCGTGATCATGGTGGACCGTCCGCGCGCGGACTTCGGTCCGGTGCGGAAGCCGACTGCTACGGATGTCGTGGTCATGCCGTCTCCTCCTGGTCCTGCACGGTCTGGCCGACTGCGTCGTGGACGACATTGGCGATCATCTGCAGCAGCATCAGGGCGAGCCCGACCACCATGAACAGCTTGATCGGCCACACCGCCACGTGCACGGTGCCGAACGTCGCCTGCTGGAGGGCGACGGAGTCCAGCGCGGCCTGCACCGAGAAGACGAGCAGGATCGCCATGACGACGATGCTGATCGCCCCCGCCACGATGCGCGCCACCGAAGCCGCACGTCCGCGCAGACCCTGGGTGACCAGGTCCATCGTGATGTGCTCGCGGCGCAGTTCGGCGAGCGCGAAGCCGGAGAAGACGAGGACTGGCATC
The DNA here is from genome assembly GCA_937926065.1 of uncultured Microbacterium sp. Lineage (GTDB taxonomy): Bacteria > Actinomycetota > Actinomycetes > Actinomycetales > Microbacteriaceae > Microbacterium. The sequence goes on from CALANM010000021.1 coordinate 948, forward strand.
CAGATGTACGTGACGAAGTCGAGCGTGCCCGGCAGCGGCGCCCTCGCGATCGTGCGGGTCAGCACGTCGACGAAGACCTGCGCGGACATCACGATGCACGCGATGGCTCCGAGCACCGCCAGCGCGGCACTCATCCGGTTGATCAGTCGCACCCACGCCCAAGAGGGCGAAGGATTCGTCGTGGTCATCATTCGACCAGCCCTCGTCTTTCCCGTCAGTCGCCCGCGACCGCGTCGAGCAGCACGCTCAGGTCGACGTCGGACTGGGTGCGGTAGGTGTCGAGGATCGTCTCCGGGTCGCGCTCGTTGAGCGGGAGGTCCATTTCCTCGACGATGAAATCGAGCCACTTCTGCTGGGTGGCGAGGTAGCCCTCGATGAAGCCCTCAGGGTCGCTGAGCGTCGAAGGCGCCTTGGCGGCGAGCCCCGCCACGACATCCTTCTGGTACGCCTCGAGCACGGCGTCGAGCGCGCGTGGGTCGTGCACGACGATGTCGTGCTCTTCGACGCCCTCCGTGCCGAAGATCTTGTAGTTGGCCATCTGGCGCTTGAGCATGGCTCCCCAGGCGTTGACGGCCTCTTCACGCATGATGTCCTGCACTTCGGCCGGAAGCCCCTGCCAGACGTCCTTGTTGATCGTCAGCTGAAGCGAGTTGAGCTGGCTCATCTTGACCGGGACGAAGTCGTGCGCGATCTCCCAGAACCCGTTGTCGATGTGGCTGTTGACCGGAGCCGTGGCGCACTCGATGACACCGCGCTGCAGCGCTTCGTACACCTCGTTGATCCCGAGGGGAACAGGCTCCAGGCCCGCGGCGGACACCTCGTTCACCCAGATCTCGCCGAGCGTGCGCGCACGGAGGCCGGCGGCTTCCTCAGGGGTCGAGAAGCCCTCGGTGCAGAGGAAGTCGTACTGCTGCGATGGGTTGATCGCCAGGAGCGGCACGAGGTTGTGGGCGGCGAACTCTGCCTGGATCTCCTCGCTGCCCATGACGGTCTCGAAGCTCGTGGCCGAGCCCTGAAGCATGCCGTGCGGGTAGGAGGCGTCGGAGGTGGATCCGAGCTGCATCATCCAGTTGCTGATCGGGAGCTCCTGTGGGTAGTAGCTACCCACGATGCGCCCCACATCGGCGACGCCAGTGCCGATGCCGGTCAGCATCTCGTTTGCCGGGATGAGTGACGCGCTGTAGTACGCCTCGAAGGTCACCTTACCGTCCGTGCGCTCTTCGACAGCCTTGGCCCAGTTGGCGATCGGCTCCGTGTGGGTGGCCCCCTCCGGGTCGAAGTCAGCGATCGTGAGGGTGATGGGCGCCATGTCGGCCAGGCCTCCTTCGGCGGCCGCGCCGGGCGAAGCTGCCTGGCCGCCGCCACACGCGCTCAGCGCGAGCGCTCCGACGCCAAGGCCCGCCAGAATGGTCAGACGGGACTTGGTTGGAACAGTGATCTTCATCGATCCTCCATTGGTCGTCATGTCACCCCGACAGTGGGGCACTAGTGGACACTAGCGAGCGCACGTTTGTTTCGTCAAAACGGCTGTGCTCATCGCATTTCGCGACGAGGCTGGCGTAATCGTACGAGCGTACGCTAGTTTATCGCGGGAAGGACTGCCGTCGAGGATGACGCCGGCATCCGGCCGACAAGGAGAATGACCTCATGACTGAGCCGAGCCCCACCCACGCATCCCCCGGAGAGCGGAAGGGACCACCCGACTACCACTGGGAGGACCTCGCCGAGGGCGATGAGATCCACACCACCGGGATCACCGTCACCGAGGCCCACCTGGTGAGCTGGGCGGGCCTCACGGGCGACATCGTCGAGTTCCACATCAACGCGGACTACGCCGAGAAGACGCCGTTCGGGGCGCGCATCGGGCACGGCCCGCTCACGTTGTCGCTCTCCCTCGGCCTCCTGACCCAGACCGGTTACACGCGCAACGTCGTCGCGTGGCTCGGTCTCGACGAGGTGCGAGCCACCAAGCCGGTGCTCATCGGAGACACGATCACCGTGCAGGCGAAGGTCGTCGAGGCGCGGCCCACCTCCAAGCCGGCCACCGGTGTCTGGACGCTCGCATACTCGACCCTCAACCAGCGCGGGGAGACGGTGATGACGTTCCGCTCCTCGTTCCTCGTCCGTCGCCGCATCCAAGGAGAACTCGTATGACCGCCCTCGCCCCGACCGCCCTCACACTCGCCGACCGCGTCGTATCGCGCAGCCGCGCCGGCGACGTCGCACTCGTGGCCGCCGGTGTCGCGCTCGTCACGCTGCTGGCCCGCGTCGAGGTGCCGATGTGGCCCGTTCCGATCTCCGGCCAGACCCTGGCCGTGCTGCTCGTCGGCGCGACGCTCGGCGCAAAGCGAGCGGCGCTGTCGATGACCTCATACATGGTCGTCGGCCTCGCCGGGGCGCCTGTGTTCGCGGGTGGCGCGAGCGGTCCCGCCTACGCGCTCGCGCCGTCGTTCGGCTTCATCGTGGGGTTCATCCCCGCCGCGGCGTTCATCGGCTGGCTGGCCGAGCGCAGCTGGGACCGTCGACCGCTGCTGGCTCTTCTCGGGTTCCTGGGCGCAAGTGTTATCCCATTCCTGTTCGGCGTTCCCTACCTGGGATTCATGCTCGCGCGCCTCGGCATGGCCCACGACCCGATGACGCTGTGGAGTGTCGGCGTCGCACCGTTCCTGGTCGGCGGCGTGGTGAAGTGGTTGATCGCCGGATCGGTGCTCCCGCTGGCGTGGCGGGGAGTGCGCGCGTTCGAGACACGCACCCGCGACTGACCTTCCCCGGAGCGGGCCGGTGACATCCTGGTCGCCGGCCCGCTGCGCGC
>CALANM010000022.1 GCA_937926065.1 uncultured Microbacterium sp.
CCTCGCCTCCGCCGATCGCCGCCCGCACGCGACTCGGTCCGTATGCCGTGACCGCGAGGGCATCGCCGCGCTGCATCCACAGTGCCGCGACGAGCTTGGGCCAGCCCTGATGGTAGTTGGCCGTGCAGCAGCCGAAGTGAGGCTCCAGTCCGAAGACGTTCGCCCCATTCGTGCTGTACGACCAGTCGCGGTCGGCTGTCGAGGCCTCGATCTGGTTCGCCTGCTGGTGGTACTGGTGGGCCACCATCAGCGGGTCGGATGACGCCGGCAGCAGATTGTATGCGGCGCCTTCCAGGAGGTCGGAGTAGACGGCGCGGCCGGTGATGCGGGCCACGACCTCCATCGTGAACATGTATTCCACGACCTGGCAGGTCTCGACGCCACGGTTCGCCTCACGGCCGGCGAGCCATTCGTCTCCCGAGAACAGGCCGTGCACCTGACCGTGCCAGCGGTCGAGGTTCGCCAGTGCCCGCTGGGTCGCGGGGTGCGCGTCGCCGCCGCCGAGCATGAGCGCTCGCACCGCCGGGTTCTTCAGCGCCATCGCGACGTTCGGCCCGTGCGTGCGGTGGTCGAAGGACATGGCTCGCCCGGTGATGAGGCCGTCCCCGAGCGCGTAGTCCCAGTCGAGTCCCTGCGCGAAGAGCAGCTCGGTGAGTTCGATCCACTCTTCGCGGGGTGCGCGCTCGTGCACCCAGGCGACGGCGAGGACGTTTTCGGCAGCGCGTGCCGCGGCCCAGTCGTCAAGGGGACGCGAGGGGAGCTCGCGCAGCTGGTACTCGAAGTATCGCTCGAGGAACGGCAGCACCCGGTCGTCGCCCGTCGCCTCGGCATGCTGCTGCAGCACCTTGGCCGCCACCATGCGGGGCCACCAGTCATCGTTGTTCGCAGGACCGAACTGTCCGTCGGGCCGCTGGCTGCCGAGCATCCACTCGATCCATTTCTGTGCGCGGGCGATGAGGCTTGCGTCTCCCAGGAGGTGCGCGAGCGGCACAAGGCCGTCGAGATAGTACGGCCCGCGCTCCCAGCTCTCGCCCGTGCCGCCGAGCCAGCCGGAATCCGGTCCGAGGTCGGGCCAGATCTCCTCGATGTGGCCGGTGAGGCCGTCTGCCTGGATCTCGAGCTGGCGCCGAAGCCAGCCCGCAGGGCGCACGGCACCCAGCGGAAGCGGTTCGAATTGGGCGTGAGTGGACGGGACGGAGTGATCGGCGATGGACTTGGCGGACGAGCCCTCAGCGGGGGACGGGGACGCGGCGGGAGTGTGAAGCACGGATTTCCTTACGGTATTGATGTCAGCCACGAAGCGCGCCCTCGGTGAGGCCACCGATGTAGAAGCGCTGGAGCAGCAGGTAGAGGACGAGGCAGGGGAGGATCGCGACGGTCGTGCCGGCCTGGAGCAGGCCCCAGTCGATCGATCCGTAGGCGCCGGTGCGGATGTTGACGAGCATCACCGACAGGGTGAAGGTCGAGCCGTCGTTGAGCAGGAGCAGCGGGATGAAGAACTCGTTCCACGAGACGAGGAAGGCGAACAGCGCCACCGTGACGACCCCAGGGAGCACGAGAGGAAGCGACACCCGGAAGAACACGACGAGCGAAGAGGCGCCGTCGACGCGGCCCGCTTCTTCGAGTTCGACAGGGATGGCCTCGAAGCTGTTGCGCATGAGGAAGATGCTGAAGGGCAGCTGGAACACCGTCAGGACAAGTCCCACGGCCACCAGGCTGTCCTGCAGGCCGGCCCGCGCGAACATGAAGTAGAGCGGGAGCACGAGCGTCGCGTGGGGCACCATGAGGACCGCGATCACTGCAAGGAAGACGACGTTCTTACCGGCGAAGCGGAAACGGGCGAAGCCGTATCCGCCGAGCGTCGCGATGACGATTGTCAGCACCACCGACACCGCGGCCACGATGAGCGAGTTGCCGATGTAGCGACCGAGGCCCTCGCCGTTCTCGATGAGCTCTGTGTAGTTCGCGGCGCTCCATTCGTGCGGCCACAGCGTCGGCGGCGACGCGCTCGCCTCACTCGGCGTCTTGAATGAGTTGAGCGTCGACCAGGCGAGCGGGAACAGGAAGAGGAACGTGAGCACGAGGCCCGTCACGTGGTACGGGACGCCTCGCGCGGCAGTGCGGAGGGTCACGCCCCGGCGCTTGCCGGGAACCGTGGTGACCAGTTCTGTCTGAGTCCTTGAGGCCGGGGTGCGGGTGATGACGCTCATGAGTCGGAGCCCTTCACGATACGGAGCTGGACGCCGTTGATGACGACGAGCGCCACGAGCATGATGATCGACAGCGCCGCGGCCTTGCCGAGATCGAACGAGGTGAAGGCGGTGTTGTAGATCGACATCACCATGGTCACCGTCGAGTTGTCGGGTCCGCCCTGCGTCATGACGACGAACTGATCGAACGCCAGGAGCGACCCGGTCACCGACAGCACGAGCAGCAGCGCCAGGGTCGGACGCAGGAACGGAAGAGTCACGAAACGGAAGCGCTGCCATCCGTTCGCGCCGTCCATCAGGGCGGCTTCGTTGACGCTCGCCGGGATCGACTGGAGTGCGACGAGCAGGATGATCACCTGGAACCCGACGAACTTCCACACGATCATGAACGTGACGGCGAGCGTTGCGCTCAAGGGGGTGTCGAAGAATCCGACGGGCCCGTCGACGATCCCCAGCCAGCGGAGTGCGTGGGCGAAGATGCCGACCTGGTCGTTGTAGTTGACGACCCACATGAGGCTCGCGGTCGAGAGGCCCACGACGTAGGGCGCGAAGATCGCGATGCGATAGAGCTTGGCCCCGCGCCGCGTCGAGTTGAGGAAGGCGGCCAGCAGCAGAGCGAGCACGAAGATCGCCACGGTCGCCAGCACCGTATAGCCGAGTGTGAAGAGGATCGCGCCGAGGTAGCCGGGGTCGGTGAAGATCTCGGCGTAGTTGTCGAGCCCGATGACAGTGGGCGATCCGAGAAGCGGCCAGTCGGTGAGCGACATGAAGATCACGATCGCCAGCGGCAGGACGAACAAGACGAGGATCGTCACGGCGGTCGGGCCGATGAACGCCCAGCCCGCGAGCTGGTGTCGCAGGTTCGTCCGCCGCCCGCGGGACCGGACCATCGGCGCCGGTCCCGCGGGAAGGGTCGTGGTGACCACGATCAGTAGGCTCCGTCCAGCAGCGCCTGGATCGCCTGCTGACCCGTGGCCAGGGCCGTGTCGTCGCCGTTGAACACGGCGCCGCGCACGGCGGTCAGCCACGGACCGTTGGGGGAGTTGACCGCCTCGCCGTAGGCGAGCGTCGAGGGCGTATACCCGTTCGCCATGCCCGCCGTGATCGCCACGAGGCGCGGGTCGCCCGCGGTGTGCTCATTGTCGGCGAGGTCGACGCGCACCGGCAGGTTGCCGGACTGGGCGACGATGTCGACCTGAGCCTCCTCTTCGAGCGTCCACTCGACGAACTCCCACGCCGCGTCCGGGTGCTTCGACGTGCTCGAGACGCCGATGACGTCGCCGCCGACGAACGTGCCCGTCGAAGATCCGTCGGCGGTGGCGAGCGGCATGTATCCCCACTCGAAATCGACGGTCTCGTTCACGACCGGGATCGAATACGAGCCGTTGGGCCAGATGCCGGCCTTGCCCTGCAGGAACGGCTCCTGCTGTGTCGAGGAGTCTCCCGTCGAGGCGCTGGGATTCACCAGGCCGTCGGCGTAGAGACGCTCGTAGAGCCCGAACCAGTCGGCGAGGGCGTCGCTGTCGATGTTCGCGGTCTTGCCGTCGGCGCTGAAGGGGGGCTCGCCTCCTGCGCGCGCGACGCCGAACGACGTGTAGGCGTTGCAGCCGGCGCAGTTGCCGGGGAAGTAGAAGCCGTACGTGTCGTCACCGAGTGCGGTGATCGCCTTGGCGGCATCGTAGATCTCGTCGTACGTCGTGGGCGGGTTCTCCGGGTCGAGGCCGGCCTCAGCGAACAGATCCTTGTTGTAGAAGATGAAGCTCGAGTCCACCTTGTGGGGCACGGCGTAGCTCTTGCCGTCGAACGTCGATGCGTCGACGTGCGCTTTGACGAGCTCGTCGGCGTACGGAAGGGCGGCGATGCGGTCGGTGACGTCGAGGTACACCGACTGCTTGGCGTAGTTCGGCGCGTACACGACATCCGACGCGAGGATGTCGGGCAGCGACCCGGCGCCGGCAGCGGCTCCCACCTTCTGCTGGAAGCTGTCAGAGGCCACGATCGTCAGTTTTATCTGTGTGTCATGCGACTCGTTGTAGGCGTCGACGAGCGCCTGCGTGTAGTCCTGCGTCGACGAGCGCGCCCACATCGTGAGCTCGCTCACCTGCTCGGCGCTGTCTCCGCTGGCCGTGCCGCCGCAGGCGGTGAGGGCCAGGGCAGCGGTCACCAGCGATGCGCCGCCGGCGAGGATCCGCGTGGTCTTCTTCATTCCGTCTCTCCTCCTTGAGTGGAAACCCCCTGTGCACCAAGTGTGAAAGATGCTGCGCACATCCAGCAAAACTTTCTCAATTCGTTTCCCAATATGGCTCTTGCAATCGCGCGAATACCTGGGAAAACTACTGCGCAAGGAGGCAAATGCGATGGTGCGAGTGACGATCTCCGACGTTGCCCGGGAGGCGAGCGTCTCGATCAGCACGGTGTCGAAAGCGCTCAACGGGAGCGGTCGGATGCGAGACGAGACCCGGGAGCGCATCCGCGAGGTCGCACGCCGCCTGGGTTACGACTCCCAGCCGGCGCGTCGCGATTCACGGGCTTCACGCTCGTACACGATCGGTCTGCTCACCACCGACAGCTTCACTCGCTTTGCCATCCCGCTCATGCTCGGCGTGGAGGATGCGCTGAGCGCCGGGCAGATCTCGGTGCTCCTCGCCGACGGCCGTGGGGACCCCATTCGGGAGAACCACCACCTCCAGACCTTTCTGGCCCGCAGGGTCGACGGCATCATCGTCACGGGCCGGCGTGCCGAGGCCCGGCCCCCGATCGGCATCTCCACGCGGGTTCCCGTCTGCTACGTGCTCGCGCGGTCGCAGCGCCCCGACGACCTCTCCATCGTCATCGACGACGAGCACGGCGGGCGTCTGGCGGTCTCGCACCTGCTTGCGCTGGGTCGTCGCCGCATCGCTCATGTGACCGGTCCCCAGAAGCACCTGTCTGCACGCCTTCGGTATGCGGGCATGCTCGAGCAGCTCAAAGACGCAGGGATCGACGCGAGCGAGAGTCCGCCCATGTGGGGAGAGTGGAGCGAAGCGTGGGGGCGGCAGGCGGCGAGCATACTCGCGCGTTCCGGCGTGCCATACGACGCGGTCTTCTGCGGAAGCGACCAGATCGCGCGGGGCGTCGTCGAGCAGCTGCAGGAAGACGGCATCCGGGTCCCCGAGGACGTGTCCGTCGTGGGATTCGACAACTGGGACGTCATGGCGCTCGCGTCGCGCCCGCCGCTGACGACCATCGACCCGCGCCTCGACGAGCTCGGGCGGCGGGCGGCGGAGTCGGTGCTGGCGATGCTCGCGGGCGAGCAGAGGCGTGGCGTCGTGCGGCAGGAGTGCGAGCTGGTGGTGCGGGACTCGACGTCGGTGCGTCCCGCATGAGCGAGTCGCGTGAGCGCCTTGTGCCGTCCGGCGCCGAGCTGCAGCGTCTCGCGACGGGTGCGACATGGAGTGAAGGCCCCCTCTGGATGCCCGCGGAGCGCGCGGTGCGCTGGAGCGACATCCCCGGTGATCGGATCCTCCGCTGGGATGCGGCGACCGGGAGCACGTCTGTGCACCGGGCGCGCGTCGAGTTCACGAATGGCCGGGCGCTCGACCGCGACGGCAGCGTCGTACAGTGCTCCCACGGCAGGCGACGACTTGAGCGGGAGCTGCCCGACGGCACGCTCGTCGAACTCGTGTCGCGCTGGCGTGGGCACCGGCTCAACTCACCCAACGACGTCGCGATCGCTCCCGACGGGTCGTACTGGTTCACGGACCCGGACTACGGAATCCGCCAGCCCCACGAGGGGCATCCGGGCGAGCCTGAGTACGGCGGATGCCATGTGTTCCGATGGTCGCCGGCCGACGGCATCCGGCCGGTCATCGACGACATCGTGCGTCCGAACGGCATCGCGTTCTCGCCCGATGGGGCGACCGTCTACGTGACCGACACCGCAGCGGGCCTGGGCGATGGGCCGGGGCATTGGATTCGCGCTTACGACGTGGCGGGGGGAGGTGGCGCCGCCTCCAACGGCAGGCTCTTCGCGACGCTGGACGTCGGCCTCCCCGACGGTATCGCCGTCGACGAGGAGGGGCGGGTGTGGTCCTCGGCAGGAGATGGAGTCCACGTCTTCGATCCGACCGGTGCGGAGCTCCTGTTCCTCCCCGTGCCCGAGGTCGTCGCGAACCTGTGCTTCGGCGGAGACGACGGAACCGAGCTGTTCATCGCCGCCACAACGAGTCTGTACCGCATACCGACGCTCACACGCGGTGCCGACCCCGTATCGCGACACGCCGTCGCCAACAATGTGAAATAGCGCTCTTGACCGGGGCTTGTTCAATATGCTGACGTCGTGACCACACCTCCGCAGCAGCCCCCGTACGGCGGCGCCCAGGCAGCACCTCAGCCCATGACCCCGGCCGACGAGAAGCTCTGGGCCACCCTCGTCCACATCGGCGGCATCTTCTTCGGCTTCATCCCGGCGCTCATCGCCTACCTCGTCCTCAAGGACCGTGGACCCTTCGTCCGCGCGCACACCGCGACGGCGCTCAACTTCCAGGTCACGATCGCGATCGCGATGCTCGTCGGCAGCGTCCTGGCCGTCCTCGGCATCGGCCTGCTCATCATGTTCGCCGCGTGGATCGTCGACCTTGTGTTCTCGATCCTCGCCGCGATCAAGGCGAACCAGTTCCAGTGGTACACCTACCCGCTGGCCATCAAGATCGTCTCCTGACCGACACGACCCGCTCGTCTCGAACGACAGGGCCCTGACGCCGCGTGCGCCGGGGCCCTGTCGCGTTCGTGCCCGCGACTAGACTTGTCGGATGCCGTGCGCTCACGGCACGGCGTTCGCCAGCACTCCCCGCAACCGACCATTTGGAGCCACCTGTGGCCGAGCAGTCCCGCCTCGACAAAGTCATCGCCCTCGCCCGTCACCGCGGGTTCGTGTTCCAGGCCGGTGAGATCTACGGCGGATCCCGCTCCGCGTGGGACTACGGCCCGCTCGGCACCGAGCTGAAGGAGAACATCCGCCGCCAGTGGTGGCAGACGTTCGTGCGCGGCCGTGGCGACATGGTGGGGCTCGACTCGTCGATCATCCTGCCCAAGCGGGTGTGGGAGGCGTCGGGCCACGTCGCGACGTTCACCGACCCGCTGGTGGAGTGCCTCCAGTGCCACAAGCGGTTCCGGGCCGACAACCTCCTCGAGGACTTCGAGTCGCGCAAGGGCCGCCCGGCTGAGAACGGACTCGCCGACGTGCCGTGCCCCCACTGCGGCACGAAGGGACAGTACACCGAGCCGAAGGCGTTCTCCGGCCTTGTGAAGACCTATCTCGGCGTCGTCGACGACGAGTCGGGCCTGCACTTCCTCCGCCCCGAGACGGCGCAGGGCATCTTCGTCAACTTCTCGAACGTGCTCACCGCGTCCCGCAAGAAGCCGCCGTTCGGCATCGGCCAGGTGGGCAAGGCGTTCCGCAACGAGATCACGCCCGGAAACTTCATCTTCCGCACCCGCGAGTTCGAGCAGATGGAGATCGAGTACTTCACGCCGCCCGCCGAGGCGCAGCAGTGGTTCGAGCACTGGGTGCAGGCGTGCTGGGACTGGTTCGTCGACCTCGGCATCGAACCGGAGAACATGCGTCAGTTCGACGTCCCCGAAGACGAGCGCGCGCACTACTCGGCCGGCACGATCGACTTCGAGTACCGCTTCGGCTTCCCCGGCAAGGAGTGGGGCGAGCTCATGGGCGTCGCCAACCGCACCGACTTCGACCTGTCGAGCCACATCGAGGCATCCGGCCAGTCGCTCACCTACTTCGACCAGGCATCGGGCGAGAAGTACGTGCCGTACGTCATCGAGCCGTCGTTCGGTCTCACCCGGTCGATGATGGCGTTCCTCGTCGACGCGTACCGCGAGGAGGAGGTGCCCAACGCCAAGGGCGGCACCGACACCCGCACGGTGCTGAAGCTCGACCCGCGCCTGGCGCCCGTCAAGGTCGCCGTGCTGCCGCTGAGCCGCAACGAGAACCTGTCGCCGATGGCGCGTGAGCTGGCCGACTCGCTGCGTGCCGAGGGCTGGAACGTCGACTTCGACGACGCCGGCGCGATCGGCCGCCGTTACCGCCGTCAGGACGAGATCGGCACACCGTACTGCGTCACGGTCGACTTCGACTCGCTCGAGGACCGTGCCGTCACGGTGCGTGACCGCGACACGATGGCGCAGGAGCGCGTGCCGCTCGACGCCCTGCTCGACTACCTCGCGCCGCGCCTGCGCGGAGCGTGACGCGACGCGAGCGGACTACCTGACGGCCTTCGCCGTCTTGGCGCTCGTCTTCGTGGTGGTCTTGTAGCCCGACTTCGACGCCTTCACGGTGACGGTGATCCGCTTGCCGACGACCGACGACCTCACCTTGTAGGTCTTCTTCGTCGCGCCCTTGATCGCTTTGCCGTCGGCCTTCCACTGGTAGGTGATCTTGGCAGGCTTCGGCGACCATGTGCCCGGCGAGGCGGTCAGGGTGCGTCCCGCCTTGGCGGTGCCGCTGATCTTCGGCTTCGGCGCGGCAGAGAACACGTTGACGATCGGCGTCGTATAGCCGGAGAACTTCTTGGTCGTCGCGAAGCCGCCGCGCTTGCCGGTGGCCAGCACGCGGATCTTCTTGCCGGCGTCGGACTTCGTCAGCTTGTAGCTCGACGAGGTCGCCCCCGAGATCGGCTTGCTGCCGCGATACCACTGGTAGGTGAAGGACGCCTTGGGGCGCCAGGTGGGTGCGACCGCCTTCAAGGTCGAGCCGACCGTACGCGAGCCCGAGATCTTCGGTGCGGGCGTCGCGATGAAGTCCGCGACCGGGATCTCCCGCATGATGAGCTCACCCGAGCCGTAGACGCTGTCGATGCCGGCCGTGCCCCTGTCGGTCGTGTGGTGAGTGCGCAGGTATTCGATGATCTCGGCGGGCGTCTTGCTCGGGTAGCGCTGCACGACGAGGGCCGCCGCGGCTGCGGCGACGGGCGTCGCGGCGCTCGTGCCGTTGAAGCGGCCCCCCTGGCCGCCCCACGTGTAGGCGCGGCTCGTGAAGTTCGATCCCGCACTCAGCTCCGGCTTGATGCGGCCGTCGTTGGTCGGGCCCTGCGAGCTGTAGTACGCCGCCTGGGTGCCGCCGACCGGGTCGACCGCTCCCACGACGGCGATGCCGGGGTTCTTGCTGTCGTTGAACGCGCTGCCGGCGCTGTAGGGAGAAGACGCCGCATCGAGGATGTCGCCGGAGTTGCCCTGGAGCTCGAGGATGTCGTCGCCGCTGCCGTTGCCTTCCGCGTCGCGGTAGATGCCGACGGAGATCGTCGAACCGTAGGAGCAGTCGAAGTACCAGTCGCTCCCGTCCTGGAGCTCGAGGGGCTTGTCGCCCTTCGTGTTCTGGAAGTTGGGGCTGTACCCCGGTGCTTGCACCTTGCCGCCGGCGATGCGGTAGATGTCGTAGTCGGTGGGAGCGTCGGCGCCCCAGTCGTTCCAGCGGAGACGGAAGTAGGGCGTGCAGACGACCTGCATCGTCTCGGAGTACGACGTCGTCCACAGCTTCTTCGTCGGGTCGTACCTGGTGAGTGCGAACTCGTGCCAGCCGTTGCCGTTCGTGTCCCGGAAGGTGTCGCGCCAGTAGCCGCCGACCAGCCGCTTCGAGCCGTCGTTGTAGTTCACGGTGTACGCGCCGGCGTTGCCAGCGGAGTTGAACCAGGCGATGCCCTTGCTCACGGCGTAGTCCACGAGGGCGGCCGAGGACCCCTTGCCGGTGCCGGGACCGTCGAAGAACCCGCCCAGCGACCGGGTCATGACCCGCACGCCGTTGTCGGCGAACCAGGTGATCGCCTTCTTGAGGTCGGCGTTGGTCGTGACGGTCGCGATGTAGATCTTCGCCTGGGGGGCGATGTCACGGATGGCTTCGGCGACGGCGACCCCGTGCAGGCCGGTGTCGTCGTCCATGCCGAACACGTCGCACTTCCGCCCGTTGGAACGGCAGAACGTCCCCGATGCGCCGGCGATCTCTCCCTTGGCCCGTGCGTCCTTCCACGCGGCGCGGTTGAAGTAGTCGACGATGCCGATCCTCACGCCGTCGCCTTGGAGCCCGATGCGATGCCAGCGGAGCACGCGCGTCTTCGTGTAGACCTCGCCGCCCTTCGTGCCGACGGTCTGCGGCGCGACGCGGATCGTGTCGGGAGCAGCCGCGGACTGGCCCGGGAGGGCCACGGCGGTCACGGCATCGGCCTCTTCCACGTCGGCGAGCCCGTCGAGCGGAACGTCGGCGACGAGCACGCCGCTGGTGACGACCGACACGTTGACGCCGCCCGCTGATGCGATGGCGGCACGGGCGGCCGGCTCGGACGAGTAGGCGACTTCTACGCGGAGGCGATCGCCGTCGACGTGCACCTGCGACGCGAGCTCGTCGGGGACGGGCTCATCGTCGAGGATCGCGTCGACGACCGTCGTCAGGGCGCCGTCACCGACCTGGCTCCGCTTCGAGGGCGGCGTCAGCTGCCCGAGGTCAGTGACCAGTGCGTCGCGGGAAGCCGACCGGGGCGGGAGCTCGTCGACCGTGACGTTCGGGAGCGCCCCCACGCCGCCGGACGTGGCGGCCGTGACCGCGGATGCCGTTGCGTCCGCGGCCGGAGCGACCAGTGCGCCGGTCAGCGCGAGGGAACAGGCGGCGACGAGGGCCGCGACGCGGTGCTTCATGTCACTCCAGATGCGACGACGCCGCGGCGCGACGTGCTCAGGCTACTTTCCCCTGTGACGGGGGTGGAAGCAACTCTGGCGGGCCGGTTGCTGCGCGGATCGGCGGGTCATTTCGCTTTTGCGGCCGCCTTCATCGCGCGCTTGTGCTCGCGGACCTTCGCGAGCGAGTCGGGGGAGACGATGTCGGCCACGGAACGGTAGGCGCCTTCCTCACCGTAGGGGGCGGAGGCTTCACGCCAGCCGGCGCCCGTGAAGCCGTACTGCTTGCCGAGCAGCGCGAGGAAGATCTTGGCCTTCTGGTCGCCGAAGCCGGGGAGCGCCTTCAGGCGCTTGAGCACAGTCGGTCCGTCGGCGTCGGCCCAGATCGCGGCGGCATCCCCGTGCCAGTCGTCGACGACGGCCTGGCACAGCGCCTGCACGCGCGCTGCCATCGACCCCGGGAACCGGTGGACGGCGGGCGTCGTCTTGAACAGCTCGACGAACGCGTCGGGATCGTAGGAGGCGATCGCCGCGGCGTCGAGCCTGTCGCCCGAGCCGGTGCGCTCGGCGATCTTCAGCGGACCGGTGAAGGCGGTCTCCATCGCGATCTGCTGGTCGAGGAGCATTCCGATGAGGAGCGCGAGCGGGTCGTCTGTGAGGAGGCGGTCGGCGGCGTCGTCGCCCGTGATGTGCAGTCCCATGCACTCATGGTCCCACCTTCGGTGCGTGGCGGCGGATGGGAGGATGGATGCCATGACCGGCTCGACCGATCCTGCTGACCACGACCACGCGGCGTCCGACCTCGTCGCCCACGCACGACAGACGCATGTCGTCGTCATCGGAGGCGGACTCGCCGGCTCGGTCGCCGCGCTCGAGTGCGCGAAGGTCGGGATGACGGTGACGCTGCTCGAAGCGGAGGACCGGCTCGGTGGCGCACTGCGCCCCGCCGACCTCGGGGGTCTTGCCGTCGCGCCCTTCGCCGACGGTCTCGCGCCGGGCTCGGGCGCCCTCGACGGCCTGCTCGATGAGGTCGGGCTTCTCGATCGGGTCGAGCGCGTGCGCCCGCGGCGGCGGTGGATCAGCGGCGCGGGCACGCCGGACCGCGACGCCGTCGCGCTGCCGGAGGAGACGGTGCTCGGCATCCCCGCCAACCCGTGGGCGCCTGACGTGCGCCGCATGATCGGCTGGGGCGGCGTCTGGCGCGCCTACCTCGACCGGCTGCGCCCCCCGTTGACGATCGGGCGCGAGCGGAACCTCGGCAGCCTCGTCGCCACGCGCATGGGCGCGAAGGTGCGCGACCGGCTCGTCGCTCCCGTCACTCGCGCGACGCTCGCTCTCGAGCCCGACGAGGTCGACGTCGAGGTGGTCGCCCCGAAGCTCAACGCGGCGCTCACCAGCACGGGCTCGCTCGCCGGTGCGGCGGGCG
>CALANM010000023.1 GCA_937926065.1 uncultured Microbacterium sp.
CTGGTCGATCAGGCGACGGCGGTCGACGGCGCCGATGGCTCCCGAGCCGATGCGCCCGAGGGGCGTCGTGAGCGCCGACTGCAGCACGTCGGCGAGCGAGGTGGATGCCGAGAACGCCCGCTCGGCGGCGTGTGCGTCGTCTTCGCCGGCCGCGGAGGGGCCCGGGGCGGCGTCGACCGAGGGCACGGCGTCCCACGCTGCGATGACCGCCTGATACGGGCGGCCGTCGCGGTCGATGAGGCCCGCGTGGACGAGCGCGTCCAGATCGGGGCCCTCGGCCACCGGTTCGCCCGACGTGACGGCATCTCGCAGGGCTTCGGCGTGCGGACGGGGGAGCGCCGCGAGGCCGCGCAGGAGCGACGGCGTCTCGAGCAGCGCGTCGGCGGCGTCGAAGTAGTCGGCCCAGTCGGCCGTGGGCGGCACGCGCCGGACGGCGAGGAGTTCCGTCAGCACCGCATCGTCGAGCTCGGCGAGCAGCGTCGCCAGCGTGCGTGCGTCGGGACCTGCCACGTCAGCGCCCCTTGCCGGCCCTTGCCCTCCGGACGAAGGTCATGATCAGCACCGCCAGCAGCAGCAGGAAGGCGACGATCGGCGCGATGTAGACCGTGAGGCCGACGGTGGGCCATGCCCCCTGGCTGAAGTCGGCGCCGTTGACAGACCCGACGATGATCGCGACGAAGCACGCGAGGGAGAGCACCAGGAGTCCCAGCGACATGAACGCGAGGATGCGGTCGATTCGGCGAACGGGCAGTTCGTCACCGGTGGAAGGCGTGCTCATCTGTATCAGCGTAGTGGCTCGCCGCCGTGGCGTAGGCTGTTGCCGGGGTCGTGGAAGGGCCCCGGTTCCGCCCTGCCCGCGCACGTCCGTGCGTCGGGCCCAGCAGTATCCAGCGAGGTTGAGATGCCCACCGGCAAGGTCAGGTTCTACGACGAGGAGAAGGGGTTCGGCTTCATCACTTCCGATGACGGCCAGGACGTCTTCCTGCACGCGAGTGCGCTCCCCGCCGGCACGACGTCGCTGAAGGCAGGCACTCGCCTCGACTTCGGCGTCGCGGACGGCCGCAAGGGACTTCAGGCGCTCGCGGTGCGTGTGCTCGACGCTCCCGTGAGTCTCGCCAAGCGCAACCGCATGAAGGCGGACGACATGGCGGTCGTGATCGAGGATCTCGTGAAGCTGCTCGACACCATCGGCGGCGACCTGCGCCACGGACGCTACCCCAGCGGAGCGCACGGCAAGAAGGTCGCGGCGATCCTGCGCAAGGTTGCCGATGACCTCGACGCCTGATCCCGCTGCCGAGGCCGACATCGTGACGGATGCCGCGGCCGACGCCCCTGCCAAGGCCGAGGCCTCTGCGGTCGAGGAGACGTCCGCCCCGTCGACGGTCGTCGACGAGCGGCTGCTCTCCGCGCACGACCTCGCGCGGGAGGCGCTGAAGGAGATCACTCCTGAGTCGACGATCGGCGATCCTGCGGGTTACACGGTCGAGGCCGACGGCGTGGTGTCGCTGCGGTTCTACAACCGACTGGCCGGGTATCCGGGCTGGTTCTGGACCGTGAGCGTGGCCGCGGTCGAAGGCTCCGAGCCGACGGTCCTCGAGGTCGAGCTGCTGCCGGGCGAAGGCGCGCTGCTTGCGCCCGAGTGGGTGCCGTGGGCAGAGCGTCTCGCTGAATACCAGGCGGCGCAGGCGGCGGCCTCGGAGGCCGCGGGCGAGTCCGGCGACGACGATGGCGATGGCGAAGATCTCGACGAGAACGACGACGACGACGAAGACGAGCTGGACGAGTCCGACTTCAGCGAGGACGGATCGCCGATCCTGCACGCGGGTGACCTCGACGGCGTCGACATCGACGAGCTCGACGAGTCCGCGACGGCATCCGACGAAGACGACGAGTCGGACGACGACGAAGACGACGAGCCGGACGACGAAGACGACTGATCGCCCGGTCAGCGTCTGACGGCATACAAGACACCGCCCCTGAATCCAAGACGGATCCAGGGGCGGTGTCGTGCTGTCGGAGGCGTCAGCCGTCGAGGCGCTCGATCGTGTAGTCGATGCACTTGATGAGCTGACGCACGTCGTCGGGCTCGATGGACACGAACGTCGCGATGCGGAGCTGGTTTCGCCCGAGCTTGCGGTACGGCTCGGTGTCGACCACGCCGTTGGCGCGAAGGCTCGCCGCGACGGCGGCTGCGTCGACCGTGTCGTCGAAGTCGACGGTCACGACGACGGGGGAGCGGTCGGCGGGGTCGGCGACGAACGGCGTCGCGTACGCGGACTGCTCGGCCCACGCGTAGAGCGCGTCGGACGACTCGGACGTGCGGGCGGAGGCCCAGCCGAGACCGCCGTTGCCGTTGATCCACTCGAGCTGCTTGTCGAGCAGGTGCAGCGTCGCGACCGCGGGAGTGTTGAGGGTCTGGTTGAGGCGCGAGTTGTCGAGCGCGTTCTTGAGGCTCAGGAACTCAGGGATGTAACGCCCGGATGCCGCGACGCGCTCGATGCGCTCGATCGCGGCGGGCGACACCGCAGCGAACCACAGGCCGCCGTCGGAGCCGAGGTTCTTCTGCGGGGCGAAGTAATAGACGTCGCACTCCGACACCGAGAAGTTGATGCCGCCGGCGGCGCTGGTGGCATCGATGACCGTCAGCGCGCCGTCGTCGCCGCGGACGCGCGAGACCTGGGTGGCGACACCGGTCGAGGTCTCGTTGTGCGGCCAGGCGTAGACGTCGACGCCTTCGACGGCCTCGGCGCGCGCGCTCGTGCCCGGCTCGGCCTTGCGCACGTCGGGCGCCTCGAGCCAGGGTGCTGCCGCGGCCTTGGCGAACTTGCCGCCGAACTCGCCGAAGACGAGGTTCTGCGCGCGCTTCTCGATGAGGCCGAACGCCGCGGCATCCCAGAACGCGGTCGAGCCGCCGTTGCCGAGGATGATCTCGTAGCCTTCGGGGAGGCGGAGCAGATCGGCGAGGCCCATGCGGACCTGGCCGACGAGGCTCTTGATGGGCGACTGGCGGTGCGAGGTTCCCATCAGCGCCGAACCGGGTCCGACCAGCGACGTGAGCTGCTCGGAGCGGATCTTGGACGGGCCGCAGCCGAAGCGTCCGTCAGTGGGCAGGATCTCGCGAGGGAGCGTGACGTGGGCCATATATACGATTCTAGGGTCGTCGGGCCCGCGGCCACGGCCACGTGACGTCGCAGCGGATAGGCTGGACGCACATCACAGACTTGCGCGACAGGGCACGACATGACCGATCTGATCGACACCACCGAGATGTACCTGCGGACGATCCTCGAGCTCGAGGAGGAGGACATCGTCCCCCTGCGTGCGCGCATCTCGGAGCGCCTCGGTCACTCCGGCCCGACCGTCTCGCAGACCGTCGGCCGCATGGAGCGCGACGGTCTCGTCGTCGTCTCTGACGACCGTTCGCTCGAGCTCACCGACGCCGGCCGGCAGAAGGCGGTCGACGTCATGCGCAAGCACCGGCTCGCCGAGCGCCTTCTCTCCGATGTCATCGGGCTCGACTGGGCGTACGTCCACGAAGAGGCCTGCCGCTGGGAGCACGTCATGAGCGAGCTCGTCGAGCGTCGGCTCATCGAGCTGCTCGGCCACCCGACCGAGTCGCCGTACGGCAACCCGATTCCGGGGCTCGACCAGCTGGGCGACATCCCGGCGAACCCCTTCGACGAGGGCGTGATCGGTCTCGTGCGTGCGCTCAATGCCGAGGGCGGCCCCATCGTGGGCACGGTCCGGCGCCTCGCAGAGCCGGTGCAGGTCGACCCCGAGCTGCTCGACCAGCTGCGTGGCGCGGGCGTCGTGCCGGGGGCGACAGGTCAGTTCCAGTACAGCGAGGGCTATGTGCTCGTGCAGATCGACGGTCGCGAAGACGGCCTCGAGCTGCCCGTCGAGGTGGCTTCGCACATCTTCCTCGTCGAGGCGCGCGCCCGGGGCTGACTCTCCCCGCGCAGCCCCCGATCATCAGGGGCTGACTCTCCGCGAGCCTGAGGATCGACAGGGAGCGTCCTGACAGAGGCATCCGGAGCGTGACATATTCGTTACCTTCCGGTAGCCTCGAAAAGTCCGACGGCGAGAAGCCCGCCACAGGACCGCTACACGGGAAGCCTCGACGGTCCGTCGTCTGTGTGGCGAAGCCCGTACATCTGTGCCCGACACAGTGCGACGACAGACTGCCGACGGACCCGCCTTTCCCGGCCCCCGGGGGATGTGGAGGCCGGGAGGAAAGTTTGGCTGAACAGTTCGACTCGTCGAAGGAAGCAACCGACTCCGAGACGACAGCAGCGCCCCGCGGCCGTGCCCGCAGGCTGCTTGCGCGTCGTTCGTCGGCGAAGAGTCCCGCGCTCTCAACCGCTGAGGTCGTGCCGTCGCGCCGTGCCGCTCGCAAGACGAGCCGCTCGGGCGGCGCCCACCCCGTCCGCAGCTTCCTGACCGTGACCGCCGTCGCCGGAATGGTGGCGACCGTCGCTATCCCCGCCTTCGCCGCCGCGCGCGGCGTCACCGACGACGCCATGACGCTGCAGCAGGTCGCCGCCGAGAACGCGCAGTCGCTCGTGATCGCGTCAGAGGCCACGCCCGCAGCCCTCGACCGCGGCGGATACTCGGCGACCACGCCGAAGGAGATCGAGAAGAAGAAGCAGGAGGAGGCGGCCAAGGCTGCGCTCACCGCTCGTCTCGCCTCGCGCACGTCGTCGTACTCGTCGACGTCGACGTCGGTCAGTCTGGCTGTGCCGAAGCGCATCGCCGCGTCGGGCGATGTCGTGCGGCCGCTCTCGTCGTTCAACAACTTCGGCACGCCCTACGCCGGCCACAAGGGAACCGACTACATGGTCGGCGCCGGCGCCCCGATCTACTCGATCGCCGACGGCGTCGTCGTCGCGTCGAGCGAGAACGGCCCCGGCTGGGGTGTGTACGTCAAGATCGCGCACAACATCGGCGGCAAGAGCGTCACCTCGCTCTACGCGCACATGAGCTACGGCACGCGTCGCGTGTCGGTGGGCCAGACGGTCTCGGCCGGTCAGCTCATCGGCCAGGTCGGCGCCACCGGCCGCGCGAACGGAACGCACCTTCACCTCGAGATCCGGCTGAACGGCGGCTACGTCAACGCCGAGTCGTGGCTCAAGGCCAACGTCGGCTGACCTCTCCTCGCTGACTCTCCGCGGCGAGCCACGTGATCGCGCGGGACTCGACACGCGGCATCCGTTGCATATCGATGCGTCTGCACCCGTCGGCGCTGTACTACTCTGATCCCGACGCTCGCGCGAGCCGAGGGGAAGCCGATGGACGCAGTGCTTCGCATTCGATCCACGAATGCACAAGACCGGTACACCTCGTGTGCCTCCGGTCGCTACGTCCTCCGGCATCGTGTGCACGACCACCGCGGCATCGTTCGCGGAACCAAGGCGCTGTCTCATCGACAGCGCCTTTTTTCGTGCCCGCGATCCCTCCGTCCGCGCCTCGTCGCAACCGAACAACCGCTGAAGCCGTCACGGCAGTTCGAGAGGACACCCCATGCGCACGCTGGTGCTCAACGCAGGATATGAACCCCTGGCCGTCGTCTCATTCAAGAGAGCGCTCGTGCTCGTCATGACCGAGAAGGCCACCATCGTCGAACGCGTCGACGATGATCCGGTCTGGGGGGTGCGAGGCGCGTACGATCGGCCCGCCGTCATCCTGCTGACCCGCTACGTCCGGATCCCCGGTGCGCGACGAGCGCCGGTGACCCGCCGAGGGGTGCTGCGCCGAGACGCTCACCGTTGCGCCTACTGCAACAAGGGGGCGACGACGATCGACCATGTCCTGCCGCGCTCGCGCGGGGGAGCGGACTCGTGGGAGAACCTCGTGGCGTGCTGCCTGAGGTGCAACAACCTCAAGGGAGACCGCACCCCGCAGGAGATGGGGTGGGAGCTGCGATGGACGCCGCAGCCGCCCCGCGGGCCGCAGTGGACCGTGCGCGGCACGGAGCGGGCCGACCCGGTCTGGGAGCCCTATCTCGCGCTCGCGGCGTAAGGTGTGACGTCGGCATCCGATGTCGGATGTCGTCCGTATATTCGAGCCCATCAGATTGAGACAGTAGAACACATGTTCTAACCTGTTTTGGTGGGAGTGACTATGCGGAACGTCGTGGCCGTCGAGGCTGTCGACGCTGCCGGCGCCGGCGAGACGGCGGCCGACAGGGTCCGTTCGCTGCGCGCTCGCATGGAGCAGCTGCAGGGGCGCACGCTCGATGCGCCGGTGCTGCCGACCCATCCCGCCCTCGCGAGCCTGCTGCCGGGCAGAGGGCTGCGGCCGGGGTCGTCGTATTCCCTCGGGTCATCGATGTCGCTGCTGTTCGCCCTGCTCGCCCAGCCGTCGCAGGCGGGGTCGTGGTGCGCCGTGGTGGGGATGCCGGAGTTCGGCGCCGAAGCGGCAGAGCACATCGGCGTCGACCTGTCGCGGCTCGTGCTCGTGCCCGATCCCGGTCCGCGGTGGCTCGCCGTCACGTCGGCGGTCGCCGAGGTCATGTCGGTCGTGGCCGTGCGGCCTCCGGCGCGGGCGAAAGACTCCGACATGGCGCGGCTGTCGGCCCGTATGCGCGACCGCGGCACCGTGCTGCTCGTGCAGGGCACATGGCCGCAGACCGAGGCGATGATCGACGTCGAAGACCCCCGCTGGTCGGGGCTTGGCGACGGGCATGGACTGCTCTCCGCCCGCGAGCTCACCGTCACCGTCTCGAGTCGTCGCTTCCCCGTGCCCCGGCGTGAGCGGATGCTGCTTCCCGCTCCCGACGGCACGATCGCCGCCGCCCCCGGCCGGCATCCCGCTCCGATGCGGGAGCCCGCCCCGATGCGGGCGGTGGTGTGATGCACTCCGCTCCCGTTCGCAGTCTCGTCGTCTGGGTGCCCGACTGGCCGGTCGTCGCCCTCACTCGCGACGGCCAGTCCCCACCCGACGCCGCACTGCCGATCGCCGTGGTCGAGAAGGGGGCGGTCGCGTCGTGCTCTGAGGCGGCGCGCGCCGAGGGAGTGCGTCGCGGTCAGCGTCGACGGGACGCACAGGCGCGGTGCCCGCAGCTGCTCATCGCCGACGCCGATCCGGTGCGCGATCATCGCGTGTTCGCCCCGCTCATCGCACGCCTCGAAGACCTCGCTCCCGGTGTGCAGCTGCTCGCTCCCGGTCTCTGCGCCTTGCGGGCACGCGGTCCCTCCCGCTACTACGGCGGAGAGGCGGCGGCCGCGACAGCGCTCGCCGGAGCCCTCGTCGAAGAGGGCGTCGTAGATGTGCGGGCGGGAGTCGCCGACGGTCCC
>CALANM010000024.1 GCA_937926065.1 uncultured Microbacterium sp.
GGGCTGCCTCAGCCTGAACGCGCGCGGCGAAGCCCGTGACCGCCGCTTTGAAGACGCTGCGATCGCGATCTACTGAGGGCCAGAGGAGCCACAGCACGAAAGGATGAAGCGGCCCCGGCGCGGGACCCTCGACGGAAGCGCCGGTGAGTCCCGACAGAAAGTTGCGCTCGTCGACGATCAACCGATCAGCTATCTCGGAGCCGAAGCCCGCCGACGCCGCCTCAGCATCCTCGAACCAGAGTTCGACGATGCCGTCGACATCGAGGATGCGCGCCTCGTCGTCGGGCTCGAACCACTCGATGTGGTTCTGCCGGTAGGCGATGACTCCGGGCAGATCCCGGGCGATCTCGGCATGCGTCGTCGACCAGTGCGCGCTGAACTGCCCGGGTGTCACGTCTGCCCGACGGGTCAGGTAGGTGATCCGCTTGACCATCACGCATTCGCCTCGAGCGATGGCCCGGCCGGTGCGTGAAGTGGCACCTCGATCCGCTCGCCGGCGATGAACCAATCGGCGGACGAGAGAAAGTCCTCCTCGTGCGCGAAGAGGTCACGCGCTTCCGGGGCGTCGAACGCGCGGGCTACATCCGCGACGGAGTCGAACTCCAGCTCGGCCATCCCGTCGAACGGCCACGTCTTGCGATGCTCGATCGCGGGGGTCTGCCGATAGCCGCGGATGCCGGGCAGGCGCCGCACATACGCGGGGTGATCCTCGAGCCAGTGGCGGAGGAACTCCTCGCGCGACATCTCCGGCAACCGCCGGATGGCGACGATGACAGTGACCATCAGACAGGAGTCACCGCCTGCCGGCGCTGCACGGGCACGGCGGCGCGCTTCTTGTAGAGGCGCAGGCGCCCGGTGAGCTCATCGCGCAGGCCGTCGGTGGCGACGACCGCTTCGACCGCGTTGGCATCGGCGATCTTGAAGACGTCGATGCCCTCCGCATACTCGGCCTGCTTCTCAGCCACGAAAGCGGCGCGCTCCTGCGGATCCTCGATCGCGTGGATCTGGTTGTAATAGACCCCGTTCACCGCGGCATCCGGACCCATGAGGGCGGGGCGGGCTGTCGGCAGCGCGATGATCGCGTCAGGGTGCATCGGCGCGCCCGACATGGCGAGATATCCCCCGCCGTACGCCTTGCGCACGAGCACGGTGATGCGCGGGACGCGGCACTCCGACACGGCGAAGATCATCTTGGCTCCGTGGCGGATGATGCCCTGGCGCTCCACCGCAGATCCGATCATGTAGCCGGCGATGTCGACGAGGAAGACGATCGGGATGTTGTAGGCGTTGCAGATCCAGATGAACCGGGCGGCCTTGTCGGAGGAGTCAGGGAAGATCGTTCCGCCCATGTGCTTGGGCTGATTGGCGACGAGCCCGACGGGCTGACCGTTGATGCGCGCGAAGCCGGTGAGCATCTCCGGGGCGAACAGCTCCTTGTACGGGAACCACGAGCCCTCGTCGACGAGGGACTCGATGAACTCCTCCATGTCGAAGACCTCCGCTTCGCGCAGCGGGACGATCTCGCTGAGCTTGCGGCCCTCGCGCGGTTCGGCAGCGGGGGCGATCGGGGCAGGCGTCTCCCAGTTGGCGGGGAGAAAGCTCAGCCACACGCGGATCGCGTCGAGTGCCTCCTGGTCGTCCTCGACCAGCACATCGCCGAGCCCCGAGACCGTGCAGTGCATCTCCGCGCCGCCCATCTCCTCCAGCGTCACCTTCTCGCCCGTGACCATCTCGGCAAGACGCGGCGAGCCGAGGTAGGCGGTGGCGTGGCCGCGCACCATGATCGTGAGGTCGCAGAGCGCCGGCACATACGCGGAGCCGGCGGGCGACGGGCCGAAGAGGGCGCACACCTGCGGCACGCGGCCGGAGATCTGCACCTGGTTGTAGAAGATGTTGCCCCATGCGTGGCGACCCGCGAAGCTGTCGAGCTGCTCGTCGATGCGCGCACCGGCCGAGTCGAAGAGGTACACGATCGGGATGCCGGCCGCCGTCGCGGTCTCCTGCGCGAACGTGATCTTCTCGAACGTGCGGTAGCCCCACGTGCCCGCCTTGACGCTGTAGTCGTTGGCGATGACACAGACCTGGCGGCCATCGATATCACCGTACGCGCACACCACGGCATCCCCGGGCATTCCCTCGGAGAAGCGGGCGAGCAGGCCGTCCTCCACGTAGGCGCCATTGTCGAAGAGGTAGGCGAGCCGATCGCGCACGAGCATCTTGCCGGATGCCGTGATCTTGTCGCGGTTCTTCTGCGGCCCGCCGAGTCGGGCGGCGGCGGTGACCTCGGCGAGTTTGTCGTGAACGGTCGTCGCGGTGGCCTGCGCCGCCTCCTCGACTCCCGCGGTTACGGGGTTCGTCATCGTTGACCTCCAGGTCGAGCGGTACTACTAACAAGCGTACGCTAGTTTTGTGAAAGAAGATAGCGGCGGAAGACGGGTGGCTGCACGAAGATTCGGGCGCTGACCGCTACATGAATATGCCGCCGTTTACCGCGATCGTCTGCCCGGTCACGTAGGTGCTTCGAGGGCCGCAGAGGAACAGCACTGCGTCGGCGACATCGGCCGGGGTGCCCATACGTCCGAGGGGGATCCGCGCCTCCAGGGCGGCGCGGCGCTCGGGTCCGTAGCCGTCCATCATCGGCGTATCGATGACACCGGGAGCCACAGCGTTGACCCGGATGCCGCGAGGGGCGAGATTGATCGCGGCCTGGCGCGTGAACCCAATGAGTCCAGCCTTCGAGGCCGAGTACGCCGGTGAGCTGAAGGCGGTCGAGGTCTGCCCGGCCAGCGAGGCGATGTTGACGATGCTGCCCCCGTCCGAGAGGTGGGGGAGGAGCGCCTGAGTCACGTGAAAGACACCCGTCAGGTTGATGTCGATCGTTCGCTGCCAGTCCTCGACACTCAGCGTGTCGAGAGGAGCGAGCTGCGAGATGCCCGCTGAGTTCACGAGAGCACCCAGCGACGGCAGCCCGTCGAGGACATCTGCGAGCGCGCCGAGAGTCGCAGGCTGCGCGACGTCGACCGACACCGGCCGAGCCGTCACCCCACGCTCCGTGAGGGCACCTGCGACATCCGCGGCTCGATCGCCGTCGCGGTCCGCCACGACCACAGCCCATCCGGCTTCCGCGAGGCCTTCCGCGATCGCGTTGCCGATGCCGCTCGCGCCTCCGGTGACAACCGCGGTAGCGGGTGATGCATCCATGTCCGTCCCTTTCGTTCTCAGGCCAGCAGGGTCAGCGGAGCTTCGAGGAAGCCCGTGAAAGCGCTGACCCACCGAGCCCCGTCAGCTCCGTCGACGACCCTGTGGTCGGCAGACAGCGTGAACGACATCCGCGTGTCGATCACGAGCTCGCCGTCACGCACGAACGGCACCTGTGCAGCGGCGCCGACGGCGAGGATCGCCGCCTGCGGCGGATTGATGATCGCCGCGAAGTTCTCGATGCCGAACATGCCGAGGTTGCTCACGGTCATCGCCCCGCCCGACAGCTCGGCCTGCTTCAGGGCTCCTGCCTTCGCCCGCGCTGCCAGATCGCGGATGCGACGACTGACCTCGGAGACGGAACGCCCGTGCACGTCGTGCACGACGGGCGTGACCAGACCCTCGTCGAGAGCGACCGCCACCGCGACATCGCACGTCGCGAACTCTGTGACGCCGCCCTCCGCCCACACCCGATTGAGCGCGGGAACGACTGCGAGGGCAGCTCCGGCCGCCTTCACCACGAGGTCGTTCACCGACACCTGCACGCCCGCCTCCGCGTTGAGCTGGCGGCGCAGCTCCAGGAGCTTCTCCACCGATGCAGACCCGGTGAGATAGAAGTGCGGGACGGTGGCCTTCGATTCGGACAGCCTGCGCGCGATGGCGGCACGCATGCGCGAGATCGGCACCACGTTCAGGTCCGACGCGGACTCCGCGGCGGTCGGCGCCGGCGTCGAGGCTCCACCCGCGGAATCTCCTGCGGATGCCGCGACCAGGCCCGGTGCGGCCCCTGAAAGCGCACGTTCGACGTCCGAGCGCATGATGCGTCCGCCGGGGCCGGATCCGCGGAGAGCGGCGATGTCGAGCCCGCGTTGCAGGGCGATCCGCCGCGCCAGCGGCGAAGCGAAGATGCGCGCGTTGGGCGCCGAGGGCGGATCCTCCTCGTCAAGCGACGAGCCGGCCGCCGGAGTCAGGGCGGACTCAGCGCCCGCAGCCGGTGCCAGCGCGACGGGGAGCGGGGCCGGCGCAGTCTCGACCGCGAACGTGGCGGAGGGCGCCTCTGATGCCGCGGACTCGACGTCGCCTGTCACCTCGGCGATCGCCGCGGCAACCGCCTCCGAGGTGTCACCCTCGATCTCGAGGATCGCGAGCACCCCGCCGACTTCCACGGATGCACCCGGCGCGACTGCGAGATGGCGCACGATGCCGGCGGCATCCGACTCGAGATCCACCAGGGCCTTCTCGGTCTCCAGCTCCGCGATCACGGAGCCAGACTCGATGCGGTCGCCGACTGCAACACTCCACGACGCGAGCGCGGCCTCATCGGCGCCCGCCATGACCGACGCCATCTTGATCACGTGAGGCATCAGAGCACGTCCTCTCGGTCGGCATCGGACAGGATGAGCAGCGACCGCAGCGCGGTGGCGACATCGTCGGCGGCCGGGACGGCGGCACGCTCGAGAGCGAGGGAGATCGTGGGCGCGGCCTCCCGCCCGGTGAGCCGTTGCACCGGGTGGTCGAGGTGGTCGAAGAACCGCGATTGGATCTCGTGACTCAACCACGCGCCGTAAGAGTTCGCGGCGGTGCCCATGTCGGCGATGAGAACTCGGTTCGTCTTGCGCACCGAGGCTCCGATCGTCTCCCAGTCGATGCTCGCCGCATCGAGCCATCGCAGGTCGATGTGGTCGACGTCCAGCCCCTGCTCGGCGACGACGGAGCCGACCAACGGTGTTGTCGCCAGGTAGCTGATCACGGTCGCGCGCTCCCCCGTCGAGACCATCCGCGCGCTCCGCAGCGGCAGATACGCGTCGATCTGCGCATCTCGCACCTCACCCTGCGTCTGATAGAGAGCGGTGTGCTCGAGCACTGCGACGGGGTCCTCCAGGGCGAGCGCCGCGTTCATCGCCGCGACATAGTCCTGAGGAGTGGACGGGGCGACGATGCGCCATCCTGGGAAGTTCGCGAACAGCGAGACAGGGTCCATCGAGTGCTGTGACCCGTACCCCGATCCCGTGGCCACCTTCACGCGAAGCACAAGCGGCATCGGAGTATCGCCACCGAACATGTGGCGCATCTTGCCGATCTGGTTGAAGAGCTGATCTGCCGCCACGAGGATGAAGTCCGCGAACATGAACTCGACGATCGGCCGGTATCGACCGGTCATCGCGAGGCCGCCCGCGAGGCCGCTGAAGGCGTTCTCCGCGATCGGGGTGCCGAGAGTCCGATCGGCGAACCGCGCCGCGAGTCCCTTTGTGGCCCCGTTCGTGCCGCCGTTGAGGCGGTGGATGTCCTCTCCCATGACGACGATGGACGGGTCCTCGTCCATGCGCCGCGCAAGCACGCCCGCGATGGCGTCGACGAACCGGGTCGTGCGCGCCTCGCCTTCCGGACGCACCGGCTCGAGGCCTGACAGCTCACGGGCGTCGGAGCGGATGCCGACGTCGACGGTGGCCGCATTGGGCCACAGCTCGGGGCGGATGATGCGGTTCTTTCCGTCGCCGGATGTGGTCGTGAGGGCGCCGACGATGCGTTCGAGGGTCTGCTGGACGGCGGCGTCGAACTCCTCCAGCACCGAGGCGAGACCCGGGTCTCGCTCCAGGAGGCGCGACTCGAGCAGGCGCAACGGGTCCCGCTCCTTCCACCGCGCTTCCTCGTCCTTGCTGCGATAGCCGAAGGCACTGCCGGCGAAGGGTCCGTTCTGATGGAAGAACCGGTAGACCTCGGCTTCGATGACGACAGGACCACGACCGTTTCGCATGTGCTCGAGCGCCTCGTCGACGGCGAGTTTCACGGCGAGCGGATCCATACCGTCGACACGCCACGCCGGCATGCCGAACGCCGGGCCGCGTGCCGAGAGGCGGGATTCACCGGTGACCTCGTCGACGTGCGTCGAGACCGCGTAGAGGTTGTTCTCGATGAAGAAGCACACGGGCAGATTCCACGCGGCAGCCAGGTTCATCGACTCCAGGACAGACCCGATGTTGCTTGCTCCGTCGCCGAAGAATGTGAAGGTCACGTCCATCGGAGACTCGCCCCGATCCCTGCGCTGCGCCCACGCGTGACCGAGCGCCAGCGGCACACCGCCGCCGACGATCGCGTTCGTCCCGAGGCAGCCCG
>CALANM010000025.1 GCA_937926065.1 uncultured Microbacterium sp.
GCTCGTGCGCGGTGCGACAGGTCGGTCGACCGCCGTATCATGCGGATCATGACGACGCCGTCGGTAGCCCAAGAGGAGTTCGCGCGTACGATTCCCGCCGGTGTGATGGAGGAAGCCCGCAGCGCCGGGAGACAGTGGGGTGACAAGCACGTCTCCATCTGGGACAGCTGGGAGGCCATCGGGGTTCCCCTTCGCGAGTACGGTCTGATCGTCGCCGAAGCTCTGCGGCCCGAAGCGAAATGGCGTCACACCCGCTGGTTCTGGGTGTCGATGGCTGGGCTTCTCCTGCTCGTCGTCTGTGCTGCTGCCGGCGGAGAGAATTCCGTCGCCCGCGGCTTCGGCAACCTGTTCGCGGCCGTGTTCCTGATCGCGCTGTTCGTGACGTGGGCAAGGACCAACACCAGGAATCGCATCCGGCCGGCAGAGCGGGCAGTGCTCGCCGCTGAGGTCGTAAATGCGGGCTACGCGGCCATCGAGAGCCGAAGGCAACAGGCTCGCGCGTACGATCCATCAACGAAGACGGAGGGCTTCAGTCCAGGCGGGCCGGCTCCTGCGCCCCAGCCGTACGGCGTCTCCCACGAAGGAGCGGAACGCCTCGTCGCTGAATGGATGAGGTATCTGGGTGCAGCGGACGCGGAGAGGACGAGATTCACGGGGGACGGCGGCATCGACGTGGCGAGCCAGCACTACATCGCGCAAGTCAAGAACTACGCGGGGTCCGTCGATATCGAGTCGATTCGCGCCCTCGGCGGAGTGGCATATGCCGACGGCCGCAAGCCGCTCTTCTTCACCAGCGGTGGCTACACCGCAAGCTCTGTCGCGTTCGCGACCCAGGTGGGGATGGGACTCTTCAGGTATGACGCCGTGGAGGGCAGGATCGAGCCGCGCAACGACGTGGCGGCCCGGTACATGACCACCGGACTCTGACTCACGTCTCCGCCCGGCTCGCTGACTGCCGGCACACGTCGCCGAGCGCGTCGATCCGGATCAGCCGGCCGGGGCGACCGTCGACCATGGCACGGTGACCTCGCCGAGCCGCCAGCGTGAACGCGCGCCGATCGGCCAGCCGGCGTCGGTCATGGCGCCGAGCGCCGTGCGCCAGCGCTGCTCGGCGCCGAAGCTCGACGCGGCGACCGCACGCACCCACTCGGTCTCGAGTGCCGCGAGGAACGCATGCACGCGCTCGCCCTCGACGTTGCGGTGAATGAGCGCTTTCGGCAGCCGCTCCGCCGCGACGGCCGGCGACTCCAGCTCGGTGAGCCGCAGCGACACCGTCAGCGTGCGGGGAACGGCATCCGCCCCGACCTCGACCCATGTGCAGATGCGGCCGATCTCGTCGCATGTCCCTTCGACGAGGATGCCGCCGGGCTGCAGCCGCCCGCACATGCGCGCCCACGCGCCCTCGACCTCGGACTCGTCGTATTGCCGCAGCACGTTGAACGCGCGAATGACCGCGGGGGACCGGTCTCCGGGCATCGGCACCTCGAAGCCGCCGCGGCCGAACGACACGTGCGCGTCGCGGGAGAAGACGCCGCGCCCCTCCCGCACGAGGGCGAGCTGCTCGTTGGCGCGCGCGACCCGCGCCGGATCGATCTCGAGCCCCCGCACCTCGACGTCGGGCCGCGCCCGGCGAAGGCGCGCCTCCAGCTCGAACGCCGTGACGCCGCTGGCGCCGTAGCCCAGGTCGACGACGAGAGGATCGGTCGTGCGACGCAGTGCGGGGTGCCGGGCGATCCAGCGGTCGACACGGCGGAGCCTGTTGGTGTTGGTGGTGCCGCGCGTGATCTGGCCGACCACCTTGCCGGGCACTCTCTCCGGCGTCATCCCCCCATGATCTCAAGGGACGGCTCGATAGACTGAATCCATGACCGCGCCGTACACGCTGATCCTCCTCCGCCACGGGCAGAGCGAGTGGAACAAGACCAACCAGTTCACCGGATGGGTGGACGTCCGCCTGACCGAACAGGGCAAGGCCGAGGCGCAGCGCGGCGGTGAGCTCATGAAGGAGAGGGGGATCCTCCCCGACGTCCTCCACACGTCGGTGCTCTCACGCGCCATCCAGACCGCGAACATCGCCCTTGACGCGGCTGATCGCCTGTGGATCCCGGTTCGCCGCTCGTGGCGGCTCAACGAGCGTCATTACGGCGCTCTCCAGGGCAAGGACAAGGCGGAGACCCTCGAGGAGTTCGGCAACGAGCAGTTCATGCTGTGGCGCCGTTCGTTCGACGTGCCGCCGCCGGAGCTGGCCGACGACGACCAGTACAGCCAGGTCGGCGACCCCCGTTATGAGGGCATCGACGGCGAGGTCCCGCGCACCGAGTCGCTCAAGATCGTGATCGACCGCATGCTTCCCTACTGGGAGAGCGCGATCATCCCCGACCTCCAGGAAGGCAAGACCGTGCTCGTCACGGCTCACGGCAACTCGCTGCGCGGTCTCGTGAAGCACCTCGACGGCATCAGCGACACCGACATCGCCGAGCTGAACATCCCCACCGGCATCCCGCTCGTCTACAAGCTGGGCGACGACTTCATGCCGCTCGAGCCGGCCGAATACCTCGACCCCGAGGCCGCCGCCGCGGGCGCCGCGGCCGTCGCCGCGCAGGGCAAGAAGTAGGCGGGCGAGAAAGCTCGACCGCAAGACGAGAAGGGGGATGCCATCCGGCATCCCCCTTCTCGACGTCTGCGCTCAGTCGCCCGGCGAGATGATCGCGATCGTGTCGGTCGCGGGCGTCCAGTCGCCGGTCGCGAGGTAGGCGACCTTCTTCGCCACCGACACGGCATGGTCGGCGAAGCGCTCGTGATACCGGCTCGCGAGCGTCGCGTCGACGGTGGCGGCTGCCTCGCCCTTCCAGGTCTCACCGAGGACCTTCTCGAACACGGCGATGTGCAGATCGTCGAGCTCTTCCTCGAGCGCGCGGAGCTTCTCGACCAGTGCGAGCTCCTCGGTGCGCAGGAGCTTCGTGAGGGTGCGCGCGACCTCGACGTCCAGCTCGCCCATCCGGGTGAAGGTGCTCTTGAGGCCCTTCGGGATCGCACGCTCCGGGAACCGCATCCGCGTGAGCTGCGCGATGTGCTCGGCGATGTCGCCCATGCGCTCGAGCGACGCGCTCACCCGCAGGGCGGCGACGACGATCCGCAGGTCGCGGGCGACGGGCTGCTGCCGCGCGAGGATCTCGATGGCGAGCTCGTCGAGCGCGATGGCCTTGTCGTCGATCACCTGGTCGGCCTCGATGACCTCCTCGGCCAGGGCCACGTCGCTCGCGCCGAACGCGCGCGTCGCCTTGTCGATGGCGACGGTCACGAGGTCGCCGATCTCGACGAGACGCGCCTGCACGTCTTCGAGCGACTGGTGGAAAACTTCGCGCATTGCGGAAACCTCTCTCTTCGCGGGCACGGCAGGATGCCGCGCAGGCGACCCGGCGATCATCCCCCGCCAAGGTGAACGAACGGTGCCGCGTCGATGAACACTGCGTGATCGGGCCGATTCGCACGACTCCCGGGTCGGCTGCGCCTTCTCTGCGACTCTACGCTGGGGTCATGGACTCCTTGCAGCTGGCGTTCCTCACGCTGGGCGTCGGCGTGGTGATCGGCGCATCGTTCGCCGCCCTGGTGATCGTCGCGCTGCGGGCGCGGGATGCCGCGAAGGTCAGCACGTCCACCGACGTGCCCGACGGCGTGCGCGCGGTGCTGCAGGGCATGGATGAGGTCGCCATGGTCGTCGACGCCTCGCTCACGGTGGTGGCGGCATCCGCCCCCGCCGAGCTCTACGGCATGGTCGAGGGAGAGCGGCTGGCGGGCGATGAGCTGCGCGCGCTCGTCCGCGCGGTGCGCGAGACGGACCGCCCCGAGAGGGCGACGCTGCGGCTCCGCCGTGGTGTCGAGCTCCGGTCAGTGGCGGCCCGCGCCAGCGTCATCGCGCCGCGGTCCATCCTCGTGGTCGTGCGCGACATCACGGAGCGCGAGCGCGTCGAGGAGATGCGCCGGGACTTCGTCGCCAACACGAGTCACGAGCTGAAGACCCCCGTGGGAGCCATCACCCTGCTGGCCGAGGCGATCGAGTCGGCGGCCGACGACCCCGACCAGGTGCGCCAGTTCGCGCGGCGCATGACGGCCGAGGCGGCACGGCTCGGGCAGCTCACCTCCCGCATCATGAACCTGTCGCGACTTCAGGCGTCCGACGACCCGAGCCAGCTGCGCGACGTCTCCGTCGACGAGGTCGTCGACGCCGCGATCGAGGCGCAGATCGTCGCGGCCGAAGATGCGCGGGTCGAGATCGTGCGCGGTGGCGACCGCGGCGCGCACGTGCACGGCGACGTGCAGGTGCTGACCGAGGCGATCGCCAACCTCGTCGCCAACGCCGTGGCCTACTCGCCGGAGGGCGCGCAGGTGGGCGTCGGCGTCAAGGCCAGCGGCGGCAGGGTCGAGATCGCCGTCACCGACCGCGGCATCGGCATCCCCGAAGCCGAGCTCACGCGCGTCTTCGAGCGGTTCTACCGGTCGGACCAGGCGCGCTCGCGGCGCACGGGCGGCACGGGGCTCGGACTGTCGATCGTCAAGCATGCCGTGCAGCGACATGGCGGGACGGTCGAGGTGTGGTCGAAGCCCGGCCAGGGGTCCACCTTCACGGTGCGGCTGCCCGCCGTCGACGCCGACGGCTCCCGTCGCAAGGCGGGCAAGGGCAAGAAGGGGAAAGGCGCGGGCAAGAACGCCAAGAAGGCGAAGAAGGCCAAGAAGGATGCCGCGAAGCGTCCGGTGGTCCTCGAACCCCGCGTGACCGTCGTCGCGCCCAAAGAGCAGTCATCCGCCCGCGCACTCGAGCGGGCGAAGGGAGAGAGCGCATGACCCGCGTGCTGATCGTGGAGGACGAGCCCGGCCTGGCCGACCCGCTGGCCTACCTGCTGCGGCGAGAGGGCTTCGAGGCGGAGATCGCCGAGGACGGCCCGACGGCCCTCGACCTGTTCTCATCGCGCGGGGCGGACATCGTGCTTCTCGACCTCATGCTCCCTGGCATGCCGGGAACCGAGGTGTGTCGCGTCATCCGCGCATCGTCGCGTGTGCCGATCATCATGCTCACGGCGAAGGACTCCGAGGTCGACATCGTCGTCGGGCTCGAGCTCGGCGCCGACGACTACGTCACCAAGCCCTACTCGACGCGCGAGCTGCTGGCGCGGATGCGCGCAGTGCTGCGCCGAGCGGAGACCGCCGAGCTCGAGCTCGACGACCACATCGTCGAAGGCGGCCGCGTGCGTCTCGACCTCGATCGCCACACCGTGTCGGTCGACGGCAGGGAGATCTCGATGCCGCTCAAGGAGTATGAGCTGCTGGAGCTCCTCATGCGAAACGCCGGACGCGTGCTCACGCGAGGTCAGCTCATCGATCGTGTGTGGGGGAGCGACTACTTCGGCGACACCAAGACCCTGGACGTGCACATCAAGCGCATCCGCTCCCGCATCGAGGAGAACCCGCGGGAGCCGCAGATGCTGCTGACCGTGCGCGGGCTCGGCTACCGCTTCGAGGGCTGAGCGCGGTCCTCTGAGGAGTCTGTCGCGGGAAGAGACGAAGGCCGGAACCCCGTCGGGGCTCCGGCCTTCGAAGAAGCGGGGCGGCTCACTCGGCCGAGGCGGCCTCCGGAACGAACGGCGCGTACTGCGGCAGCGCGCCGTCGAGCACGGGCACCGCGATCTCCACACCTTCGCCGTCGCCCGACTGGAAGGCGACGTCGACGCCGGCGCCCGGGCGAGCGCCGAGCCCGTCGATCAGCAGCGGGTCGGCGTCGATGCCGAGGCTCGCGACGGATCGCGCCGGCACCTGCACCGTCGCGGTGCGACCGTTGATGCCGACCGTCAGGGTCTGCGCGGAGTCGGTGCCGTTGGCGATCGCCGCGAGGAGGTTGCCGGCCGTGCCGTCTTCATTCGCGACGATGAGCGCGTTGCGGACCTTCAGCGGACCCGACTCGGGCACGTTGACGCCGTCGGAGGCGGAGTACTCGATCGTGGTCGCCTGAGGTGCCATCATGCTGCACCCGGTGGCGCCGAGGGCGACGGCGATGCCCACCGCAGCGGTTGCGACAAGGCGGTGAGGGCGGGTGCGACGTGTCAGGATCACGGTTCCTCCAGCGGAATCGAGCAGGTTTCTCTGCGGGTCAGTCTAGTCGTCGCGGGGCGTCCGCCCGCACGCCGCACCCCTGCGCAGGGGGCGCCGCCGAGGGGGCGCGAACGCCAGGCGGAGAACCTTACCCTATGGGCGCTGTGGTATCATGGAGGTTGCCGAAAGGACTTATCTGCATGCTTTTTGAGGTTGGCGAGACGGTCGTCTATCCGCACCACGGCGCCGCAACGATCATCGAGGTCAAAGACCGGATCATCAAGGGCGAGACCAAGAAGTACCTGAAGCTCAACGTCACGCAGGGTGACCTCATCATCGAGGTCCCGGCGGAGAACGTCGACCTGGTGGGTGTTCGCGATGTGATCGGCAAGGACGGACTCGAGCGCGTCTTCGACGTGCTGCGCGCGCCCTTCACCGAGGAGCCCACGAACTGGTCGCGCCGCTACAAGGCGAACCTCGAGAAGCTCGCCTCGGGCGACGTCATCAAGGTCTCCGAGGTCGTTCGCGACCTGTGGCGCCGCGATCAGGACCGCGGCCTCTCCGCCGGCGAGAAGCGCATGCTCGCGAAGGCTCGTCAGATCCTGGTCTCCGAGATCGCGCTTGCGCTCAAGACCGAAGAGGAGAAGGCGTCCGGCGTCCTCGACGAGGTCCTCGCCAGCTGACGCACGCCGTCGAATACCGCCGTCATCGCGCGTACGCACGATGATGGAGCGATGAGCACCGTCGCACCCGGAATCGCTCGTCCCGACCTGTCGGGTCGCGATCTGACGCTCGATCTGGCGCGCGTCGTGTGCGTGCTGTTCGTCGTCGTCGTCCATGTGCTCATGGTCGGCATCGGGCCGGCGGCGACGGCACCCTGCTCGCCTCGCGCCCTGCTGAGCAGGAGCCATGGTTCAACGCCGCCACGTGGGCGGGGCAGATCATGCCGCTCTTCTTCGTCGTCGGCGGGTTCGCGTCGGCGGCCGGGTGGGCGTCATGGACGCGAAGCGGCGGGGACGCCGTCGGCTTCGTCCGCACCCGCACCCTGCGGCTCGCCCAGCCCGCACTGCCGCTGTTCGCCTTCTTCGCTGCCGTCCTGGTGGCGGTCACGGTCGCCGGCATCGCGCCCGAGCTGGTCGAGGCCGCCGCCGTCGGTGCGGGATCGCCGCTGTGGTTCCTCGCCGCCTACCTCATCTGCCAGGCGCTCGTTCCTCTCGCGAGCGAGGCGCACCGGAGGATGCCACGCGCATTCCTCGTGGGGATGACCACCGCGGTGATCGCCGTCGACGCCGTGCGCTTCGCCTCCGGCATCGAGGTGCTCGGGTATCTCAACCTGGTCTTCGTCTGGCCGCTCATCCACCAGTTCGGCTTCTGGTACCGCGACGGGTGGTTCTCACGCCGTCGGAAGGCGACCCTCGTCGCCACGGCCGTTGCTTCTTCCCTCGGGTTCGCCGGCGTCCTGGCATGGGCGCCGTACTCGACGAACATGCTGACGAATCTGAACCCGCCCACGCTGCCTCTCGTTCTCCTCGGCCTCGCGCAGTCCTGTGTCCTGTGCGTGATCGCTCCGGTGCTCGCCCTCCTGATGCGCACGCGGATCGCGCGTCTCATCGTCTTCGCCGTCGGCTCCCGTCTCATGACGGTCTACCTGTGGCATCTTCCCGTCATCCTGATCGTGTCCGCGGTGGCTCTGATCGTCCCCGGCGCGGCTCCTCTCCCGGGCAGCGCCGATTGGTGGGCGACGCGTCCTCTTGTCTTCGCCATCGTTGTGATCGTGCTGGGGCTGCTGTCGGTTCCGCTCGCGCGCATCGAGACGATCGGGGTCCCCCCGGCATCGACGCCTCCGCGGCCGCGCGCCGTCGCCGTGGCCTGGACCTCGGCGTTCCTGCCGCTGCTCCTCGTGACCGTGTACGGGCTCGATACGACCCTTCTTCTCTGCGGCACGGTGTCGCTCGCGGCATCCGTCGTCCTTCTGAGAGGACGGCGCGCAACGCCGCACCGCGCCGCGTGAAACGAAAACAGCC
>CALANM010000026.1 GCA_937926065.1 uncultured Microbacterium sp.
ACGCCGCCCCGAGTCTACCCGAGCGGGCCCGGCGCCCCCGAGGAGACTCACGGAAAGCCCCCAGGGCGGACGGCGGTGACCGCCCGCTCCCGACGATCTACGCTGGACGGGTGGTGAAGATCTCTGCCGACGCTGACCGCGCCCGCTGGGTTCCCGTGACGGGGTCTTTCGGCTTCGGCGGCCGCCGTGCCCGCAAGAAGGCGATCCGGATGCTGCTGACGCAGGCGAACGCATCGCTCGGCGCGACGGGACGTCCGGGCAGCGCGCTCGCCGCGTGGGCCATGAGTCAGGCCGCGCCGCTGCTGATGCGCAAGGCCGACGGCCGCGCCCTCGTGTGGGTGTGGAAGGACGACCCCGAGCTGCTGGTCGTGCTCGCGCAGGTGCAGCAGGTGACGCCCCAGCTGCGTGCCGCGAGGGCGATGATGCCGATCGAGTACGACGACACGGAGTCGTTCCGCGGGACCTATCTGGGCGTCGGCGAGAAGCTCGCGATGCCGCTGCCGCCGACCCGTCCCGACGGCGCGAGCGCCCCGCCGTTCGCGACGTACACGTGGGACACCGGCACCCACTTCGTGACTGTGACGGCGGTGTGCTCCGACCGTGAGCGCTTCGGCACGGTGCTCGGGGCGGTCGACGACCTCGCCCGCTCCGTGCGCCTCATCGAGGATGTCACGGTGCAGGGCTCGTCGCCGACCCTCCGCCTCGACCCCAGCTGAGACGTCGAGCCCGGCGGTCAGTCCCTGCCGTCGTCGGCGACGCGGGTCTCGGGCGGACGCCAGACGACCACCTCGGTCGCGCGGCGCACGCGCGTGCCGTGGCGCAGCGTCACGACCGAGCCCGTCGCGCCGGCCGCGAAGATGCGCGCGCCACGGCGCTGATCGATCTCGTCGCGCAGACGCTGCTCGAGGTCGCTCACCTGGCGACGCAGCGAGCGCACCTGGTTCTCGAGCTCGATGATGCGCGAGATGGCGGGAAGGCTGATGCCCTCGGCCGACAGGGCGGCGACCTCGCGCAGCTGCTTCACGTGGTGGAGCGAGTATCGGCGCGATCCGCCCTGCGTGCGGCCGGGGACCACGAGCCCGAGACGGTCGTACTGACGAAGCGTCTGGGGGTGCATGCCCGACAGCTCGGCTGCGACGGCGATCGCGAAGATCGGCGTCTCTTCGTCGACTTCGTCAGCCATGACTCACTCCCGGGCCTTGCGCATCAGCTCAGCGCGCGGGTTCTCCTTCGGCTCCAGTTCGTGGAACCGCTCGAGCGCCTCGCGCGCACGGTCGTCGAGATGCGACGGCACCACGACCTGGACTTCGGCGAGCAGGTCGCCGGTGCCCTTCGAGGATGCCACTCCGCGGCCCTTCACGCGAAGGACCCGCCCCGAAGGGGTGCCGGGCGCGACCCGCAGCTTGACGGGGTCGCCCCCGAGCGTCGGAACCTCGATCGTCGCGCCGAGCGCCGCCTCGGTGAAGGTGACCGGCACCGTGACCCGCAGGTTCAGGCCGTCGCGGGTGAACACGGGATGCGGTCTCACTTTCACGGTCACGACGATGTCGCCGGGCTCGCCGCCGTCGGGCGACGGGCGGCCGCGGCCGCGCAGTCGGATCTTCTGCCCGTCGGCGACGCCCGCGGGGATCTTCACCTTGAACGGCTTGCCGTCTTCGCCCTGAAGCGAGATGGTCTCGCCCTTGACCGCCGTCTGGAAGTCGAGGGTCGTGCGCGCCGTGACGTCGGCGCCGCGCTGCGGACCGCCGAAGCCGCGGAAGCCGCCGCTCGACTGCCCGAAGCGGCCGGAGCCGAACCGACCTCCCTGCTCGCCGAACATCGCGAACAAGTCGTCGAAGTCGGGGGCCGGCCCGCGGCTGAAGCGGCTGAAGACGTCTTCGAAGCCGCCGCCCGCGCCGGGCGCCTGGAAGCGGGCGCCCGTGCCCATCGCTCGGATCTGGTCGTACTCGGCCCGCTGCTCCTTGTCAGAGAGCACCGAGTAGGCCTCGCTGATCTCCTTGAACTTGGCCTCAGCCTGCGGGTCGCCCTGCGTCGAATCGGGGTGGTACGTGCGAGCCAGCTTGCGGTACGCCTTCTTCAGCTCGGCATCCGTGACGTCTTTCGAGACGCCCAGGACCTTGTAGAAGTCCTTCTCGAACCAGTCCTGACTGGCCATATCCCTCCCCTCTTCTCACTCTGCGGGCACGGCGACCACGACCTTCGCGGGGCGAAGCTCGCTGGCGCCCAGCCGGTAGCCGACCTCGACGACCTCGAGGATCGTCGGCACCTCCGTGCCGGGAGTCGGCGCCTGGAAGATCGCCTCGTGATGCTGCGGGTCGAACGGCTCGCCGGCCTCGCCATAGCGCTCGACGCCGAGACGGGCCACGACACCGCGCAGCTTCTCGGCGATCACGGCGAGCGGAGATCCCTCTTCGAGGTCGCCGTGCTTCTCGGCACGATCGAGGTCGTCGAGCACCGGCAGCAGCCCCTTGGCGACCGAGCCCTTGGCGCGCTCGATCTCGATCTCGCGCTGCTCCTCTGTGCGACGGCGGTAATTCGCGTACTCGGCCTGCAGACGCTTCAGATCGAGCAGCAGATCGTGCTCCTCGTCGGAGGCCTCCGCCACGGCGGCCTCGTCGGTCTGCACGGCGCCGAGGATGTCATCGACCGTCAGCTCGTCAGCATCCGCCTCGGAACGCTGGTCATCGTCGTTCGTCTCGTCGCCCGAGCCGGCATTCTGGTCCTCCTGCGGGTCGGGGTCGGAGACCTGAGCCTCCGACCCCTCCTCGCGGAAGACTTCGTCGCCGTCGTCGGGCTGTTCGAAGTCCTTGTTCGCCATGCTTACTTGCTCTCGTCCTCGTCGTCCACGACCTCGGCGTCCACGACGTCCTCATCAGAGGATGCCGCACCGGCGGCGTCGCCGTCAGCCGGGGCGCCGGCGTCGGCCGGCTGCTCTGCCTGCGCGGAGGCGTAGATCGCCTCGCCGAGCTTGGTCTGCGACGCGTTCAGCTTGTCGAACGCATCCTTGACCGCGTCGTCGTTGTCACCGGCGAGAGCCGACTTGAGCGCGTCGACGTCGGCCTGGACCGACGACTTGACGTCCTCGGGCAGCTTGTCCTCGTTGTCCTTGATGAGCTTCTCGATCGAGTACGACAGGGTCTCGGCCTGGTTGCGCAGCTCGGCGGCCTCGCGGCGCTTCTTGTCCTCGGCCGCGTGCTCCTCGGCCTCGCGCACCATGCGCTCGATGTCGTCCTTGGGCAGCGACGAGCCGCCGGTGATCGTCATCGACTGCTCCTTGCCGGTGCCCTTGTCCTTCGCCGACACGTGGACGATGCCGTTCGCGTCGATGTCGAACGTGACCTCGATCTGCGGGATGCCGCGGGGAGCCGGAGCGATGCCGGTCAGCTCGAACGTGCCGAGCGGCTTGTTGTCGCGGGTGAACTCGCGCTCGCCCTGGAACACCTGGATCGCGACCGACGGCTGGTTGTCGTCGGCGGTCGTGAAGGTCTCGCTGCGCTTGGTCGGGATGGCCGTGTTGCGCTCGATGAGCTTCGTCATGATGCCGCCCTTGGTCTCGATGCCGAGGCTCAGCGGGGTGACGTCGATGAGGAGGACGTCCTTCCGCTCGCCCTTCAGCACGCCGGCCTGCAGGGCGGCGCCGACGGCGACGACCTCATCGGGGTTGACGCCCTTGTTGGGCTCCTTGCCCGTCTCGCGCTTGACGAGCTCACTGACGGCGGGCATGCGGGTCGAGCCGCCGACGAGAACGACGTGGTCGATGTCCGACACCTTGATGCCGGCCTCGCGGATGACGTCTTCGAACGGCTTCTTGGTGCGGTCGAGGAGGTCCTTGGTGAGGTCCTCGAACTTCGCACGCGTGACCGTCTCCGACAGCGACACGGGGCCCGAGTCGGTCAGCGACAGGTAGGGCAGGTTGATGGAGGTGCTCGTCGAGCTCGACAGCTCCTTCTTGGCCTGCTCCGCGGCCTCCTTCAGACGCTGGAGGGCGATCTTGTCGTTCGAGACGTCGACGCCCGTCGTGTCCTTGAACTGCTTGAGGAGGTAGTCGACGAGGCGCTGGTCCCAGTCGTCGCCGCCGAGGCGGTTGTCACCGGCGGTCGCACGGACCTGGATGGTCGAGAAGTCGTCGTCCTTGCCCACTTCGAGCAGCGAGACGTCGAACGTGCCGCCACCGAGGTCGAACACGAGGATGAGCTCGTCTTCCTTGCCCTTGTCGAGGCCGTACGCGAGGGCCGCGGCGGTGGGCTCGTTGATGATGCGGAGCACGTTGAGGCCCGCGATCTCACCGGCCTCCTTGGTGGCCTGGCGCTCGGCGTCGTTGAAGTAGGCGGGGACGGTGATGACGGCGTCCGTCACGGTGTCGCCCAGGTACTGCTCGGCGTCGCGCTTCAGCTTCTGGAGGATGCGCGCCGAGATCTCCTGCGGTGTGTAGTTCTTGCCGTCGATCGACTGCGTCTTCCAGTCGGTGCCCATGTGGCGCTTGACCGACGTGATGGTGCGGTCGACGTTGGTGACGGCCTGGCGCTTGGCGGTCTCGCCGACCAGCACCTCGCCGTCCTTCGTGAACGCGACGACCGACGGGGTCGTGCGGAAGCCCTCGGCGTTGGCGATGACCTTCGGCTCGCCGCCCTCGAGGACGGCGACGACGGAGTTCGTCGTACCGAGGTCGATACCCACTGCACGTGCCATGTGTTTCTCCTTTGGGTGGAACGGACCCGCCGTGCGGATCGGAGTGAAGTCTTTCGGACATTGAGTCGCTCGGACTCAAGTTCATCTGTCATTCACGATAAACCCCGAGTCGCGACGTGTCAAATGAACTTGATACGACTCATATCAACTTTTCAGGATGGCGGCGAGGGTGCGGCCTGGCGACAATGGGCCCGTCGCGGCGTTCACAACTCCGGAGATCTTCAGCCCGGGGAGTGCGACAC
>CALANM010000027.1 GCA_937926065.1 uncultured Microbacterium sp.
GGGCGCTTTCGGCGCACCCGCACCCGCACCCGCACCCGCGGCATCCGCGCCGCGGCACCCGCGCTGCGGCATCCGCGACGCGACGTCAGACGGCGATGTCGAGCTCGTTGCCGGGGATGGATGCCAGCAGCCGGCGCGTGTACGGGTCGCGCGGATTCGTGAAGATCTCCTCGGACGAGGCGGCCTCGACGAGGCGTCCGTCCTTCATGACGCACACGTAGTCGCTGATGAGCCGCACGACGGCGAGGTCGTGCGAGATGAAGAGGTAGCTGAGGCCGTACTCGCCCTGCAGGTCGCGCAGGAGGGTGAGGATCTGGTCCTGCACGAGGACGTCGAGCGCCGAGACGGGCTCGTCGCACACGATCAGCTCGGGATTGAGCGCGAGGGCGCGTGCGATGGCGACGCGCTGGCGCTGGCCGCCCGAGAGCTCCGACGGATAACGGCGCAGCATCGTCTGCGGGAGGGCGACGTCGTCGAGGAGCTTCTTGACGCGCGCGCTCCTGTCTCTCGCCGAGCCGCGCCGGTAGAAGTCGAGGGGCTCGGAGATGATCCTCTCGATCGTGAACATCGGATTCAGCGACGAGTACGGGTCCTGGAAGATCGGCTGCACCTTCTGCCGGAACTCCCGCAGCGCCTTGCCCTTGAGCGTCGCGACGTCCTGGCCGTCGAAGCGGATCGCGCCCGACGTCGGCTCGACGACCTTCAGCAGCATCCGGGCCGTCGTCGTCTTGCCCGATCCAGACTCGCCCACGATCGCGACCGTCTCGCCGCGCGGGATCGAGAACGACACGTCCGACACTGCCGCGAAGCCCTCCTTGCTGCCACGCACGGGGTAGATCTTCGTCAGCCCGTCGACCTCGACGATGGCGTCGGATGCCGAGGCGGCCGCCGCTGTGCCGGGCTCGGTGGCGGTGTCCGTCGTCGTGGCGAACACCTCGGGGCGCAGCCGGGCGACAGCGACCGACGGGGCGGCGCGCACGAGGTCCTGCGTGT
Organism: uncultured Microbacterium sp.; assembly: GCA_937926065.1. Taxonomy (GTDB): domain Bacteria; phylum Actinomycetota; class Actinomycetes; order Actinomycetales; family Microbacteriaceae; genus Microbacterium. The sequence continues at coordinate 994 of CALANM010000027.1, forward strand.
AGGGATGCTGCGGGTCCTCGAGGATCTGGCGAGCCGGGCCCTGCTCGACGATGCGGCCGCGGTGCATGACGACGACGCGGGCCGCGCGTTCCGCCGCGAGGCCGAGGTCGTGGGTGATGAGGAGCACCGACGTGCCCAGCTCGTTCGTCATACGGTCGAGCTGATCGAGGATCGTCTTCTGCACCGTGACGTCGAGGGCGCTGGTCGGCTCGTCGGCGATCAGCAGCCGCGGGTTGCAGGCGAGGCCGATCGCGATGAGCGCCCGCTGGCGCATGCCGCCGGAGAACTCGTGCGGATACTGCTTGGCGCGCTCGCCGGCGTCGGGGAGCCCTGCCGCCGCGAGCGTCTCGACGACCTTCTGGTCGACGTCCTTGGACGTCGCCAGGCCGTGGGCGAGGAGCGTCTCGGCCACCTGTGTGCCGATCTTCGACACCGGGTTGAGGTTCGACATCGGGTCCTGTGGCACGAGGCCGATCCGGGCGCCGCGCACCTGGCGCATCTTGCTCTCGGGTGCGCCCACGAGCTGCTCGCCGTCGAGCAGGATGCTGCCGCGCACCACCTGGCCGTTGCCGGGCAGCAGTCCGATGATCGCCATCGCGGTCGTCGACTTGCCCGATCCCGACTCGCCTACGATCGCGACGGTCTCGCCGGCGGCGATGTCGAGGTCGACGGCTTCGACGGCGTGGACGGGTCCCGCGACGGTGCGGAAGTCGACCGCCATGTCGCGCACCTGCAGGAGCGGCGTGGGAGCGGCGGGCCGTGTCTCGAGAGGCATGCGACCATCCTGCCCCGCCATGCCCGTGAGCGCACGGGGTGATCCGGGGTCTTTACGCAGTCGTGACTGCGCCGACATCGTGCGCCGCCGCCGGTACCGTGGCGGTATGACGGCGATCGATCTCAATGCCGACCTCGGTGAGACCGTCGACGGCGTTCCCACCGCCGACGACGACGCGATGTTCGCGCTCGTCTCGAGTGCGTCGGTCGCGTGCGGCGGTCATGCGGGCGACGACGACGCGATGCGTGCTTCGGTGGCGCGTGCGGCCGGTCACGGCGTCGTCGTGGGCGCTCACCCCTCGTTCCTGGACCGGGCAGGCTTCGGACGCGTCGCGCTCTCCGTCGAGCCGGCGCTTCTGCGCGAGCAGGTCCGTTCGCAGATCGAGGCGCTCGTCTCCGCCGGCGCCGACGTGCGCTATGTCAAGCCGCACGGGGCGCTGTATCACGTCGTGACGCACGACGCTGCGGCGGCGGATGCCGTGGCCGCCGCCGTCGCGGATGTGTCGGAGCGGATCGGTCGCCCCCTCCCCGTGCTCGGCCTCGACGGCGCGATCTCGCACTCGTCGGCGCGCGCCGGACTCCCGTTCCTGCGCGAGGCGTTCCTCGACCGCGGGTACCTCCCGACCGGCGGGCTCGTGCCGCGCACGCAGCCCGGC
>CALANM010000028.1 GCA_937926065.1 uncultured Microbacterium sp.
GTCGTCGGCGCGGCCGCGATCGTCGCGGCTGTGCGTCTGCTGACGGCAGACCGGTGGTCGGCCCTGTCGACGGGGCTCGGCATCATGCTGGCGACGCTCGTGTTCTCGGGACGCGGCCCCGGCGGTTCGGTCATCGTGCCGCAGCCCGCCGAGGGGTCGCTCTCGACCGGCATCGTCTGGACGCTCATCGTGCCCGTCATCACCGCCGTCGTCGTCGCGTGGCCCTCGACCGCTTCGCGCGGTCCGTCGCGCTGACGACGAACTAGACTGAAAGGGTGACGTATGTGATCGCCCTGCCCTGTGTGGATGTGAAGGACCGTGCGTGCATCGACGAATGCCCCGTCGACTGCATCTACGAGGGTGAGCGGTCGCTGTATATCCACCCCGACGAGTGCGTCGACTGCGGTGCGTGCGAACCCGTCTGCCCCGTCGAGGCGATCTACTACGAAGACGACCTTCCCTCCGAATGGCAGGACTACTACACGGCCAACGTCGAGTTCTTCGAGGACATCGGATCTCCCGGCGGCGCCGCCAAGGTCGGCGTGATCCCCAAGGACCACCCGCTGATCGCCGCGCTCCCGCCGCAGTCGCACTGATGGGCGTCCGCGACCTCGCCGACTACCCGTGGGACGCCGTCGCTCCCTTCGCGGAGAAGGCACGCTCTCACCCGCAGGGCATCGTCGACCTCTCGATCGGGTCGCCTGTCGACCCGACGCCGGCCGTCGTCGTCGAGGCGCTGAAGGCGGCGAGCGACGCCCACGCGTATCCCCAGACCGTAGGCACGCCGGCTCTTCGCGAGGCGATCGTCGACTGGTATGCGCGCCGCCGCGGCGTGCACGGCCTGACGACCGCAGACGTGCTGCCGACCGTCGGCTCCAAGGAGCTGGTGGCGCTGCTGCCTCTCCTGCTCGACCTCGGTCCCGGTGACATCGTGGTGCATCCGCGCGCGGCGTATCCGACCTACGAGGTCGGGGCGCGCCTCGTCGGCGCCACGCCGGTCGCTGCCGACGACCCGTCGGAGTGGCCTGAGGGCGCTCGGCTCATATGGATCAACTCGCCCGGCAACCCGGACGGCCGCGTGCTCGGGGTCGGGGAGCTCGCCGCGGCGGTGGCGCGGGCACGAGAGATCGGAGCCGTGCTGGCGTCCGACGAGTGCTACGCAGAGCTCGGCTGGGAAGGGGAGTGGGCGCACGAGCCCGTCCCCAGCGTGCTCGACCCGCGTGTGACCGGCGGCGATCGATCGGGTCTTTTGTCCGTGTACTCGCTCAGCAAGCAGTCCAATCTCGCCGGCTACCGTGCGGCTCTGCTTGCCGGCGATCCGGCGATCGTCGCGCGTCTGCTGACGGCGCGCAAGCACCTCGGACTCATGCTGCCGGCTCCCGTGCAGGCGGTCATGGCGGTCGCGCTGGGCGACGATGCTCATGTCAGCGAGCAGCGCGAGCGCTACCGCCGTCGCCGCGGCATCCTCAAGCCGGCCATCGAGACGGCGGGTTTCCGGATCGATCACAGTGAGGGCGGGCTATACCTGTGGGCAACGGCGGGTGAGGACGCGTGGGACTCCATGGCGCGTCTGGCGGCCATCGGCATCCTCGCGGGGCCGGGTCACTTCTACGGCACGCACTTCCCTCAGCACGTGCGGTTCTCGCTCACCGCGACTGACGAGCGCATCGAAGAGGCTGCCCGCCGACTCGCCGCCGCCGGGTCGGTGCACTGACTCGCCGCTGTGTGCTTTGTAGGTTTCCACGATCGGAACCGGCGATGCTTTGGCGGAGTCCGGAGTAGGCCTCCGGGCGCACTAGGCTGTAAAGGCGCCCAGATCGACCGCAAGGAGGCTTCGTGAGCGAGTCGGGATTCCCCCAGCAGGCCACCATCACCATCGGTGACCGGACGGCAGAGCTGCCGGTCCTGCAAGGCGCAGACGGGAATCCGAGCGTCGACTTCTCCACCTTCACGAAGCAGACGGGTCACACGGCACTCGACTACGGCTTCGTGAACACGGCCTCCACGAAGTCCGCGATCACTTTCATCGACGGCGACGAGGGAATCCTGCGCTACCGCGGATATCCCATCGAGCAGATCGCCAAGAACAGCACCTACCTCGAGGTGGCGTGGCTCCTGCTCTACGGCGAGCTCCCGACCGCTGACGAGCTGGCTGAGTGGGACGAGAAGATCCGTCACCACACCCTGTTGCACGAAGACCTCAAGCGCTTCTTCTCGGCTCTGCCGCACACGGCGCACCCGATGTCGATGCTGTCGGCCGCCACGGCTGCCCTCTCGACGTACTACGAGGGCCAGTCGGATCCGAACAACCCGGAGCACATCGAGCTCAACACGATTCGCCTGCTGGCCAAGCTCCCCGTGATCGCGGCATACGCGCACAAGAAGAGCATCGGGCAGGCGTTCCTGTACCCCGACAACTCGCTCAGCTTCGTCGACAACTTCCTCAAGCTGAACTTCGGGGTCCTGGCCGAGGAATACCATGTCAATTCCGTCATGTCGCGCGCGCTTGAGCGTCTGCTGATTCTCCACGAAGACCACGAGCAGAACGCCTCGACCTCGACCGTGCGACTCGTCGGCTCGACCGGAGCCAACCAGTTCTCGTCGATCTCGGCCGGAATCAACGCGCTCTACGGGCCGCTGCACGGTGGCGCCAACGAGGCCGTCCTCGACATGCTGGGTCGCATCCGTGACTCCGGTGAGTCGGTCGAGCGCTTCGTCGAGCGGGTCAAGAACAAGGAAGACGGTGTGAAGCTCATGGGCTTCGGGCACCGGGTGTACAAGAACTACGACCCGCGCGCCAAGCTCGTGAAGGAGTCGGCCGACGAGGTGCTCGCCGAACTCGGCGTTCACGACCCGCTGCTCGACCTCGCGAAGGAGCTCGAGGAGATCGCCCTCAATGACGACTACTTCAAGGAGCGTCGTCTCTACCCGAACGTCGATTTCTACACGGGCGTCATCTACAAGGCCATGGGCTTCCCGACGCGCATGTTCACCGTCCTGTTCGCGATCGGGCGTCTGCCCGGCTGGCTCGCGCACTGGCGCGAGATGCAGCTCGACCCGCAGACCAAGATCGGTCGCCCGCAGCAGCTCTACACGGGGGCGGCGCGCCGCGACTATCCCGGCGCCTGAATCGTTGTCCGCTCTCGACGGTCCGCCCTGTGGGCCCTAGTGTGAGCGCATGAACCGAACCGACCTCGACCACGCCGGCATGAGTGGCCTCGACTCCGGCGGTGCCGGCTGGGACGACGGGTTCGCCCCGGTCGTCCCCGGCCTGGGTGAGACGGTGGACGGAACCGTCGGCGTCGTGCAGGGGTTCGTCGGCCTCGTCACGGTCCTCGTGATCGGCGGGATCGTCTTCAGCATCGTCGTCGGCGTGCGCAAGTACCGCATCCTGCGGGATGCCGGTGCCGATCCGTTCACCGTCGACGCGGCGGTGGCAGCCAAAGTGCTGAAGAGCGACATGCTCGCGCCTGGCACGCCTCAGCCGGCGGAGCGCTCGGTCGAGGAGCGTCTGCGCGAGCTCGATGACCTTCGCGGGCGAGGCGTCATCACCGATGACGAGCACCGCGAGGCGCGTGCTGCCGTGCTCCGCGGATCCTGACGGCGGCGTCGCCGCGGTACGGATGCCGTCAGGCGTGGAGCGCCTCGTTGAGCGTCACCCCGACGCCTGCCCGCTGCACAGCCTCGATCGCGCCCGTGAGTGAGTTGCGACGGAACAGCAGGCCGTTGCGACCCGAGAGGTCGGCGCCCTTGACCGAGGGGCGCGTGCCATCGGCGCGGACGGGCTCATCGGCGAGCACGATCTTCGCCCCCGCCGTCACGTAGAGGCCAGCCTCGACGACGCAGTCGTCGCCGAGCGAGATGCCGATGCCGGCGTTGGCTCCGAGGAGCGTGCGGGCGCCGATCGTGACCCGGTGGCTGCCTCCGCCAGACAGAGTCCCCATGATCGAGGCGCCGCCGCCGATGTCGCTGCCGTCGCCGACGATGACGCCCTGCGAGATGCGGCCTTCGACCATGGAGGCGCCAAGGGTGCCGGCGTTGAAATTGACGAATCCCTCGTGCATGACCGTCGTGCCGGGCGAGAGGTAGGCGCCCAGGCGGACGCGCGACGCGTCGGCGATGCGCACACCCACGGGAACGACGTAGTCGGTCAGCCGGGGGAACTTGTCGAGTCCCTGCACCTGGATGCCGGCGCGCTGGAGGCGCGAGCGCAGGCGCACGAGGTCGTCGGGGTGAACCGGGCCGGCGTTCGTCCACGCGACGTTGGGCAGGTGGGCGAAGATGCCGGCCAGATTCAGGTCGTTGGGTGCCACGAGCCGGTGCGACAGCGCGTGCAGGCGCAGATAGGCGTCGGACGTGCCGGCGGGCTCGGCATCCAGGTCGATCTGAGTCACGACCACCTCGATGCGCACGCCGCGGCGCTCATCGGGCCCGGCCGAGGCGGCGAGGCCGGCCGTGTCGGCCTGCTCGGGCGCGCGGCCCAGGGCAGGGGAGGGGAACCATGTGTCGAGGACGACGCCGCCCTCCGTCACGGTCGCAAGTCCGGCACCCCACACCCAACGCTGATCGCTCATTCTTCAAGGCTATCGGGCCGCGGAGGCCGCCTCCGACGCGCGTCACTAGACTCGACGTCATGCCCAGGCTGGACCTCACTGCTTCCTCGCTCGACATCACGCGCGCCATCTGCGACATCCCGAGCGTCTCGGACGATGAGACGAGGCTCGCCGACGCCATCTTCGACGCCGTGAGCAGCGCCGCCCACCTGCACGTCGAGCGCGACGGCGACACGATCATCGCGCGCACCCGGCTGGGCCGTCCGCAGCGCGTGGCCATCGCGGGGCACATCGACACGGTGCCCATCAACGCGAATCTTCCGACGCGCGACATCGAGATCGACGGTGAGCCGTTCCTCTGGGGCCGCGGCACCGTAGACATGAAGGCCGGCGTGGCCGTGCAGCTCAAGCTCGCGGCGGAGCTGGTCGCCCCGCGTGTCGACCTCACCTGGATCTGGTACGACCACGAAGAGGTCGATTCGGAGCGCAATGCCCTCACGCGGCTCGCGGCCACCCGTCCCGACGTCTTCGACGCCGATTTCGCGATCCTCGGTGAGCCGTCGAACGGCGAGGTGGAGGGGGGATGCAACGGCACGCTCCGCGCCGTCGTGCGCACGCAGGGCGTCCGCGCCCACAGCGCCCGATCGTGGGTCGGCGAGAACGCGATCCACAAGGCCGCGCCGATCCTCGCGCGGCTGGCGGAGTACCGCCCCCGCGACCTCGAGGTGGAGGGCCTCGTCTACCGGGAAGGGCTCAACGCCGTCGGGATCCGCGGCGGCATCGCCGGCAACGTGATCCCTGACGCGTGCGAGGTCGAGGTGAACTACCGGTTCGCCCCCAAGCGGACGCCTGAGGAGGCCGCTGAGCACGTGCGCGACGTCTTCGCCGGGTTCGAGGTCGAGATCGTCGACCTCTCCGGCGGTGCGCGTCCGGGACTCGACGCCCCGCTCGCGCAGGAGTTCCTCGCCGCGGTCGGTGCGCAGCCGCGTCCCAAATACGGCTGGACCGATGTCGCCCGGTTCTCAGCGATGGGGGTCCCCGCCGTCAATTACGGGCCTGGCGACCCGCATCTGGCTCACCATGACGAGGAGCGGGTCTCCGTCGCGCAGATCGACGCCGTAGAACGGGGTCTTCGGGCGTGGCTGACGTCCTCCTGAGAGCGCCCGCCCGCGCCGAATTCGCGCGGGTCGCACTTCGGGTCGCGGCCGTCTATCTCCTCGCGCGGGTCGTCACGACCGGATTCCTGCTGCTGGCGAGCATGCTCGCCGTCCCCCAGTCGCGGTTCGGGGCCGATCCCACGATCGGCTCGTTCGTCATGGGCTGGGACGCCGAGTGGTACTCGTTCATCGCCGGTCACGGCTATCCCTCCGAGCTGCCACGGGGCGACGACGGCCGCGTGACCACCAACCAGTGGGCGTTCATGCCGCTGTACCCGATGATCGCGGGACTGGTCGGGGCGCCGTTCGGGCAGTATGCCGTCGGCGCTCTCGGAGTCTCTCTCGTGGCCGGCTACCTGTCGGCGCTCGTCCTGTTCCACCTGCTGCGGCCCCGGCTGGATGAGACGACCACCATGTGGGCGGTCGTCTTCTTCGTCAGCGGTCCGCTCGCCGCGCTGTTCCAGGTGGGGTACGCCGAGTCGCTGTTCCTGCTGTGGCTCTTCTGCGCCCTCTGGTGCGTGACGCGGCGGCGGTACGCGTGGCTCTACCTTCTCATTCCTCTCATGGGGTATACACGCCCGGGAGTGCTGGCGTTCTCGCTCTTCCTCGCGCTGTTCGGCGTTTGGCGCTGGTTCTCCCGCCGCCGGGAGGCGCTGGCGGCAGTCGAGGTCGTCCACATCGTCGCCCTCGGCCTCCTGGCCGCCGTGGTCGGGTTCTCCTGGCAGTACATCGCGGGGGTGGTGACCGGAGAGCCGGACGCCTACCTCGAGACGGAGCTGAGCTGGCGGCGCGCATGGACGGGGGAGAGCGGCGGCTTCGTTCCGTTCGACGGCTTCGTGCGTGCCTCGGCCATCTGGTTCCGCCTGTGGGGACAGCCGGAGTGGGCAGGCTACGTCGCCCTGGGCCTGGTGCTCGTCGCCGTCGCGGCCCTCCTGCTGTTCGCGCCCGCCGTGCGCCGACTGGGCGTCGAGCTGCGCCTGTGGTCGGTCAGCTATCTGGTGTACCTCCTTGCGGTGTTCTTCCCGCAGTCGAGCCTCTTCCGCCTGCTGGTCCCGGTGTCCCCGCTGTTCGGCGCCCTCGCCGTTCCCCGATCGACCGCGTGGCGGGTCGGAGTGCTGATGGCGTGCCTGGCCGGGCAATGGTGGTGGATCTACAGCATGTACGCCCTCGCGAACACGTACTACCAGATCCCCTGAGCGGCTCTCCTGGGTACGATGGTCAGGCCTGGAGCGTCTTTCCTGCTCAGACCGGTAAACTTGTCCGGGTAGCCAACGAAAGGGAGCCGCAATGGCAGCCATGAAGCCGCGAACCGGTGACGGACCGATGGAAGCCGTGAAGGAGGGTCGCCTCATCATCGTGCGCGTCCCCCTCGAGGGTGGCGGCCGTCTTGTCGTCTCGGTGAACGACGACGAGGCGAAGGAACTCCACAGCGTTCTCGGGCAGGTCGTCGGCGCAGCCTGACCTGCTCTGCAGACGGAAGGCCGGTCTTCGGACCGGCCTTTGTCGTCTTCGGCGTCAGCGCTCGACGGGCGTGGTGGTCGTCAGCTGCAGCAGGCCTTCGCCGACGATGGAGAGTGCCCCGAGGACCGCGGGCGAGGCCTGCGTCTCCTGGATCAGCGACCGGTAGGCGCTCGTGACCGCGTCGCGCTTGACGGGGTCGGCGACGGCTCCGCCTGCCAGCACACGCGGGACCAGCACCGTGCCGCCGGCGCGGACGAGGCGCAGGCCGTGTTCGACGTATTCGATGACGCCTTCGGGATCGGCGTCGACGAGAACGATGTCGTACGACGCCTCGTTCATGCGCGGAAGGACGTCGGAGGCGCGACCGCTGATGAAGCGGGCTCGCGCGGGAGGGATCTTCGCGTCGGCGAAGGCCCCGCGAGCGGCAGCCAGGTGCTCGCGCTCGATGTCGATCGTGGTGAGGGTCGCGCGCGGCGAGCCGTGGAGGAGCCACAGCCCCGAGACGCCTCCGCCCGTGCCGATCTCGACGATGTTGAGCGCCGCGGTCGCTGCCGCGATGACGGCGCACTGCGCGCCCACGGTCGCGCTGATGGGGTCGGCGCCGAGCTCGAGCGCGTGTGCGCGCGCACGTCCGATCGTGTCGGGTTCGATCGTGGCCTCGTCTGCAAACCGGCGGATCGCCTCGATGTCGCGCATGGGGTGGACCTCCTGTGCCAGCGTACGTCCCCTGCACGCCGCGGCGCCGCAGGCGCACGGGTAACCTTGGAGCCATGTTCTTCGGAATCGACATGGAGAAGATCGTCATCATCCTGGTGGTGGCGGCGCTCCTGCTCGGTCCCGAGCGGCTGCCCCACTACGCCGAGCTTCTGGCGAAGCTCACAGTCCGTGTGCGGGACTGGCTCACCGACGCTCGCTCACGCGTCAAGGACGAGATGGGCGAGGAGTTCGAGGAGATCGACTGGCGAAAGCTCGATCCCCGCCAATACGACCCTCGCCGGATCATCCGCGAGGCGCTCATCGATGACGCGCCCTTGACCCCTCCCGCCTCGCGCGGGGCCTCGACGACGCCCGTCGCGGGGGCGTCCGCTGCCGTCGTGGCATCCACGGCGACGGCGGGTTCGGCGGCGTCCGCTGCTTCCGCGTCG
>CALANM010000029.1 GCA_937926065.1 uncultured Microbacterium sp.
CCGAAGGGCGCAGACAAGGCGAAGCCGAAGGGCGCAGACAAGGCGAAGCCGAAGGGCGCAGACAAGGCGAAGCCGAAGGGCGCAGACAAGGCGAAGCCGAAGGACGCCGAGAAGCGCAAGGCGGACAGAGACGCGGAGAAGGCGCACCGCGAGGCGAAGAAGGACGCCGAGAAGAAGGCACGGGAGGCTGCCCAGGAGCAGCGCAAGAGGGAACGCGAGGCCCGCACGCCCGGGCCCGGTGCGGACGGCGACCGCCCGGCCGAGTACTCGGCCTCGTCCCCCGCGGGTACGACGCTGCTCGCGGCCCTGTGATCCGGATTCCCCGCCGATCCCCAGCCCTCCGTCCTAGCCTGGCGTCAGTCATCGAGGAGGAGTCATGCGCACGCGCCTCGTCACGGCATCCGTCGTCGTCTTCCTGTGCGCGCTCACCGGATGCGCCTCGGGAGGTCCCATGTCAGATCCGTACGCACCGCGGCCGTCGTCGTCGCCCGCGAGTTCGCCCGCACCCTCATCGGCGGCCGGCACGCGGGGCCCGATCGGTCCGACAGGCACCCCGACCGACGTCCCCGCCGACCGATGGGCGGCGATCCAGGACGATCTCAAGAAGCGCGGCGTCGACGGCACGCCCGAGCTCGTGTCGGCCGAGGCGGTGACCTTCACCGACGGCTCCCTGGGCTGCCCGAGCCCCGGCCAGTCGTACACGCAGGCGCTCGTCGACGGGATGCGGGTCGTGGTGTCGGTAGACGGCCGGCAGTACGACTACCGGTTCGGCGAGGGCGGCGGCCCCAGGCTCTGCACGCGCTGACGCTCCCTCCGCGCGCCGACAGACCGAAGGGGCGGCGCCTGCGCACCGCCCCTCCGGCCTGAAGGGTCTCGCCGAGGAGGGTCACTTGACCTTCAGCAGCAGGGCCTCCTTCGCGCCGGACTGGTTGTCGAACACGACGACCATCTGGCCCAGCGGCTTCTGCGCGGTCTTCGCGGCCTTGTCCACCGTGAACGACGCCGACACCTTGCCGCGCTTCGGGACCGTGAGGTCGTCGACGCTGCTGTATGCCGGAGCGTTCGGGTCGTAGGTCGCGACACCGGCGATCTCGTCTTCGCCGCCCGAGGTGAGGCTGTAGCCGGCGACCGAGTAGTCGAACGCACCGGTCACGCCGATGTCGCTCGCCCACACCGGCAGCAGGATCGTGCTGCTGTCGGTCGGCGCCGTCGCGAGGTAGCCCGCGGCGAACGTCTGGCGGGTCGCGATGCGATAGAGGAAGACCTCCGTCACTCCGTCGACGCTGCCAGCGCGCAGCGCGCCCGAGTCGTACGAGAACACGATCCAGTCGGGGGTGCCGTCGCGGTTCACGTCGATCACGACGTCGAACTCGTTGTTGGCGCCGTTCGACCACCGCCTGTGCGTGTTCACGGCGAACTCGAGCACCTGCTCGCTGCCCTCCATGTACGTGCGCACACCCGCGGCGCGAAGGTCGTACCCGGTGTCGGCGACCGACTTCGGGGCGTCCTTCTTGTCGTTCAGACCCCACTGGTACACGCTCGCCTGCGCGTTCAGCGCGCCGAGGGTGTTGCGGAGCGTGAGCTTCTTGGTCGAGCTGTCGCCCTTGCCCTTGCCCTTGCCCTTGCCGTGGTCCTTGCCCTTCGAGGCGGTGCTGGCGGAGCCGTGCTTCGACGGCGATGCCGAGACCGTCGCGCTCACCTTGCTGGTCGAGCGGGGCACCACCAGGTACGGCACGCGCAGCGTCGCATCGGACGAGGTCAGGACGACATCGCCCGAGATCTCGTAGAACGCGAACTGGTCGTCCGGCAGCAGCGACGTCGGAACGTCCTTCGCGGATGCCGAGACCGACACGACGAGCTTGGCCGTGCCGCCGGCGCGCACCGTGATCTTCTTCTGGCTGAACTTGACGTTCGCCTTGATCGACTGCGCCGTGGGCGCCGACGACACGGTGAAGGTCACCGGCTTCTTGCCGTCGTTGCGGATCGTGACGGTCTTGACCCCGCCGAATCCGAGCGACGACTCCTGCACGCCGTAGCTGAGGGCCGCTTCGCGGGCCCAGCCGCTGTCGGTGCGGAACGCGTCACCGGTGGCCGTCACGGTCGTCGCCACAGCCTGCGCCGTGTCGACGAGTCCGACGCCGCCGCGGGTGAGGCTCTGACCGGCGACCTTGTCGGGGTCGGCCGTCGACACGATCGCCGCGGCGACCTGCGGAGCGGTCCATGACGGGTGCGACTGCACCGTCAGCGCCGCGACGCCGGCCACATGCGGGGACGCCATCGAGGTGCCCGAGATGATCGCGGCCTCGCTGCCGGTGCCGACACCGGCCGACGCGATCGACACACCCGGTGCCGCCACGTCGGGGCTGATGGCCCCGTCACCCGAGCGCGGGCCCGACGACGAGAACGACGCGTAGCCGCGGAAGCCCGGGTTGGCGATCTCCGCCGCCGCGAGAGTCGCCGTCGCGCCGTCCACGAACGCCGCGCCGTCGCTCAGGCGCACCCCGAGGAACGGGATCGTCACGACGAAGGGCGTGTTGTCATCCGGGTTCGACGTGATCCGGCCCTCGTACGGGGGCAGCGAGTCGTCGCTGTTGACCATCACCACCGCCGCCGCACCGGCCTGCTCACCGAAGATCGCCTTGGCGACGCGGGCGCAGGTGCCGCGCTCGACGACGGCGAGCTGGCTGCCGCCGGGAACGACTCCGGCCTGAGTGAAGGAGGCCGCCGAGCAGCCGAGCGCCTCGTTGACGTTAGCCGTGGCGGGGTCGTCGGTGACGCGCACGACCTCGAGCGAGCCGAGCCCTTCGAGCGAGGCGCCGTTGGCGTTGATGGCCTCGACGTCGGTGCCGTCGACCGTGATCGTCGCGCCGGGGAAGGTCTCGGAGCTGTCGACAGCCGACACCGCGATGACGCCGTCGCCCGTGCCGGGCGAGCCGGTCAGGTAGGGGCTGGGGCCGGAGTTGCCGGCCGAGGCGACGACGACGACTCCCGCGCCCACCGCGTTGCTGGCGGCGACCGCATCCGGGTCGTCTCCTCGTCCGAACGACGAGCCGAGCGACATGTTGATGACGTCCATGCCGTTGGCGACGGCCCAGTCGATCGCGGGGACGACCACGTCGGTCGAGCCGTCGCACCCGAACACGCGCACGGCGTAGATGTCGGCCTCGGGCGCGACACCCGGCCCGACGCGGAACGTCTGCGACGCCGTCGTGGAGTCGTACGGGCCCGTGTAGGTCGAGCCGTCGTCGTTGACCCCGGAGCCGGCCGCCGTGCCGGCGACATGCGAGCCGTGGCCGTTGCAGTCGAGCGGGTTGGGGTCGGGATGCGGGACCGGCTGGTAGGTCTCGCTCGCGGGGTCGGCGTTGTAGTCGTCGCCGACGAGGTCGATGCCGCCCTTCACGCGAGGAGCCGCGGGACCGAAGAGCGCCGGGTCGGCCGACTCGTCGGAGGTCGCCGCCGCAGCCTGGAAGGCCTCGACCGTGCCCGGTCCGCCGAATGCGGCGTGCGTGTAGTCGACGCCGGTGTCGAGGATCGCGACCTTCACGTTCGCGCCCGTGTAGCCGGTGTCTTCCCATACCTGCGGAACGCCGAGGAACGGCACCGACACAGCGTTGTCGAGCTCATAGGTGCGCACGGGGTGCACGGCCACCACGCCGGGCAGGTCGGCGACGGCGTCGAGCTGCGTGGCCGGGACGACGGCCTGGATGCCGTTGTACGCCGACTGCATCTGCGCCTGGATCTTGCCGCCCTTGCCCGTGATCGAGCCGCGAATCGAGTCCTGGGCCTTCTTGAGCTTGCCCTTGACCGCAGACCGCTCGGAAGCGGTGAGCTTGCGGCCCTTCTCGGCCTGGACGACGGCGACGGGGTCGCCCTTCATCTCGATGATGACCGTCACGCGGCCGTCGGCATCGACCGATCGAGGGGTGATGCCTTCGCTGATCTCGCCGCGCGTTCCGGCCGACGAGGACTTCGGCGAGGAGGACTCCTCGCCGGTTGCGGCCAGGGCCGCCGTGGATGGCAGCATCAGCGCGATCGCGCCGATGACAGCCAGGATGCGTCGTTGCAAGGTGGGTCCGCCTTTCGTGCAGGAGCCTGACACCGCTGCCTTGGTTGAGCAGTGGCTGAAAGGAGGCTATGCACGTGCTGTGCGTCGGCGTAACAGGTATGAGAGAAGTCTCATCTGCATTACTGACCGATCGCTCAGCCCAAGACCGAGGCCCCCAGGTCGGGCTGGTCGAAGAACATCCCGTCAACGCCCGAATCGGCGAGCTCGCGCCACTCCGACTCGTAGTCGCCGAAGGCGGCACGCCCGCCCCGCAGACGGTGGCGGCGCTCCAGGAAGGCGTTCTCCGGACGACACGTCCACGCGAACACGCGCAGCCCGCGCTCGTGCGCGTCGGCGACCACGCTCCGCGGCGGCGCTCCCGGCCGGCGACCTGCCGCGAGGATCATCGCCTTGTCGAGGCTGATGCCGTCGAACCGGCCGGCGAGGGCGTCGAGCCCCCGCGGCGAGGCCAGGCGCCGGTACGTGGGGGCGGCATCAGCGCCCATCGCCGACACCAGGTCGTACGGCCTCCCCTGCGCTTCGAGAAGGAAGACGAACGAGCCACGGATGCCGTGACCCCGCAGCTGCTCGAGCACAGTCTGCTCGAAGGACTCGACGATGAGCGGATGCTCCCCCGCTCCCCACTCTGCCGCGACAAGCTCAGCCGCGATGAGCCCCGCCACATCGAACCCCAGCGAGTGGAAGTACGTCGCGTGCTTGACCTCCAGCACGACCCCGCACTCGCGTCCATGCTCGAGGGATGCCGCGGCGACGAGGTCGAGCACCTCGCGCAGGCGCAGCGGCGGCTGCTGTCCGTCGAAGCTCGCACTGGCCGGCCGCAGCTTCGGCAGCCGCTCCCGGCAGCGCAGCGTCGACAGCTCGTCCCACGTGAAGTCCTCCGTGAACCAGCCTGTGATCGGCGCCCCGTCGACGACCTTCGTCGTGCGCCGGCCGGCGAACCGGGCGTGATCCGCGACGTCTGTCGTCGAGCCGATCTCGTTCTCATGCCGCACCACGGCGACGCCGTCGCGTGTGAACACGACGTCGGGCTCGACGGCATCCGCCCCCAGCGCAAGCGCGAGCTCGTACGACGACCGGGTGTGCTCGGGCCGGTAGCCGGGGGCGCCGCGGTGCCCGATGATGAGCGGCGATCGGCGAGGCATCGTCTCAGAGTAGCGACGGGCGCCCGATTCCCCTGCTCCGACGGACTGTCCCGGGCGCCGTGTTCGCTCAGGGCGGGCGGTTCTTGGCGCTCTCACAGCGGCACGCCTGCCCACGGCGACACCCCACCGGATACGCTGAGAACCACAGCACCGCGCTGTGCACCGATTTGGAGTGAGAGAGACCATGGCCTCCAGCAACTTCGCATTCAACAACCCGGCGTTCCAAGAGCATCGCCCAGGGCTCACCCCGCCGCCCGCGCAGCAGGCAGGCACCCAGACGCAGTACGCATCGGCCGCGCACGCCGGCATGAACGCCGCCGCCGACGCGCAGCTCGAGGGGATGTTCGCCGCACCGCCGGCCGGCGCGATCCAGACCGGCCGCATGACGGTCGAAGACACCGTCCTGAAGACCCTCAGCCTGTTCGCGATCCTGCTGGTCACGGCGGTCGTCGGCTGGGTGTGGACCCTCGGCGGCGCCTTCTCGCGCGGCCAGGTCGCGTCCGTCGACCAGATCACGATCGTGCCGTGGATCGTCGGCGCGCTCGGCGGCTTCGTGCTCGCCATGATCGTGGCATTCACGTCGCGCAAGAAGGTTCGCCCGGCGCTCATCTTCGGCTACGCCGCGTTCGAGGGCCTCTTCGTCGGCGGCATCTCGGCGTACTTCGACTTCATCTGGCCCGGCATCGTGATGCAGGCCACCCTCGCGACGCTCGCCGTCGTGGGTGTCACGCTCGCGCTGTTCGCCAGCGGGAAGATCCGCGCCTCCGCCCGCGCGACGAAGGTCTTCATGATCGCCCTCGTCGGCTACCTCGTGTTCTCGCTGCTCAACCTCGTGCTGATGTGGACGAACGTCATCCCGCAGGAGCTCGCGTTCGGCATCCGCAGCGCGACGATCGCCGGCATCCCGATCGGCCTCATTCTCGGCGTGCTCGTCGTGATCATGGCCGCCTACTCGCTCGTGCTCGACTTCGACCAGATCCAGCAGGGCGTGCGCAATGGCGCTCCCCGTGAGCTCGGCTGGCTCGGTGGCTTCGGCATCATGGTGACCGTCGTCTGGCTGTACGTCGAGATCCTGCGCATGATCGCGATCCTGCGCGGAAACGACTGACGCATCGCGCCTCTTCGAGGGCCGTCCGGTTCGCCGGGCGGCCCTCGCTGTTTCCTCGGGCGCGGTCGCGGCACCTGTCAAGCGGGGTGGCAGCGACGCCACGGCGGGGATACGGTGGCGCCGTGGCTGAGCGCAAGGAGACCTTCGTCGATGCCGACGGGGTGGAGGTTCGCGTCTCGCACCCCGACAAGGTGGTGTTCCCGGCGGCGGGACTCACGAAGCTCGACCTCGTCGAGTACTACCTCGACGTCGCCGAGGGCGCGTTGCGTGGGGCCGGCGGCCGGCCGATGGTGCTCAAGCGGTTCGTGAAGGGCATCGATGCGGAGCCGTTCTTCCAGAAGCGCGTGCCCGAGAACCACCCGCCCTTCATCGACACCGCCACCCTGCACTACGCGTCAGGCACATCGGCCGAGGAGACCGTGATCAGGGACGCCGCGGGCCTGGCGTGGGTCGTGAACCTCGGCTGCCTCGACCTCAATCCTCACCCGGTGCGAGCGGAGGACCTCGACCACCCCGACGAGCTGCGCATCGATCTCGACCCCATGCCCGGGGTCGACTGGGGTCAGATCGTCGACACCGCGTTCGTGGCCCGTGACGTCCTCTCCGACCACGGCCTCGTCGGCTGGCCGAAGACGAGCGGCTCGCGCGGTCTGCATATCCTCGTGCGCATCCGCCCGGAGTGGTCGTTCACCGATGTCCGGCTGGCCGCCGAGAGCCTCGCTCGTGAGGTCGCCGACCGGGCGCCGGGCCTCGCGACGGCGCGCTGGTGGAAGGAGGAGCGCGGGGAGAGCGTCTTCGTCGACTTCAACCAGAACGCGAAAGACCGCACGGTCGCGTCGGCATATTCGGTGCGGGCACTCCCCGACGCGCGCGTGTCGACGCCGCTGACGTGGGATGAGGTCCGCAGCCGCCGCCCCGACGAGTTCACGGTGCCGGCCGTGCGGGCTCGCTACGCGGACGAGGGCGATGCGCACGCGGGGATCGACGAGGCGGTCGGCTCGCTCGAGGGTCTCCTACGGCTCGCGGAGGAACTCGGTCCCGCCGAGAAGCCGCCGCGCGGCTCGGGCGACGGATCGGGTCGCCGGGCGTCGACGATGCCGCTCATCGAGATCGCTCGCACGCGCACGAAGCCCGAGGCTGAGGCTGCGCTCGAGCAGTGGCGGTCGGAGCATGGCGACCTCGTGCCGCTGCTGCATCCGGCCGACGTGCTCATCGACGGCATGCGCGGCTCGAGTTCGCTCTGGTATCGCGTGCGCATCAACCTGCAGCACGTCCCCGAGAGCGATCGCCCGGCCCAGGGCCCGCTCCTCGCCGACTACGACCCGTGGGGATGAGCGTCGCCGGGAGCAGAAAGCGATTCGACCCCCTCCGGGCGATCGGGAGAAGGCTCCCGTTCTCGCCCTGAGGGGGTCGAATCACGCCGTCGGCACGGGCCGACGCGTCACTCCCACTCGATCGTCCCCGGGGGCTTCGACGTGACGTCGAGCACGACCCGGTTGACTTCGCGGACTTCGTTGGTGATGCGGTTGGAGATCTTCGACAGCACGTCGTAGGGCAGCCGTGTCCAGTCGGCCGTCATGGCGTCTTCGCTGGAGACCGGGCGCAGCACGATGGGGTGTCCGTACGTGCGGCCGTCGCCCTGCACCCCCACAGAGCGGACATCCGCGAGGAGCACGACGGGGCACTGCCAGATCTCGCTGTCGAGGCCGGCCTTGGTGAGCTCGGCACGGGCGATGGCGTCGGCTTCGCGGAGGATGTCCAGACGGTCGGCGGTGACTTCGCCGACGATGCGGATGCCGAGACCGGGGCCGGGGAACGGCTGGCGCGAGACGATGGCTTCGGGCAGGCCGAGTTCGCGGCCGATGGCGCGGACCTCGTCTTTGAAGAGGGTGCGCAGCGGCTCGACGAGCTCGAACTGCAGGTCTTCGGGGAGGCCGCCGACGTTGTGGTGGCTCTTGATGTTGGCGGTGCCGGCGCCTCCGCCCGACTCGACGACGTCGGGGTAGAGCGTGCCCTGCACGAGGAAGCGGATCGGGTCGCCTTCGGCGGCGGCTTCGGCGATCAGGTCGGCCTGCACCTTCTCGAAGGCGCGGATGAACTCGCGGCCGATGATCTTGCGCTTCTGCTCGGGGTCGCTGACGCCGGCCAGCGCGTCGAGGAACGTCTCACGCGCGTCGACCGTGATGAGGCGCACACCGGTGGATGCCACGTAGTCCTGCTCGACCTGCTCCCGCTCGCCCTTGCGGAGGAGACCGTGGTCGATGAAGACGGCGGTCAGCTGGTCGCCGACGGCTTCGTGAACGAGCGCCGTGGAGACAGCCGAGTCGACGCCGCCGGACAGCGCCGAGATGACGCGACCGCTGCCGACCTGCGCGCGGATCTTCTCGACCTGCTCGGCGATGACGTTGCCGCTGTTCCAGTCAGAGGGCAGGCCGGCGGCCTTGTGGAGGAAGTTCTCGAGCACGCGCTGACCGTGGTCGGAGTGCTTGACTTCAGGGTGCCACTGCACGCCGTAGAGCCTGCGGTTGTCGTCGCCGAACGCGGCGACCGGGGTCGCGGCGGTACGGGCCAGCACCTCGAAGCCGGCAGGCGCCTTCGCGACCTGGTCGCCATGGCTCATCCACACGTTCTGCTCGGCAGGCTGACCGTCGAGCAGCACACTGTCGGTGACGATCGTGGCATCCGTCGCGCCGTATTCGCGCAGCCCTGTGTTGGCGACCTCGCCGCCGAGGGTCTTGGCCATCACCTGGAAGCCGTAGCAGATGCCCAGCGTGGGAACGCCGAGGTCGAACACGCCGGCGTCGAGCTGGGGTGCGCCTTCTTCGTACACCGACGACGGGCCGCCCGACAGGATGATGCCGACCGGCTCCTTGGCGGCGATCTCCTCGGCGCTTGCGGTGTGCGGAACGATCTCGCTGTAGACGCCGGCTTCGCGCACACGACGCGCGATGAGCTGGGCGTACTGCGCGCCGAAATCGACGACGAGGACTGGCCGCTGCGCGGTTTCGGTCTGGGTGGTCACCGGGACTCCGTCTCGACAAGGGGGGAGGTTTCGGAGGAGGACTGCGCTTCGCGCTCGGCGAGGCGGGCCTTCACCTCGCGCGCGACGCGCGTCTCCATGATGAACGACATGAGCGGCACGACGCCGCCGAGCGCCAGCAGGATGAAGCGCGGGAAGCCCCAGCGCATCTGGCTCCACAGGCGGAAGCAGGCGAACAGATACACGACGTAGAACCAGCCGTGAACGATCAGGATGAGCAGCGAGATGTTGACGCCGTCACCGGTGGAGATCATGTCGCAGTCGTCGAGGCCCGGCACGAACAGCGAGAACCACTGGCAGTCGGGCGACGCGATCACGGGAGCGAACCACAGGAAGCCTGACCCGCCGGCGAACAGCTCGATGTGCAGCGGCGTGTACTTGAGGATCATCTCCGTCAGCAGAAGAAGCAACCCGACGCCCGTGATGACCGACGCGATCTGGTAGAACTTCAGCGCCGACCGGATCGCCGGGAATGCGGCGAGCTTGGGCTGGGCGGGCATGGCCTTCAGTCTACCGCCCGGCCCCGGGCCCTCGGCCCGTGTCACGCGCTCGCTGCCGCCCGGTCTTCGAAGGCTTCGACTTCCTTCTCCCACGCGTCGCGGGCGAGCCGGTACCACATGTAGAAGGCGAAGCCGGCGAACACCGCCCACTCGATCGCGTAGAAGACGTTGAGCCAGTTGATGGGCGTCTCCTCCGCCGGCGCGGGCGAGTGGATCGCCTGCAGCGAAGCGGGCACCGGCGGCGGTCCGAGGGTGTCGCGGTCGGCCACGAGGTAGGCGCGATACACCGACAGTCCCTCGGTGTCGCTCCACCAGCCCAGCAGCGCAGCCGGCGACATCGACGTCATCTCCATCACGGGCGCTCCCCGCGGCGGCAGCTTCGGTCCCTCGTCGGAGATGATGCGGCCGGTCAGGGCCAGCCCGTCATAGTCGACGCGGGCGAGGGATGCCGTCAGCTCGGCGACGACGGCATCCGCTTCTTCGCGCGTCGCCGTCCAGCCGAGCGCGACGGCCAGCGACGTGGGCTCGTCCGTGCCGTCGAACCGGAACTGCCCCGTGACCCAGTAGCCCTCGGCTCCGTCGTTGTAGCGCGATGACACGACGAGGAAGTCGCTCTCGACCCAGTGGCCGCGGGGCGTCTCGACGCGCTGGCCGATGAGCGGTCCGGCCAGATAGCGGCCCGGCTCGACGACCTCCGACAGGGGGCGCACGGTCTCGGTGGCGCCGACCTCGACCGGATCGGAGTCGAGCGCGTTGCCCAGCTGCCACTGGCCGAGCCATGCGAAGACGGTGGCCACGAGGAGCGCGACCGCCAGCATCCCGATCCACCACGGGCGGAGCATGACCTCGCGCAGGGTGGGCGGGAACACGAGCGGTTCGCCCGCCGTGAGCGCCGCGACCGGCTCGCCCGCGGTCATCAGTTCGCGGCGTAGGGCGCGAGCACGACCTCGACCCGCTGGAACTCCTTCAGGTCGGAGTATCCGGTCGTCGCCATCGACTTGCGCAGCGCACCGATCAGGTTCGCCGTGCCGTCGGCGACGGGAGCCGGACCGTAGAGGATCTCCTCGAGCGGCGCGACCTGGCCGACCTCCACGCGGCGACCGCGCGGCAGCTTGGGGTGGTGGGCCTCGGGACCCCAGTGGTAGCCGCGGCCGGGAGCGTCGATCGCGCGGGCGAGCGCGACGCCCAGCATGACGGCATCCGCGCCCATCGCGAGCGCCTTGACGATGTCGCCCGACGTGCCCACGCCGCCGTCGGCGATGACATGCACGTAGCGACCGCCCGACTCGTCGAGGTAGTCGCGGCGAGCGCCGGCGACATCGGCCACGGCGGTCG
>CALANM010000030.1 GCA_937926065.1 uncultured Microbacterium sp.
CGAGTCGCCGCGTCCGCGCTCCGGTCGCGACCGAGAGACCGCTCGCAGCTCCGTCAGCAGGTCGAACGCGGCCTTGACTCCGCGCGAATCAGGCTTGGTGAGGAAGGGGAAGTCGGCGATGTCTCCGAAGCCGAGGGCGAGCATCTGCAGGATGACCGACGCGAGAGAGGTCCGCAGGATCTCGGGCTCGGTGAACTCAGGGCGCGCGGCGAAGTCGTCCTCCCCGTACAGGCGGATGGCGACGCCCGGCGAGGTGCGGCCGGCGCGACCCGAGCGCTGTTGCGCCGACGCCTGCGAGATCGCCTCGATCGGCAGGCGCTGGATCTTCGAACGGGCGCTGTAGCGCGAGATGCGCGCCGTGCCGGAATCGACGACGTAGCGGATGCCGGGAACGGTGAGGCTCGTCTCGGCGACGTTCGTCGCGAGCACCACGCGGCGGCGCACGCCCGGGACCGTCGACGGCTCGAACACGCGGTGCTGCTCGGCGGCCGAGAGTCTGCCGTAGAGGGGGAGCACCTCCGTGGGCCGGGCGTCCTTCGCATACATGCCGCGGACGGCGTCAGCGGCATCCCGGATCTCGGCCTCTCCCGGAAGGAAGACCAGCACATCGCCGTCGGGCTCACGGTCGAGCTCGCGCAGGGCCGCGAGGAGCGCGTCGATGTCGTCGCCCTCGGCATCCGCCTCGCCGCGCGCCTGGCCCGCCGACGAGCGTGCCGCGACCGGCGGACGGTAGCGGATCTCGACCGGATAGGTGCGGCCCGACACCTCGATGACGGGCGCGGGGACGCCGTCTCTCGCGAAGTGGCGCGCGAAGCTCTCCGGGTCGATCGTCGCCGACGTGATGACGACCTTCAGGTCGGGACGCTCCGGCAGGATGCGGGTGAGGTAGCCGAGCAGGAAATCGATGTTGAGCGACCGCTCGTGCGCCTCGTCGATGATGATCGTGTCGTAGCGGCGCAGCAGCCGGTCGCGATGGATCTCGTTGAGCAGGATGCCGTCGGTCAGCAGCGCGATCTGCGTGTCTTCCGACACCTGATCGGTGAACCGCACCTTGTAGCCGACGAGCCCGCCGAGTGGCACCTGCAGCTCCTGCGCGATGCGCTCCGCGATCGTGCGAGCGGCGATGCGGCGAGGCTGAGTGTGCGCGATGTGCGCCCGGCCCAGCTCGAGGCAGATCTTGGGCAGCTGCGTGGTCTTGCCCGAGCCGGTCGCTCCCGCCACGATCACGACCTGGTGCTCGGAGATCGCGCGCGCGATCTCTTCGCGTGCGGCGCTGACCGGCAGCTCCGGGGGATACGTGATGACGGCGGAAGGCATGGCCTTCCATCGTATTCCGTGGCGGTGGAAGGCGGTCAGCGAGGACGCCGCACGAGCGAGCGCAGCGACAGGCGCGCCCGCAGCCGCGGCCACCAGCCGCGCTGGCCGAGAAGGCGCGCGCGCTCGGCCTCGACGATCTCCCAGAAGCGCGCGGTGTCGGCATCGCTCGGTCGTCCCTGGTCGAACACCGAGCGGTCAGCCCACGTCGCCAGGAGCGTCGCGCGACTGGTGGGGTCGGACTCGCGGTGCAGGCTCGCGACCTCCTGCCGCGTGTGCGTGCGCGGCGCGGTGAGCCCCACGTCGATCGCGGTGTCGAGGTATTCGTCCCACCCGCCGGTGACCCGCGCGACGGTGTCGTCGGCGCGGCGGCGGGCGCGGCGTCGCAGCGCCTTGACGAGGAGCACGAGAAGGAACGGCCCCGTCACCGCGAGGAGGATCGCGAGGCTCAGCCCGGTCGCGCGCAGCACCGCCCACAGTGCGCCCAGGTCGGCGCCCGTGTCGAGCGGGTCGTCGTCGCGGGCTCCACGCTCGGCAGGGTCGGCCTCGCCGGGCAGCACCTGCTCCGCCTCGTCGCGACGCACCTGCGTCGGCACCTCGGGGTCGCGGTTCTGCTCGTTGTCGGGGGACATCCCCACCTCGTGCTGCGGCGTGACATCCACCGGCACCCAGACTCCCGCGGCATCCCGCACCTCGATCCAGGCGGCGAGGTCGCCGCCGCGGCACACGCCCGCCTCGCAGGCGGGGAGGTCGTCGGATGCCAGGCGCGCGCCCAGGACGATCCGGGTCTCGAACCCGAGCTGGTCGGCGATCATGGCGCCCGCGACCGCGAACTGCTCGTCGTCTCCGACGGCCGCCACGAGCCGCTCATCGTCCTCGGTGTCGCCGACCTCGTTCTGCCGCTCGAGCAGCGCCGTGAAGAGGGCGTCGATGCGGTCGGTCGAATGGCCTGCCCGGCTGGGCTCGAACGCCGCCTGACCGAGCTCGGCACGCCAGCGCGGCGGGTCGTCCGGATCGATCGTCAGCGCGTGGCTGAGGTAGCCCCGGGCGCGCAGGCGCTCGATGAGCACCGCGAGGCCCTCGCCGCCGGTCGGGGCGCCCTGCGCGCGGATCCACTCGGTGAGGCTCTCGGGCACGACGCGACTGTCGAATGCGGGCGACGAGCGGCCCGGAGTCAGGCTCTCGAGGGCGGGGACCGTCCGCGGGACGGCCGCCTCGAGGTGATAGCCGACGGGCGCCTCGGCCGACCGTTCGGCCAGCTGCACGCCCATCTGCGCCGGCACGCTGTAGAAGAACCCGTCGGCGAGTGCGCCGGTGTCGCCGCTGCGGAACTGCACCGATGTGAGCGCGCCGACCGTCGGCATCCAGATCTCGTCGTAGTCCACGAGCGTCACGTCGGCGCTCACGGCGCGGGTCCCGGCCGGTGCGGGCAGCCGCGAGGGGACTCGCGTGAACGCCGTCGACTGATCGCCGCCGGGCGCTGTGGGGTCGAGCACGCGTGCCAGCTGACCGTCGTGGAACGGAAGGGTCGCGAGCCGCACGCGGTCGGCACCGCTCACGACGGCGAACAGCACCTCGTCGTACCGCTCGTCGGTGAAGTACGACCGGTACTGCGACAGCGGCGACAGTTCGCGCTGGATCTCGAGGTGCGGATCGACGCGCGCGCGCAGCACGTCGCGCGGCTGCCCGGCGATCGCGAACGGAGCCGCGGCTGCGGCGCCCGTCACGGCGATCACGACCATCCCGAGCGAGATGGCCACGCGGCCCGCCGTGGCGGATCCGCTGCGCCCGGTCGTGCGGATGCCGGTGGCGGCCTCGACGGCGCGCAGCGCCCGGCGTCGTTCGTCGACTGTGCGCCACACGGTGTACCCGAGCGCCAGGACGAGGGCGGCGGCGCCGACGGCGGTCTCTGTGGGAGCGGTGATCGTCACGGCTCCGACGACGACGGCCGCGCTGGCCTCGGTGGAGCCGAAGAGCACGCCGAACGCCGTCAGGCCGAGCCCCAGGAGGGGCGCCAGCACCCACAGCCTGCGCGCACGCCAGGCCAGCGAGAGCGCAGCGGTGGGGACGGCGATCCACAGGAGGAACGCCGTCGTCAGCACGGTCTGGTAGCTGCCGACGGGAAGGTCGAGGGTGAGCAGGTCCTTCCAGCCGGTCGCCGGCGCGGTGACGACGCGCACGAGGCCGCGAAGCGCCTGATCGACGCTGCCCAGCATCGACGGCGCCGCGACGGGGAGCCCGAGAACGACGTAGACGCCGAACGCCGCCAGGGCGAGCCACCAGCCCGACCAGCGCCAGCGCATGCCCGCCCAGGCGAGTGCGTGTGCGACGACGAGGGCGACGCCGACGGTCACGAGGAACGCCGTGCTGCGGTATATGGGCCACGCGGCGACCGCCCCCACGAGGAAGAGGAGATCGAGCAGGACAGCGCTCGTCACGACGAGGCGCGCCGATGGCCGCTCCGCGCGGCGGCGCGACCGGCGGCGCAGGGGAGCGGGCGCGGTCATGACTGCGCTCCGCGGGCGATGATCTGCCGGAGGTCGTCGAGCAGGCCGATGGAGATGACGGTCATTCCCCCGAGGCGCCGCAGCCCCGGCTCCGCCTCCGGATTGCACACGACGGCGACGACGCCGACCGTCGACGGGAACGCGAGAGCCGCCGCCTGGAGCGAGCGCGCAGTCTGCGAGGATCCGCACACGAGGAAGGCGATCGACGCGTCGGGGTGGGTCTCCGCCGCGAGCGAGGTGACCTCGCCGAGCGTGCTGACCCGCTCGCCGCGCTCGACGGCGCAGAATTCGTCGAGGAGCGTGCGCGCGCTGATCGTGGCGAGTTCGCGCATGGTGCGCGCCGAGGCGCGGACGAACTCGGGGATCTCACCGCCCAGCACGACGTTCACATCGCGGCCGTCCCGGATGCCGCGCACGCCGATGGATGCCGCGGCGCTGACGGCGAGCTCGAACTCGTCGTCGTCGGCGTACTCGCCTTCCGACGCGGCGAGCGCGACGATCATGCGGGAGCGCCGGGTCTCCTCGTACTGACGGACCATGAGGGTGCCGGTCTTGGCCGTCGACTTCCAGTGCACCTGGCGCTGCGCGTCTCCCGGGACGTACTCCCGGATCGCGTGGAACGAGATGTCGGCGTCGACGACGGTGCGCGACGCGCTGCCCTCGAGGTCCCGGATGAATCCGGCGCTCGTGGTGCGCAGAGCCGTGGTGACCGGATGAACGTAGAGAGTGTGTGTGTCGGCCCACGTCACTTCGCGGGTCAGGATGCCGAGTGGGTCGCCCCGCACCGTCCGCGCGGGACCGACCTCGATGACGCCGCGGCGGTGCGTGGGGACGACGACCTGCTCGACGTGTCGGTGACCGCGCCGCAGGAGCGGGATGTACACGTCGACGAGACCTTCGCCGACCGGGATGTCGATGCGTCCAGGCAGCGCGATGCCGCGCCCGGCGTTGACCACGGTGAGCGTCCCGGCGACCTGCGTGCCGGCGACGACGCGATCATGGCCGAGGGCGAGGTCGACGTCGTAGGAGCGCCCGCTGAACAGGAAGGGCGACGACAGGACGAGCAGGAGGGCGGCGACGATGCCGGCGACGACGAACTCGATCCAGCCGTAGGCGATGCCGGCGCCGAGCCCGACGGCGGCCGTCGCCACGAGCATCCAGCCGGCCGCCGAGAGGGTCGACGACACCCACCGCCACGCGGCCACGACGCCGTGCTGCACCCGGCGCCACCACATCAGCCCGCGCAGCGTCAGCGGCGTCGTGCCCGACGTCGCGAAGCGCGTGCGCGAGAAGCCCGTGCCGCCGGTCGAACCGGTGCTGCGGGTCGTGCGCGACTGGGTGGTCGAGTTCACACCGTCTCTCTCTGGCTGGGCGGGACCGTGTCGAGCAGCACCTGGCCGATCACCGCCTCGGCCGTCACCCCGTCGAACTCGGCCTCGGGATCGAGGATCAGGCGATGGGCGAGCACCGGCTCGCTGAGCGCCTTCACATCGTCGGGCGTGACGTAGCCGCGGCCGTGGGCGATGGCCCAGGTCTTGGCGGCCTTCGTGAGGGCGAGCGCGCCGCGTACGCTGACGCCCAGGCGGACCTGTGCGGCCAGGCGCGTGGCCTCGACGATGCGCGCGATGTAGTCGAGCACGAGCGGATTGAGATACACGTCGCGGGCGAGCTGGGCCATGCCGCGCACGCCCTCGGGTGTGATGGCGGGGCGCACCTCAGGGCGGGTCGACGCGCTTCCCTCGAGGATGCGAACGGTGGCGGCGTGGTCGGGGTACCCCAGGCTCGTCCGCATCATGAACCGGTCCAGCTGCGCCTCGGGGAGCCGGTAGGTGCCGGCCTGCTCGACCGGGTTCTGCGTCGCGACGACGAGGAACGGCACCCCGACGTGCCGGGTCACGCCGTCGACGGTGACCTGGCCCTCCTCCATGACCTCCAGCAGCGCCGACTGCGTCTTGGGGGAGGCGCGGTTGATCTCGTCGGCCAGCACGATGTTCGCGAAGATCGGGCCCTGGTGGAACTCGAACCGCCCGGTGCTCTGGTCGTAGACGGTGATGCCCGTCACGTCGCCGGGGAGCAGGTCGGGTGTGAACTGGATGCGCGTGCTCGTGCCCTGCACGGTCTGCCCCATCGCGCGGGCGAGCGAGGTCTTGCCGGTGCCGGGCACGTCTTCGAGCAGCAGGTGGCCCTCCGACAGCATCGCGGTGAAAGCGAGCTCGATGACGTGCCGCTTGCCGAGCACGACCCGCTCGACGTTGTCTGCGAGCATCGTGAAGGTCTCTTGGAACCAGGCGGTCTGCTCCGCGGTGACGGTCATCGGGGACTCCTCGTGCTGGGGATGGTTCTCGGGCGGTTCATGGCGTCGTGTCGTCGGCGGGCGGGTCGGCGGGAGGATCGACGGGCGGCGGCGGCTCGCACGCGAGGGAGTAGCTCGCGGGATCCCAACCCGTGAGACGACCCTGCCACGTGACCGTCCACGTCCACGTGATCGTGCCGTCGGGAGCCGTGACCGACGACACCGTGACGCGACGGTCGCCGGGGTGCGCGTGCACGGTGAGCGCGGGGGCGTCGGGGTCCTCGCTGCGGCACTGGGTGGGGACGTCGACCCCGGCGGTGTACTCGGGCCCGGCGGCGCTCACGATGATCGGCTCGCTGCAGCGCGAGCGGTCGCCTGCGACGCACGAGTAGGCCTGGATGGTGCCGGGATGCTGGCCGAGGCGGTCTCGGAAGATGCTGGCGAACACGCGCACCTTCGTCGCGCCGCCGTCGGCGCTGTAGAACACCTCGTACAGCGGTCCGGTCGTGAGGCTCGGCGGGCGGATCTCGTCCCAGCGGTCGTCGGAGCCCGGGCGCTTGGCGACGGCGTAGGTCGCGTCTCCCTGCGGGGTGGGGATGGTCTCCTGCGGCGTCGCGGCCGCCGTCTTCTCGGTGCGGCCGAAGCCGCTGCCGCCGGTCGCGGCCACCGCCTGCGTCGGCTCGCACGTGCCCCCGCGCGTGAAGCCGACGAGGATGCGGTCGCCGACGCCGTCGGGCGTCACGGTCGCTGTCGCCGTGACCGAGCCCGGATTCTGTCCGCGAGAGCCGGAGACATCGAGGACCAGTCCGGGGGCGCCGATGCCGTTGCCGCGGAAGGTCAGCGACGTCCCCGCCTTCGAGCCGCCGGGGATCGGCGGAACCTCGAACCGAGTGAGGGGCGTCGCTGTGAGGGGCGTCGGGCTGTTCGATCCGATGACGTAGTCGGTGAAGACCGCGACGCCGTCGCGCACAGGCTGCGTCACGTCGCCGGCCGTGCCGCCGGAGAGCGTGACGGTGCCTGCGGTGCTGTCGACGCCGGAGATCGTGATGGTCGCGACGCCGCCGGTGGTGCCGTGCGGCGTCGGCTGGACGGTCGCTCCCGTCGGGGCTGCCGGCGGCGCGTACGCCCAGGCTGAGACCTGCACGGTGCTGCGCGACGAGCCGACGTCGTTGTACGCGGTCGCGGTGTAGGTGATGGGCCTGCCCGCCGCCGCCGAGATCTCGGGACACTCGCCCGAGGCGGTGCAGGTGGCGACGACCTGGCCGCCAGCCGAGATGCGGAACCCGTCGACGGCGGGATACGAGGTGGTGTCGGCGATCACCCGCAGGGTCACGCCGTCGGCGTCGTAACCGACCCAGTCCAGACGGGTGGGCGCGGCGGGGAGACCCCGCAGGTCGAGGAGGATCGTGCCGTTGCGGTCGCCGGCGGACTCTCGTCCCTGCGCGTCGGCGACCACGAAGGATGCCGCGCAGTCGGCCGCCCCGGGCGTCTCGGTCGTCCACGACGCGCGCACGGCGGTGGCGCTCGCCTTCGTGAAGGTCACGCCGGGGCAGTTCGCCGGCGACGACACCGAGACGAGCGCGAGCGGCGTCTCGGGGAGCGGATTGACCTCGCCCGCGGCGCCGATCACGGTGATCGTGCACGATGCGGCTCCGTCCGCCTGCGAGCAGCGCTCGGAGGCGGTGCCGCCCTTGGGCAGCAGCGAAGGCGCCGGACCCACCGTGAGGGTCAGGCCGGCGGGAGCGGCATCCGGGTGGCTGTCGAGGGTGATCGTGACCGCTTCTTCGCGGCCTGGGCGCGCGGCGTCGGCGGCGCGCACGGTCAGCAGCGACCCCGACCGGCGCACGCTGAACTGGTCGCCGCGGTAGGTCTCGGCGAATTCGAGGCTGTCCCAGTCGGCGCGGCCCGCCCAGCCGACCATGGTCGTGAGGTCGTACTCCTGCGTCGTTCCGGGGCTGACCGTGATCGATGCGCTGCGGAGGATCGGCTGCGGCTCTTCGGCCTCGATGCGCACCTTCACGGTGAGGAAGGTGTAGTCGTCCTGTACGTCGAGCTTGACCGGGACGATGCACGTGTCGGCCCACGGCGCACCCGCGCCCGCCGTGTAGCGGATCGTCGTCCCCGAAACGAGCTCGCAGCTCGCCTCGGCGCGCGCGCCGCCGGCGCGCACCCCGGAGCCGAGCACCTGCAGCATGCGCCCGCTCGGGACGGCGATGGCGTTGGCGAGGTCGAAGTCGCGCGACTCGTTCTCTCGCACGTCGATCGTCTCGGCATCCGCCTTGAGCGCGAGACGCGCATCGCGGTCGCCGGGAACGCGCAGGAACCCGTAAGAGACGACGTCAGACCCGTTGCGGGAGACGCCGCTCAGCTCGAACGGGACGAGGATCGACTCCTCGGGGATCTCGCCGGCGATCCGCCAGCCGTCGACCGTGAGGCCCGGCTGGCGTCCCCACAGGCGCAGCTTCAGGCCCGACACGTCTCCCGTGCCCCACGTCACCTTGCCGTCGACGACGTCGACTCCCCGTGGCAGCGCCTCGCGCGATTCGAGCGTGAGCGTCGTGTCGCTGACGATCGGGTAGTCCGGCACCGGCACCGGCACGGCCTTGACGACGATGAGGCCCATCGACGTGTCTCCGGCGCCGTTGCGCACCGTGTAGACGTACGAGCCGGTTCCCGGCGTCTCGCCTGCGCGCAGCGTCACCTGGTCGTCGGCGACGGCGCCCAGCAGATCGGCGAGCGCATCGAACTCGGGAGAGTCCTCGGGGGCATTGGGGACGACCGACACGAGCGTCAGCGGGCCGCCCGCAGGATCGACGTCGTTGTCGACGGGACGCACCGTCGCGACGCTGTCGGCGCCGACCTGGATCTGCAGGTAGTCGCTGAAGGTCACGGGGCTCGGATCGGACTCCGCAGCCAGCACGCCCACGCGCACCTCGGCCTGCCCGACCGCGCCCTCTGGATCGCGCACCTGGTACGTGAAGGAGTCCTGCCCCGAGAACTGATGCGGGCTGGTGTACACGATCGCGTCGCCCTCCGGCGCGATCGTCGCTGTGCCGCCTTCGGACGGCTGCGTCAGGATGCGGTCGAGGGACACTGAGTCGCCGTCGGGATCGACACCGAACCGGTTGAAGGGGATGCGCACCGACTCTCCGCTGAGCACGCGTCCCTCGAGCATACGCGGCAGGGGCGCGCGGTTGGTCTCGTCGCCGACGACCGTGATCGTCACGCGCGCACTGTCGGTCGACTCCGGGAAACCGAGCCGCGAGATCGTGTAGGCGACGGAGTAGGTGCCGGGCTCGTCGGGGGCCAGGTATCGCACGAAGCGTCCCGACGCGAACGCGAGCCCCGCCTGGCTCTCATTGACGATCTTCGAGGGATCTATCGAGAAGAGGGCGTTCATCGGCGCGCTGTCGTTGTCGAGCACGGGAATGTCGATCTGCGCGCTCGCTCGCACCGTCACGACGTCGTCGACCGCGATGGGCGGGTCGCTCCCGGGAGCGTCGAGCAGGATGACCGTCAGCTGCCCCTCAGCGCTCGCCGCGGCGCGGCCGGTGCCGTCGGACACGGTATAGCGCACGACCCCGAGGGCACCCGGGGCGCCGTCGTCGGTCGAGCCGCTCACTCGGATCATGCTCTGCCCGACCAGGTCGACGCTCAGTGTCGCGCGCGGCGCTCCCTCGGGGCGCAGGTCGCTCAGCAGAAGCACCTGCCCGGTCGGGTTCGACACAGCGGGAAAGACGTCGACGGTCGTGTCTTCGCTGGGGCGGACGAAAGCGGTCAGCGGCGGCGTGGAGATGACGACGTCGTCTGGGTCGCGCATCGTCACGCGCACCGTGGCGGTCTCCTCGGCGCGCTCGTCGCGCACCGTGTACTGCACGAGGTACGAACCGGCCTCGGCCGCGCTGAACTCCATCCGCAGGGCGGCGGCGTTCGATGTGACGGTCGTCTCCTCGTCGAGCGACACCGCCGCCGTGAGGGTCGCGGCGCCCGCAGTGCCGCTGACGCGGGAGGCGACGTCGATCGTGAGCGGCGTGCCCGCCACCCCGACGACGGCGAACGACTCTGCCGTGAGCCGGGGTGCAGGGGTGACCGCGACCGCCATCGACCGGTTCGTGCGCGCGCCGCGCGAGTCGGAGACGGTGAGACCGAGCGTCACGTCGACGGCGTCGTCGGCCTGCGCGTCGGGATGCTGATAGGTGAGGGTCCCGTCGGGCTGACCGCTGGCGGAGCCCACAAGCGTCTCGTTGTCGACTGCCGCGAGGTAGAGCGGATCGCCGTCGGGATCGACCCAGCCGTGGAGGGCGTCGACCGTGACCGTGCCGCCGGGGAGCACGGTGGGCCGCGGCCGCTCGGCGTGGCAGTCGTCGGGGTCGCAGGGCGCGGGCGGCCGGTTGACGTCGTCGGGCACGACCGTCAGTGTCACGGTGGCCTCGCTCGACCGCAGGCCGTCGGCGGCCGTGCCGTCGGTGACGCGGTAGCGGAAGGTCGCCGACCCCGTCGCGTCAGGGGCGACGTCGACCACGAGGGTCTGCTCGGCGCCCGAGATCGACAGCGTGCCGAAGGCAGGATCGAGTCCCGAGATCGACTCGACGTCGACGCTCAGCACGTCTTCGTTGGGGTCGTGGTCGTTCAAGAGCACGGGAAGGAGGGCGACCGATCCGGCCCGCACGCCGAACTCGTCGTCGACCGCGACGGGCGGCTTGGGCTCGATGACGCGATCGGCGACGGTGTCGTCGTCGGGCGACTCGTCGGTGGACTGGTCGAGCGACCACTGCTGCGATGACGTCACGAGGGCGCCCGCCGGCACCGTCCACACCCAGCCCGACGCACGCTCGTTGAGCGCGACGCGCGCGCCGTTCGTGACGAACTCCGGATCGACCTGCTCGCCGAGCGACGCCGACCCGTAGTCGAGCGGATTGAGGACGGGCTGCTCTGAGGTCCAGAGCGTCCCGCCTCCGTCGGCGTCGCGCAGCCACGCGGCGTACGTCGTGCCACCGAGCGCGAGCGGGGCGGCGGGCGTGCCGAGCGCGTCGGACACGACGCGGGTCGCGCTGCCGTCGTCGAGATCGATGCGGACGAGCCCGTCCGGATCCGCGAGGTACACGGGTCCGCGAGCGGTGGCGGTGCGTTGCAGGACAGCGCCCACCGTCGCGTCCGTGGGGATCGCCTCCTCACGACCGCGCACGCGCACCGTGCCGGTCGCCTCGTCGAGCAGCACCCAGAGGCCGCCGACGGCGGTGAGCTGGACGTCGGCCGGCGAGACGTCGAGCACGTCCTCACCGAGGATGCGGCCGGTGCGGGCGTCGGCGCGGAGCACCCGGCTCTCGTCCGCCGAGTAGAGGTACACGATCCCGTCGGCATCGATCGCGACGCTCGTCGCGACGAAGCGCGGCCGGTCTTCACCCTCGGCGACCTCGACGCCCGCGTACGGATCGATCTGCGACGTCGCGCCGCCGTCCGACAGCGTGGCGACCCACACACCGCCCGCGTCGGTGCGGAACGCGAGGTAGTCGCCGGCCGACTCGACCTGCACCGTCCCGGCCGGCGTCCTCGTGAAGGCGTCGCCGGTCGTCGCCGTCAGATCGAGCGGCGTCGCCATATCGACGTCGGCGAACTGGGTGTCGCTGTCGGAGAAGACGAACAGGCTGGAGTCGGTCTGCGCCAGGGAGCTCGCGTTCTCCGCCGTCTTGACGGTGTCGAGCTCGCCGAGCTCGAGGTTGACCCGCGCATACGCGTCGCCGGCCCCGGTCTTCAGCGCCCACACCGACCCGTTGTCGAGAGGCGTCTCGCGGGCATCGAACCCGGGCCAGATCACCGCGAGCGTCGTGACGAGCGCGGCCGCGACGACGACGGCGGCAGCGCCGATCAGCGTGCTCAGGCGCGGGAGCGGGCGAGGCGCGTTCACCCTGGCCACGTCAGACCCCGCCTCCCGTCACCAGGAGGATGACGGCCGTGAGCGCGCCCACCACGAGGCAGGCGCCGGCCACGAGGAGCGTCCACCGCGTCGTCGGCGACACGCGCCGCTGAGCATCGGCGCCCAGATCCGCTTCGTCGTCGGGGGCGCGGCGGGCCGGCGCCGAGCGCTCCCGCACGGGTCGCCGGGAGGCGTACTCGACGCGCGGCCGCACGGGACCGCGCGCACGGTCGTCGGTGAAGTCGATCGCGGCATCCGTGGCCCAGTCGTCGACGGCTACGTCGAGGGGCGTGTGGGCGATGCCGAGCTCATGCTGCACGAGCTGCAGCTCGTAGGCGAACTCGGCTGCTGAGGCGTGCCGCGCCTGCGGGTCACGGCTCATGGCCCGGGCGAGGGTCGCCTCCAGCCGCGGTGACACGTCGTCGCGGCCGACGGGCGTGTAGACCGCGCGGCGGATGCGTGACTTCAGCTGCTCGCGGGTGTTCTGCCCCGAACCGGGCCGCTCGAACGGGCTGCGCCCCGCCAGCAGCGAGTACACGGTCGCGCCGAGGCTCCACACCTCGGCGGCGATGGATCCCGGAACGCGCTCGTCGACGATCTCGGGTGCGCTCCAGGGCACCGACATCGCGAACACCTCGTCGGGTCCCGTGCGGCCGCTGACGGCGGCGGCGATGCCGAAGTCGCTGAGCACGGGCGCGCCGAAGGCGGTGATGAGGATGTTCGAGGGCTTGATGTCGCGGTGCAAGAGCCCCGACCGGTGTGCGGTCTCGAGAGCCGCAGCGATCTTGATGCCGATCTGCAGCACCTCGGTCACCGGAATCTGCTCGCGGCGGTAGCGCGTCGTGAGCGAGGTGGGGCAGTACTCCATCACGAGATAGGGCCGGCCGTCGGCCGAGATGCTCGCCTCGTACACCGTGAGGATCGATGGATGCGCGCTGAGCCGCGCCATCACGTCGGCCTCGGCGTTGAACATGCGCAGCAGTCCCTCGTCGACGATGTCCTTCAGAAGCACCTTGACGGCGACCGGGCGACGGGGGAGATCCTGCTCGAACAGGAAGACGTCGGCGAACCCGCCCGTGCCGAGCGGTCGGACGTACGTGAACCCGCCGAGCACCGGCGGAGACGAGGGAAGGCGGCTGGCCATCATCCCTCCACGCGACGCTCGGGAGCGGGATGCTCGGCAGGCCCGATGGGGAGTGCCCGCGCGCGTGCGCGCGCGGCGGCTCGGAGGCCGCATGGCACAACACACGTGAACACGAGCAACAGCCTAAACGGCGAGGCCTCGATGACCCGGGGAGATGTCGGCACGCCGTGGACCGACGCGCTGCGCCTCACACCCAGCCGGTGAGCCAGTTGTGGAGGCGGTAGAAGTCGTACGGCACCTGCACGGCCGACCACAGCGGGTACCAGAACGCCGACAGCCCCACGACGACGACGACGAACACCAGGACGATCCGCTCGCCCACGAGGCGCCGATCGGACGTGGCGTCCGCGTCGCCGCGCAGCGCCTGCAGCGCGAACACGAGCGCCAGCAGGAGGAACGGCTCCATGAGCACCGTGTAGAACTGGAACACCGTGCGCTCGAAGAACAACCAGGGCAGCCACGCCGCGACGATGCCGACCAGCACGACCGCGTGACGCCAGTCGCGGGCGATCGCGAACCGATAGAACAGGTAGGCGGCCGCCGCGATGCTCGCCCACCACAGGATCGGGTTCGGCATGCTGTAGAGCACCTCGAGGCACCCGTTGGCGCCGCCCGCGCAGCCGTCCTGCCCGTCGCCGGTCGCGTGCGCATACATCGATGTGGGGCGCAGCAGGAACGGCCACTGCCAGGCGGGACTCTCGTAGGGGTGGTCGGACATGATGTTCGTCATCGACCCGTAGATCGTCTGGTGGTACTTCCACAGGCTCTGCAGCGACAGCGGCACCCAGGCGAAGAGCCCGGTTGCGGGATCCGCGTCGGCGGCGTGGCGATCGTAGCCTCCGTCGCTCGTGAGCCAGCCCGTCCACGAGGCGACGTAGACCGCGAGCGCGACAGGCACGAGAAGGAGGAAGGACGCGACACCCTGCCGGACCGCATCGACCGGCCAGAACGCGACGCCGAGGCGGCGGCGCTCCAGGGCGTCGGTGACGACGAGGTAGATCCCGATCGCCGCCAGCATCCAGACACCCGACCACTTCACCGCCGTCGCGGCTCCGGCCGCGGCACCCGCTGCGATCACCCACGGGCGGTTCCACAGCAGCGGTCCCCACGCCCGCTCATCGCCCGCGCGGGAGACGAAGCGACCGGCGAGCCGATCGAGATGCCCGCGGCGGTCGAGCACCGTGAACCAGAACGCGAGCAGCACGAAGAACGTGAGGAAGACGTCGAGCAGCGCGACACGGCTCATGACGATGCCCAGGCCCGAGATCGCCAGGAAGAGGGCGGCGAGTCCGGCGAACGCGACAGACCCCGACAGGCTGCGTGCGAGGAAGTAGAGCACGAGCACGCACGCTGTGCCGAACAGCGCGGCCGACACGCGCCACCCGAACGACGACTCGGGCCCGAAGGCCCACATGCCCACGCCGATCAGGAGCTTGCCCAGCGGCGGATGCACGACATAGCTCGGATCGGTGCCGAAGATGTCGGTCTCGCCCGCGGCGAACCGCTCGTTCGCATCGTCCGGCCACGTCGCAGCGTAGCCGAGCACCCACTGGGTCCACGCGTCCTTCACGTAGTACGTCTCATCGAACACGAGCTCGTGCGGATGCCCCACGTTCCACAGACGCAGCACGGCCGCCAGCAGCGTGATGAGCGCGGGCACAGCCCACCCGTAGAGGCGCTTCAGCCGGGGCTCCGAATCGACGCGTGTGCGCCACCGGTCGTAGAACGAGGGCAGCGGCGCGGGCAGAAGGGGCTCGACCGGCTTCGTCACGGGCACAAGCCTATGCTGGGGCGGTGATCATCCTCGCGGCGACGCCCATCGGCAACCTCCAGGACGCGTCGGCCCGCCTGGTGGCGGCGCTCGAGGCGGCCACCGTCGTCGCCGCCGAGGACACGCGCACGACGCAGCGCCTCCTGCAGGCGCTCGGGGTCGCCAACCGTCCCAAGCTCGTCGCGCTGCACGACCACAACGAGAAGCAGCGTGCGGCCGAGCTCGTCGAGCGTGCTCGCGACGAAGACCTCCTCGTGCTCAGCGACGCCGGCATGCCCACCGTCAGCGACCCCGGCTACGGCCTCGTCGCGGAAGCGGTCGCTCGCGGCGTCGACGTCACCGCCATCCCCGGCCCCTCGGCCGTCGTCACGGCGCTCGCCGTCGCAGGCCTTCCCACCGACCGGTTCGCCTTCGAGGGCTTCCTGCCGCGCAAGCCCGGCGAGCGACGCACGGCCCTGGCCGCGCTGGCATCCGAGCCGCGCACGATGGTCTTCTTCGAGGGCCCCTCGCGCCTGGCGCCGACTCTCGCGGCCATGGCCGATGCCTTCGGATCCGAGCGGCCCGCGGCGGTGTGTCGCGAACTGACGAAGCTCCACGAAGAGGTCCGGCGTGGTCGGCTCGCCGAGCTCGCCGCATGGGCGGCCGACGGCGTGCGCGGTGAGATCGTCGTCGTGGTGGGAGGCGCGCCAGCCCGTGAGGTGTCGGAGGCGGACGCCGTCGCGCAGGTGCTCGCGCTCGTCGGCGACGGCATCCGCCTCAAAGACGCCGCCGCCGAAGTCGCCGGACAGACCGGTCGCAGCGCGCGCGACCTGTATCAGGCGGCGCTCGCCGCACGCTGACCATCGGATAGGCCAATGACCGGCTTCGACTTCGCCAAGGCCCGCGAAACTCTGGGCATCCCGGAGGAC
>CALANM010000031.1 GCA_937926065.1 uncultured Microbacterium sp.
ATCCTGCGCCGCGCGATGGGCAAGAAGAAGAAGTCCGAGCTCGACAAGCAGTACGAGGGCTTCTCGAGCGGCATGAAGGAGCGCGGGTTCGGCGACGGCGCGATTCAGGCGCTGTGGGACATTCTGCTGCCGTTCTCCGACTACGCCTTCAATAAGGCGCACTCCGCGGCCTACGGCCTCGTCTCGTACTGGACCGCCTACCTCAAGGCGCACTACCCCGCCGAGTACATGGCGGCGCTGCTCACGAGCGTCGGAGACTCGAAAGACAAGATGGCGGTCTACCTCAACGAGTGCCGTCGGATGGGCATCAAGGTTCTCCCACCCGACGTCCGCGAGTCGATCAGCTTCTTCGCGGCCGTCGGCGACGACATCCGCTTCGGCCTCGGCGCCGTGCGCAACGTCGGCAGCAACGTCGTCGACGGCATCGTCGAGACGCGCAAGAAGGGCAACTTCGCGTCTTTCCACGATTTCCTCGACAAGGTGCCGATGCACGTCGCGAACAAGCGCACGGTGGAGTCGCTCATCAAGGCGGGCGCCTTCGACTCGATGGGCGACACGCGTCGCGCACTCATGGAGATCCACGAGGCAGCGACCGAAGCAGCCGTCGACCGCAAACGGAACGAGGCGCAGGGCGCCATCGGCTTCGATTTCGACAGCCTCTATGAGGGAATGGAAGAGAGCCTGCCCGCGAAGGTCCCGGCGCGGCCGGAGTGGACCAAGAAGGACAAGCTCGCCTTCGAACGCGAGATGCTGGGGCTCTACGTGTCGGACCACCCCCTCGCCGGCCTCGAGATCCCGCTCGCCAAGCACGCGTCGACCTCGATCCACGACCTGCTGTCCTCCGAAGACGTGCAGGACGGCGACCAGGTGACCGTCGCGGGACTCGTCACGAGCGTCCAGCACCGCGTCGCCAAACAGAGCGGCAATCCTTACGGCATGATCACCGTTGAGGACTTCGACGGCGAAGTGACCGTGATGTTCATGGGCAAGACCTATACGGAATTCCAGTCGCTGCTGCAGGCCGACACGATCCTCGTGGTCCGCGGACGCGTGTCTCGCCGCGATGACGGGCTCAACCTCCACGGACAGTCCGCGTTCGTGCCCGATCTCGGTTCCGTCGACGCGTCCGGACCTCTCGTGCTCATGATGCCCGAGCATCGGGCCACCGAGACGACGATCTCGCAGCTCGCCGAGGTGCTCGGCAGGCACCCAGGGGCCACCGAGGTCACGCTCAAGCTCCACCGGGGAGGGACGGCCAAAGTGTTCGAAGTGCCGAAGCCTGTCTCGGTGACCGTCGACCTGTATGGCGAGCTGAAGGGACTCCTCGGGCCGAACTGCCTCGGCTGAGCCCTGTACCGCACCGCTGTCCACCCCCTGGCCCACGGAGGCCACGCGAGTAGGATCGCAAAGACCGATCCGCCCATCAGTCGAAAGGATCACGTCGTGAGCGACGACCCCACCTTCCCCCGGAACGAACCGGACGCGACCACCGGTGACCACACCGGAGCAGTCGCCGACGACTCGCGTTACGGGACGCCCGTCAGCTCTGAAGCCGAGGGGCCGTTCTCGTTCGATTCATCGACCCAGAACGACGATGTCCAGTACGGCATCGGCCCTTTCAGCATCCGCGAGATCGCCCTTCTGGGTGTGTGGCTCCTCGCCTTCATCGTGTCGTTCTTCTCCGTCTGGGTCGACACCCGTGTGCAGTCCGTGCTTCTCCCCTTCGGATCCGTCTGGAGTTCCGGCATCGACTGGATCCTCACGATCGGCGTCCCGACGGCCGCCGTCTTCCTGATCGTGCTGCGGAGGTTCTCACCGGACGGCATCCGTCGCGTCGGCTCGCTGGCCGTCGACCAGTTCGCCTCCGTCGCGTTCTCGGTGTCGGCCCTCATCTGGCTCGGCACGCTCTGGACCAATATCGCCCGTGGCATCCAGACCGGCCTGTGGCTCAGCAGCTGGGTCGTGTGGGTCGAGTTCCTCCTGATGCTGGCCGGCGTCTTCCTCACCGTCCTTGCACCGTTCATCCCCCCGTTCGACGAGGACTTCCGTGGACGCCCTGAGGTCCCCGCGCACCGCAGCGCACGCCCCGTGCGAACCGTCGTCCCGCGCCCGGCCAAGCCCGCGCCGACCCACGAGGAGCCCGTCGCGGAGACAGGTCAGGCCCCGGCGCCGGTCGCGACATCCGAGCCCGAACCGGTGTTCGCGCCGTTCGACGATCAACGGGATCCCGAGCCGGCGCCCGCGGCGACCCAGGCCTTCTGGGCGCTTGCGCCCGTCGAGCGTGACGTCGTCGACGAGAACGGCATCCCGCTGTTCACCATCGGACCGACCGCGTGGGCGCTCGTGATCGAGGACCGCGGCGACACCTTCGTCGTGCGTCACGAAGACGGGCGCGTCGGCTACCTGCACGACGTCGCCGGCGTCACGCGCGGCTGAATCGCATCATCAGCGCCCCCTCTCGCCGTTGAAGGGGGAGGGGGCGGTCATGCCGCATCGGCGAGCAAAGTACGCTGGAAGGATGCTTCGCACGATCGATCTGCGCGGTCGCGTCCTCACGACGGCCGAACTCCTCGCCGCTGTGCCTCGGGCCTCCGCCGCCCGTGACGAGGCGCTCACCACCGCTGCTCGCATCGTCCACGACGTGGCCGCGCGCGGGGAGGAGGCGCTGCGTGAGCAGGCCGCACAGTTCGACGGCGTCGAGGGCCACGAGGTGCGGGTTCCCGCGCATCACCTCGACGAAGCACTCGCCTCGCTCGATCCCGCCGTGCGTGAGGCACTCGATGAGGCCATCTCCCGCGTGCGCCGTGCGTCGGCCGCGCAGGTTCCTGAAGACGCGGTCACCGAGCTCGCACCCGGCGCACGCGTCGAGCAGCGCTGGCGGCCCGTGCAGCGGGTCGGCGTCTACGTGCCCGGCGGCAAGGCCGTGTACCCGTCGAGCGTCGTGATGAACGTCGTCCCCGCCCAGGTCGCCGGAGTGCAGCAGGTCGCCCTGGCATCCCCGCCGCAGCGCGACCAGGGTGGCCGCGTCCACCCCGTCATCCTCGCCGCGGCCAAGCTCCTCGGCGTCGAGGAGGTCTATGCGATGGGCGGAGCCGGCGCGATCGGGGCGCTGGCATACGGCATACCGACCCTCGGTCTCGACGGCGTCGATGTCATCTCCGGGCCGGGCAACAACTTCGTCGCGCTCGCGAAGCGCGTCGTCGCGGGCATGGTCGGCACCGACTCAGAGGCCGGCGCGACGGAGATCCTCATCGTCGCCGACGACTCCGCCGATCCCCGTCTGGTCGCAGCCGACCTGGTGAGCCAGGCGGAGCACGACGAGCAGGCCGCCGCCGTCCTTGTGACGCCCTCCGATCAGCTCGCCGCCACGGTCGCGGCTGAGGTCGAGGCACGTGCGGCAGCCACGCTGCACGCTGATCGCATCGCCGAGGCCCTGCGGGGCCCGCAGTCGGCGATCGTGCTCGTCGATGACATCGCGGCCGCAACGGCGTTCAGCAACGCGTATGCGCCTGAGCACCTGGAACTCCACCTCGCTGACCCCGTCGTCGACGACTACGTCAACGCGGGAGCGGTGTTCGTCGGCGACCACACGCCCGTGAGCCTGGGCGACTACCTCGCAGGAAGCAACCACGTGCTGCCCACGGGCGGTCAGGCTCGCTACGCCTCGGGCCTGTCGGCCTCGACGTTCCTGCGGCCGCAGCAGGTCATCCGGTATGACCGCGACGCCCTGGCGTCCGTGAGTGCGGGCATCGTCGCGCTGTCGACGGCGGAGGCGCTGCCGGCACACGGCGAAGCGGTCACGGCACGTTTCGAGACGCCGACGGCACCCTAGGCTGGAGTCACCATGCATTGCCCCTTCTGTCGTCACCCCGACTCCCGCGTCATCGACTCCCGGACGAGCGACGACGGACTCAGCATCCGTCGTCGGCGGCAGTGTCCCGAATGCGGCGGGCGCTTCTCGACCATCGAGACGGCGAGTCTCAACGTGATCAAGCGATCGGGCGTCATCGAGCCGTTCAGTCGGGAGAAGGTCATGTCCGGCGTCCGCAAGGCGTGCCAGGGCCGTCCCGTGACGGACTCCGACCTTGCGGTGCTGGCGCAGGCCGTTGAGGAGGCCGTGCGCCAGACGGGATCGTCGCAGATCGATACGAACGAGATCGGCCTTGCGATCCTCGGACCGCTGCGCGAGCTCGATGAGGTGGCCTACCTGCGCTTTGCAAGCGTGTACCAGGCCTTCGACTCGCTGGAGGACTTCGAGGCGTCGATCGCGCAGTTGCGCGCTGACCACGCGGCTCGGGCAGCCGCAGCCGACTGACCTCGCGATTCAAGGCTGGGAGCCGATGTACCCGTTCATCTTCCGCACCGTCTTCTCCCGCATGGATGCCGAGACGGCGCACCGCCTGGTGATGCCGGTGATCCGCCTGCTCGGCGTGCCGCCGCTCTCGTGGCTGGCCCGTGCTCTCACGCGCCCAGACGCGTCGCTGCGAACCGAGCGGCTCGGACTCGTGTTCGATTCGCCCTTCGGCATCGCGGCGGGTTTCGACAAGAACGCCGTCGCGGTGAAGGGCCTTCACTCCCTCGGCTTCGGTCACGTCGAGATCGGGACGGTCACGGCGATTCCGCAGGACGGCAACCCGCGGCCGCGTCTGTTTCGCCTCATCGACGACCGGGCGCTGATCAACCGGATGGGCTTCAACAACGCCGGAGCCGCCGCGGCATCCCGCCGGCTCGCACGCCTCCGCCGTCGCTCCTCGCGCCCCGTCATCGGCGCGAACATCGGCAAGAGCCGCGTCGTCGACGTCGAGCGCGCGACCGCGGATTACGTCGCCAGCACGAGGCTGGTGGCACCCGTTGCCGACTACCTCGTCGTCAACGTGTCGTCGCCGAACACGCCGGGGCTCCGCGGGCTGCAGGCGGTCGAGACGCTGCGTCCCCTGCTGGAGGCGGTGCACGCGGCCGCCGGCGCGACACCGCTGCTCGTGAAGATCGCTCCCGACCTCCCGGACGAGGAGGTCGAGGCGATCGCGCGCCTCGCGGTCGACGTGGGGCTGGCGGGCCTGATCGCGACGAACACGACGATCTCCCGGGAGGGTCTGGCGGCTGGCGTCGACGAAGTCGCGGCGATCGGAGCAGGCGGACTCTCGGGCGCTCCCC
The DNA here is from genome assembly GCA_937926065.1 of uncultured Microbacterium sp. Classification (GTDB taxonomy): domain Bacteria; phylum Actinomycetota; class Actinomycetes; order Actinomycetales; family Microbacteriaceae; genus Microbacterium. The sequence goes on from CALANM010000031.1 coordinate 5,155, forward strand.
TCCGGGAGCGGGCGCTGGACGTCCTCCGAATCGTGCGAGCGTCGGTCCCCGCGGATTTCTGCGTTATCGCGGCCGGGGGAGTGGAGACCGCCGACGATGTGCGCGAGCGCCTGGAGGCAGGAGCGGACCTCGTGCAGGGCTACACGGCGTTCATCTACCGCGGGCCGCTGTGGGCCCGTCAGGTCAACCGGGGACTCGCCCTGCGCTGACGCCTGCACCTTCGGACCTATCGCCGAACCCACTCTTCATGAGAGTCTTCTCGTTCGTGTGTTGAACCGGGGGAGGACGTGTGCGACACAGCCTCGCGCACCGCGGCGGGGGTATGCCCGCCCCGGCGACGAGATCGTGAAGGGCGTCGAGCTGGTCGCGAAGGGGGCCAGCTGGAACCGCTGGCTGTCGCTGCCTGAGGGCACGCGCAGGCTGGTCGTGATCGCGGGCCTCGGCAAGCGGAGCAGGCTGGGTGTCGAATCCATCACGATCGAGTATCGCTACAAGGTCCTGTCGACGAAGGGCCGCTGACGAGAACGGCCCGCACCGTGGCAGGTGCGGGCCGTTCCCTGGTTCACGGGGTCACGCGGGGAACTCGCCGCGCTTGACCTGCGCCTTGGGCAGTCGCATGAAGCGCATCTGGATGGAGCGCATCGCCGCGTACCATCCGAGGCCCTTCTCGCGGCGTTCGCCCCACTTGGCCTTCGCGGCGCGCTTGACGCGGGCGCTCGTGATGATCATGTCGGCGACCACGAAGAGGATGAACATCCAGAGCCCGAGGAAGCCGTAGAAGACCACGTCGCGGCTCGGGATGAGGCTGAGCAGGATGACGACGATCATGAGCGGCATCATCAGCTCGCCGATGTGCCAGCCGGCGTCGACGAAGTCGCGCGCGAAGCGTCGCTGCGGCCCCTTGTCGCGTGCCGGCAGGTAGCGCTCGTCTCCGTTCGCCATGCCGATGCGGGCCTTCTCCCGCTGGGCGGCGAGCTCGGCCTTCGCACGCGCGCGGGCTTCCTTGGTGTCGGCCACGAGCGGGCGCTTGCGAGCGGCCTCGCGTTCGGCGCGTGTCGGCGTCGGTCGGTTCTTCCCCGGCCCGGAGGGGACGTCGGGCTCGGTGTCGGGAGCGGGTACGGCGGGGGTCTTGGCCACGGGTGGAACCTCGGATCGGCGGAAAGCGGGCCCCTTAAGATTACCCGCATGACCTCTGAACTTCCCCGGCGTGAAGCCGTCCGGGCAGCGGCCGAGGCCGCGCTGCCCTCTGCCCTCGCCGATCTCGGCTCTCTCGTGCGCATCCCGTCGATCGCGTTCCCCGGATTCGACCGTGCGCAGGTGCAGCGCAGCGCCGAAGCAGTCAGGGCACTGCTCGACGGCATCGGCGTCTTCGACCGCGTCGAGGTGAAGACCGCGACCATTCCAGGCACGGGGGAGGAGGGGATGCCGGCGGTCCTCGCGACGCGCGCCGCGCGGAACGGGCGTCCGACGATCCTGCTTTATGCGCACCATGACGTGCAGCCGACGGGTGACGACGGGCTGTGGGAGTCCGCGCCTTTCGAGCCGACGCTCCGTGACGGTCGGCTCTACGGTCGCGGGGCCGCCGACGACAAGGCCGGAGTGATGGCACACGTCGGAGCCTTGCGCGCGCTCGTCGAGGTGCTTGGCACCGACTTCGACCTCGGCGTCAATCTCTTCATCGAGGGCGAGGAGGAAGCCGGCTCCGGCTCGTTCGCTCAGTTCCTCGCCGACAATGCCGACGCGCTGCGCGCCGACGTGATCGTGGTGGCGGACTCGGGCAACTGGGATGCCGTGACGCCCGCGCTCACCGTCTCGCTGCGCGGCAACGTCCGGTTCACCCTCGACGTCAGCACTCTCAGCCACGCCTCCCACTCGGGCATGTACGGGGGAGCAGTCCCCGACGCCATGATGGCGGCCGTCAAGATGCTGTCGACGCTGTGGGACGGCGACGGGGCCGTCGCGGTCGAGGGACTGACCGAGCGGGACGCCGAGACTCCCGACTACTCGGAGGCGACGCTCCGCGGCGAGGCGGGGCTGCCGGAGGGCGTGAGCCCCGTCGGCCGCGGGACGATCCTCAGCCGGATCTGGAACAAGCCGTCCATCACGGTCACCGGCATCGACTTCCCGTCGGTGCGGAACGCGTCGAACACGCTGACGCCGGAACTGTCTCTGGTGATCAGCGCGCGCATCGCTCCCGGTCAGCCCGCGAAGGACGCGTACGCCGCGATCGAGGCCCACCTGCGGGCTCATGCGCCGTTCGGCGCCCGGCTGACGTTCCGCGATGTCGATCTGGGCGATCCGTTCCTCGTCGACACCTCGGGTGACGCCGTCGGTCAGGCGCGGGCGGCCCTGGAGGAGGGCTACGGCGCCGCGCCCGTCGACATCGGGGTGGGCGGGTCGATCCCGTTCATCGCCGATCTCGTCCGCGAGTTCCCGGGCGCTCAGATCCTCGTGACGGGCGTCGAAGACCCTCACGCCCGAGCCCACGCGCCCAACGAGTCGCTTCACGTCGAGACCTTCCGTCACGCCCTCGTGTCCGAGGCGCTGCTGCTCGAGAGTCTCGATTCCACGACGCTCTGATTCCCTGTGAGGTCGGGCCGTTCCTGCAGGCAGGACGGTAGAATCGAGACATCCGCCGTCTCCGCGCCTGAAGCGCACCGACGGCCCGACCTCCAGGAGAGTCATGACCGACATCGCCACGTCGCCTGCAGCCACCGCCACGCCCGATCACGGGGTCGTGCTGACCGAGGCCGCCGCCGCCAAGGTGAAGAGTCTGCTGAACCAGGAGAACCGCGACGACCTGCGTCTGCGCGTCGCCGTCCAGCCCGGCGGCTGCTCGGGCCTGATTTACCAGCTGTACTTCGACGAGCGCTTCCTCGACGGCGACAAGACCGTCGACTTCGACGGCGTCGAGGTTATCGTCGACGACATGTCGGTCCCGTACCTTGACGGCGCGACGATCGACTTCAAGGACACGATCTCGGAGCAGGGCTTCACGATCGACAATCCGAACGCTGCCGGCAGCTGCGCCTGCGGCGACAGCTTCCACTGATCAGACCGGCTTTCCCCCTGCCGGAAGGCAGAACATCCTGTGGGCGTGGCCTGAATCAGGTGAGAGGTTGCCCTAGACTGGCTGGTGTTCGACCTTCATGACCCCGAAAGGTGCACCGTGCGCGTCAAACGTCGCCTCCGCTGGGCCGTCATCCCGCTGGGCATCGCTACGGCGATCGCTCTGGCGGCCTGCACCCCGACCGAGCTGAACGGATTCCTTCCGGGCTTCACCGACGACGGGACGCAGGCGACCGACCGCACAGAGATGGTCTCCGGTCTCTGGGTGAACTCCTGGATCGTCCTGCTCGTGGTCGGCGTCATCACGTGGGCGCTGATGGGCTTCGCCGCCATCGCCTACCGCCGTCGCAAGGGCCAGACCGGCCTGCCGGTGCAGATGCGGTACAACATGCCGATCGAGATCTTCTACACGATCGTGCCGTTCATCCTCGTCATCGGCTTCTTCGCGTTCACAGCCCGCGACCAGGCCATTCTTGAGACCCAGTACGACGACCCCGATGTCTGCATCACCGCGATCGGCAAGCAGTGGGCGTTCGACTTCCAGTACGCCGGTAACGACTGCGAGGACGCCTCCGACGCCGTCTGGTCGATGGGCGTCCAAGCCCAGACCGACGACCAGGGCAACATCACGAGCGAGCTTCCGACGCTCTACCTGCCGGTCGACAAGGAAGTGAAGATCAAGCTCACGTCGCGCGACGTGATCCACTCCTTCTGGATCATCGACTTCCTTTACAAGAAGGACATGTACATCGGCAAGGACAACTACTGGTCCTTCACCCCGACCCGAGTCGGCGAGTACGACGGAAAGTGCGCCGAGCTCTGCGGCCAGTACCACTCGATGATGCTCTTCGACGTCAAGGTCGTCGAGCAGGCCGAGTACGACGCGTACCTCGCCTCGCTGCGCGATGCCGGACAGACCGGCGACATCAACGACGCCTACGACCGCCTGCAGAACCTTCCCGGTACCGACGGTCACGCTGAATCCGAGGGAGACCACTGATGGCGACGACGCTTCCGCTCGAGAGCGAGACGCTCAGCCGTCCGACCACGCTGCCCCCGCGCCAGGCTGCGCTCATGAGCGCGTCGCGTGTGGAGCAGAAGGGCAACCTGATCGTCAAGTGGGTCACCTCCACCGACCACAAGACGATCGGCTACATGTACCTGATCGCCTCCGTGCTCTTCTTCCTGCTCGGCGGCGTCATGGCGCTCATCATCCGCGCTGAGCTGTTCGAGCCCGGCATGCAGGTCGTGCCGACCAAGGAGCAGTACAACCAGCTGTTCACGATGCACGGCACGATCATGCTGCTCATGTTCGCGACGCCGCTGTTCGCGGGCTTTGCGAACGCGGTGCTGCCGCTGCAGATCGGCGCGCCCGACGTCGCGTTCCCGCGTCTGAATGCGTTCGCCTTCTGGCTGTTCCTGTTCGGGTCGCTGATCGCCGTCGCCGGCTTCCTCACTCCGCAGGGTGCGGCCGCGTTCGGATGGTTCGCCTATCAGCCCCTCGCCAACGCGACCTTCTCACCGGGCGCGGGCGGCAACCTCTGGATGCTCGGCCTCGGCATGAGCGGCTTCGGCACGATCCTCGGCGCCGTCAACTTCATCACGACGATCATCACGATGCGTGCCCCGGGCATGACCATGTGGCGCCTGCCGATCTTCTCGTGGAACACCCTCGTGACGAGCATCCTGATCCTCATGGCGTTCCCGGTGCTGGCTGCGGCGATTCTGGCTGCCGCATCCGACCGCGTGCTGGGCTCGCACATCTACGACCCGCAGAATGGCGGTGTGCTCCTCTGGCAGCACCTGTTCTGGTTCTTCGGGCACCCTGAGGTGTACATCATCGCGCTGCCGTTCTTCGGCATCGTGTCCGAGATCTTCCCGGTGTTCAGTCGCAAGCCGATCTTCGGCTACAAGACGCTCGTCT